>JBDRSV010000014.1:0-13081 GCA_043824495.1 Candidatus Aenigmatarchaeota archaeon | reverse complement strand
AAAAATAAATAAACACGCATTTTCTGGAGGAAGAGAGACCGTTAAAGAACATAGAGAAAAGGGCGGAAATCCTGATGTGGATATTTCTTATCAGATGTTATATTTCATGTTCGAAGAAGATGATAAGAAGATAAAAAAAATACATGATGAGTACAAATCTGGAAAGCTCTTGACAGGCGAGCTTAAACAGATTCTAATTGAGAAAATGACAAAATTCTTAGAAAAACATCAAGATCAAAGAGAGAAAGCAAGGGATAAAGTAGATCAGTTTTTGAAGTGATATTGGATGGTTAATTATATCCATATTACTAGGAATAATACTTCATCTAATTCAAAGAAAATGGCCTAATATGAACCAGTAATTACATCATTCCTTTTTTCTTCATTGCTTCTGTAACTCTTTTTTCTGCTATCTCCATTGCGGCTTTTCTTGGAGAAATTTTTTCACTCTTTGCATGGTCTAGAACTATTTGTGTGTTTTTTGTTATTTTCTCTTCTACAAGCTTGAACATGTAATCTTTATCTTTTCCTATATACTCTGCATATGAAGAGATCACACCACCTGCATTTGCAACTATATCAGGAATTATAAGAATTCCCTTTTGATGAAATTCTTCTTCTATCCAATGTTTCATTGGGATGTTTGCTCCTTCTGCTACTATTTTTGCCTTCACACTTTCATAATTTTGTTTGTTGATTACATCTGGAAGTGCGGCAGGCACAATTATATCTACTTCTAAACTAAAAATATCACCGGTATCATGCTTGTTTCCGTCTTCGTAATTGGAAACTGATCTTGTTTCTTGTTTAACTTTCAATGCTTTTGCGACATCTATTCCTTTTGGGTTGTATACACATCCTTTGGAATCTGATACTGCAACCATTTTTGCTCCAAGTTCTTCTAAGAACTTAGCAGCGAAGGTTCCTACATTTCCGAATCCTTCAATTGAGAAAGTTGCACCATTTAGGTTCAATCCGATGTGTTTAGCTGCAACAACAATAGAATGAAATACTCCGAATCCTGTTGATCCAAGCTCATGTGGTAGACCACATCCAGTCCCATCCTTTTCGCACATATTAGCTGGTTTTCCTGTACACGATTTAAGAGATCCATTTGCATTTGCAAATGTTCTCATTTCTTCTTCTGCCATGTTCATGTCAGGAGCTGCTACATAGAGTTCTGGTGAAATTATTTTCAATCCTCTTGAGAAAGCTGCAACAATATCTTGCTTTTTCTCTGGACTTATTTCTCTTGGATTTGTTACTATACCAGATTTACCTCCACCAAAAGGAAGATCTGCTATTGCACATTTCCATGTCATTGCTCTTGCTAATCTAGAAACTTCCTCTATAGAAACTGTAGGAGTCATTCTGATTCCACCCTTTGCAGGTCCTAATGCTGTATTATCTACAACTGTGAAACCGTGCGCTCCTGTTTTAGGATCATGAATTTCTACTATTTTTTCAGGTCCATATTGATCAAAATCAGTCATATAACCACTATTATTCTAATATGATATGAATATTTATATATCTATTCCAAGTCCTGATTAACTAACCATTAATAAGTATCAACTAACTATGTGATAGTATGAAAAGCTATGAAGAGCTACTAAAAGAGGGGATGAAGAAAGTGCCTGATAAAGTTGAAACAACAGACAGGTTTGAAGTACCTAAACCGATAGTCTTAATTCAAGGTAGTAAAACTTTAATTAAAAATATTATAGAGATAGCAAATGCTTTGAGAAGAGATCAAAAACATTTGATAAAATTCCTAGCGAAAGAACTAGCAACTTCTTGGGAACTATCTAGTCAGAGTTTAATATTAATTGGAACATTTTCCACTTCTCTTGTGAATAAGAAAATTGATTTGTATATGAAATCTTATGTGATATGCACTGAGTGCAAAAAACCTGACACAAAAATAACCAAAGAGGACAAATTTTATTTCTTAAAATGTGAAGCATGTGGAGCAAGACATCCTGTGAGTAAGGTGTAAGGCATGTTAGATTATATCAAATTACTGAGACCGGTAAATTGTGTTATGAGTATATTTGCTGTTTTTATTGGTGGATTACTTGTTTCTGATATTACATTACTGGTTACAACTACTCCTATTTACATAGCTATGATTGCTGCTTTTTTGATCACAGGTGCTGGTAATGTAATAAACGATTATTATGACATAGATTCTGATAAAGCAAATAGAAGAAATAGACCACTAGCAACAGATAGAATTTCAAAATCTGCTGGATTATGGTTTTCTATAATATTATTCCTTATTGGAATAACTCTAGCTCTAACTCTAAATACAATTTACCCACTTATTATAGCTGCATTTAATTCATTCCTGTTAATCATCTATGCACGTTCTCTGCAAAACAAAACTCTTTTAGGGAATCTCGCAGTGAGTTACTTAGTCGGATCTACATTCTTGTTTGGTGGAGCTGCAATGGGTAATATGACTCTACCTTTCATATTTTTCGTTCTTGCAATGTTAGCAAACGTTGCCAGAGAGATTGTAAAAGATTTGGAAGATTTGGAAGGAGACACAAAAAGTTTCTTAAAAAGAGCATCTTCAAAAGTTAAGGATAAACTTGCAGAGAGATTCAAAATTACAAGAGATGGAACTAAACTTAAATACAGTGAAAGAAAAGCTAAATCAACTGCCCAAATAGCATTGGTCGGAGCAATATTGGTTTCTCCTGTTCCGTATTTGATTGGATTAGTTGGTTTGAGCTACATTGGAATTGTATGGATCACTGACATTCTTTTCCTGTATATAATATACAGAATACCAAAAGCGAAGAAAAAGAAAGATTATTCTAAATTAAGTAAAAAAATAAAAATTGGGATGTTCATAGGATTGCTTGCATTCATAATTGGAGCTTTAGTTTAAGGGCCTATAGTATAATGGATAGTATTATTAACATGAGTGACCAATTATTAATTATGAGATTTTTATTGAATAATGAATCAAGAGAGAAAGTTTTTGATTTTTTGAAAGATCATCATGGGGCCAAAAATCTAAAGGATCTTTCCCATAAAATGAAAATACCTATAAGAACTCTTAAGACATGGAAATATGGGGAGAGGTATATTCCGGGTCACATAATTCCAAAGAAATTAGAAATTCGGATATTAGACGAGAAGAGAGATAATTGGGGATGTGTAAAGGGCGGCAAAATCGGCGGTAAGAAAAATAAAGGAAGAAAGAGACCAGATCGGAAAAAAGCTTTATTTAATCTATGGGAAAAATACAGAACAGACTTAATTAAAATGACCATAGATGGTAAATTAAAGAAAAGGGATCTTAAGATTCGAGAATTAGAAAAGGAAAACACCCCTTTCTTCACAAACAACAAGGTTTTTTTCAATAGTAAAAAAATAAAATTTACATGGGCAGATAAAAGAAAGGGTATGATTTTTCCAAAAAGAATGTCCAAAGAACTTGCAGAAGAAATTGGTATACATTTAGGCGACGGGTGTTTATCAAAAAGCAGGCACTATTTTTCCGTTAAATGTAACAAAAAAGAAGAAGAATATGTAACAGAATATTTAGTCGCGCTCTATAAGAAATTATATAATATAGACCTTAAAATCATGAAATTACCAAGTGTTACTGGATTTGAAATTTATTCCAAAGCGCTAGGAGAATTTAAAAACAAAATCATAGGCCTTCCTTATGGAAACAAAGTCGAAAGAACCGAAGTCCCAGAATCAATACTCAAAACAAAAAATAAAGAAGTGTATTGTTCGTTTATACGTGGGCTTTTTGACACGGACGGCTGTATTTATATGAGAAAAAAAAGATACCCCATAATCACTATAAGTATAAAATCAAAAAAACTTATCGATCAAACAACGAGCATGCTCAAGAAACTTGGCTTTATCCCAACCGTATATAAATGGACAATCTCCCTAAACGGGCCGACATTGCTTAATAAATGGATAAAAGAGATAAACTCGAGTAATCCAAGTAAAATGGAAAAACTAAAAAAGGCGAGTAGTTTAGTTGGATAGAATTTGACCCTGCGGAGGTCGAGACCCGGGTTCAAGTCCCGGCTCGCCTATCACCCCTCAACATAAGCAGAGATTGTAAACAGGCTGTAATTGGGGTTCGAATCCCCATGTGCCCATTACCATACCATAACTGTTATATCAACTTCAGAATTGGTTTCTTCTAATCGTGTTGTTGTTTCTCTTGAATACACATTTCTATTATTTGGTAAAGGTAAACCATAATTAGTTTCTGTTCCACTTTCGTTTATCTCTATTCTAAAATCTCGTGTTATTCCCAACTGTGATTTATAATCAGCATAAGTAAGATTCGTCATCATGTTTATGATACTCTGGGAGATTAGGCTCTTCTTCTGCATTGCCCATGGAACTATCTGCGTTCTATTGTGTGCAGGTGCAAAATTGGCACAGTTTGCTGTCACATTCTTCTTACTAAACGTCATTTTGAAATAATTGTAAGTAAGATTAGTTAAATCTGTTTCGAAATATATCACATTATTTAAAATTGAACATGTGATTTCCGTTGTTCCGGAGAAAATTTTAGTTGTGTTTTGTGTATCTTCCGGCCACACAAAATCAAAATGTAAAACAGTATTAGAAGTCATATTAGATGAATTGTATCTTATAGGAACTTCGTAACTATCTATTGTTAGATTTTCTAGTATTCTTCCGTTTGTTATATCTGCAAATGATGAAATGTCTGCAACTCCTGTAAAGAAAGAACTGTAAAAACTAAGAGCCCATACAACAAATCCTATAAACAATCCCATTGTTATGACCCAATCAACATTCATAATACTCTTTGATTATTTGTTTTCTCGGATATATAGGTGACTCTCAAAGGCGAAAAATGAAAAATGTTTTAAATTCTCAACTCAGATTTCTTCTGGAATTTTTCTGTAACTTTTGCATACCACAAAAGCCACGTTGCTAAAACTAAAATCATCAAACCAACTTGCCATAAGTAGTCATGTGTTATCGCAGCTGCTTGGAAACCATATGACCTTTCCACCATAACTATTACATATATGCGAACCAAATTCCCTATCCATATTACAGGTAATCCTATTATCAATCCCCACATTCTTTTTCTATTGTGTATTTCTGGGACTGCTAGGAGTAGAGCTCCGAAAAATAACAAAGATTTCCATCCAGTAGAATCTTCTGATATTATGAAATAGAAAGGTTGTCTAGTTTCATCATCCAATCCAACTGTAAGAGCTGGACCTTCTTTTGCAACAGCAAAACCAGTATATTTAAACATGAGATAAGAATTATCTGCAACTGTGTTTTGGAGAACAATTAAATCTACACCCAATGTTATCACAAGATAAACTGGTATAGATAACACAACTAATCTAGAAAAGAAAATTAGAGTTTTCCACATTTGCGGATTATGTTTTTCCATCTTTTTCAGATTCATAATTGATTATTTAGTTTTAGAGATTTATTTAGACATCATGTTTAGAATAATACTTACCTATACTCGATTTTATATTATTCTTTTCTAGAACCAAGAATTAGTTAAGAAATTTTAAATTCATTCTTCTACTGTGTCAGAAATTCCCTTTCTCTCTTTGATTTGTTTTATGACTTTTGGTTCAAGATCTTTTGGTATTGGTTCATAAACAATATCAATTAACCAGAAGAATCCTTGACCACCTGTTGAGGATTTAAGAGCTGAATTGAATCCAAACATCTCAGCTACAGGAACCTTTGTTTTGATTATGCTTGCTCCTCTTTCCTCTCCCATTTCAAGAATTTGTCCTCTTCTGTTTTGGACTTCTTTTGTTGCCCCGCTGATTTGTGCTGTAGGAACATCAATTCTAATTACCTGCTTTGGTTCAAGCATGTATGGTTTTGCTCCAAGTATAGCATCTCTGATACCATTTCTTGTAGCTGGAATAACTTGAGCTGGTCCTCTATGAATTGCATCTTCGTGAAGTTTTGCATCAACAAGCATGATTTTCATACCAGAACATGGTTCCCTAGCTAGTGGACCTTCATTCATTGCTTCTCTGAAAGCCTGCTTAATCATTTCCATGATTTCTAATATAGCACCAACACCCCGTGTTGTATCAAGTAAAACATTCTTATTGTAGATTTCTTTTATCTTTTTTACCTCTTCTCTCTCCATTCCAAGTTCAACAAGTTGATTTTGTAACTCTAAATTCTTTTTCTTAACTTCTTGATCTGGAACTTCCCCTCTAACCATTGCATTATAAACGTCTTTTGGTAAGGCTTCCGCGAGTATGAAGAATCTATTGTGTTTATTTGGTGATTTAGCTTCTACTGCTGCTGGAGTTTTATCTTTGATGGACTCTCTGTAGATAACAATTGGTGGAGAAATATCAACATCAATTTCTGCTTCTTTTATTGGAATTTCTATTTTAGCATTAATATGTAATTCTCCTAGACCTGAAACAAGATATTCTCCTGTTTCTTCATTAATTTTAACTCTAAGAGTAGGATCTTCTCTACTTGTTCTTTTCAAGAACTCTATAAGTTTAGATAATTGTTGAGGCTGTTTTGGCTCAATTGCTCTTGTAACAACTGGTTCGAACATATGAGTAATAGATTCGAATCCTTCTATTGGATTATCTACTGTTGTAAGTGTTTCTCCTGAGAAAGCATCTTTCAAACCAACAATTCCTACAATATTACCCGCATAAACTTCATCCATCGCAAGTCTTTGTGCGCCTTTGTAAATAGAAACTTGTTGGGTTTTTTCCATTTTTTCTTTTCCTACCAAATAAACTACTTGGCCTTTTTCTATCTTTCCTGAGAAAATTCTCACAGTCGAGACATAGCCTGCATGTGGATCGGGATAAATTTTTGTAACTATAGCAGCCAAAGGTCCATTAGGATCACAATTAAGCATACTTTTTCCTGCTTCAGAATCAAGGTCTCCAGCCCATAGATGAGGAATCCTGTAAGCTTGAGCTTCCAAAGGATTTGGAAGATGTTCAATAACCATGTTAAGGATCACTTCAGTTAGAGGAGCTTTCTTTGCTAGCTCCTTTTCTTCTCCCTTCGCTGTCATTTCAATGACCTCTTTGAATGTCATTCCAGATTGTTTCATTAAAGGAACAGATACTGCCCACTTTTTGGTTGCTGAACCAAAAGCAACAGACCCATCATCCACATTAACTAGCCATTTATCTTTGTATTGTTTTTCTCCGTACTTGTTGATAAGCATGTTAACTTCTGTGATTATACTCTTGAATTTTTCTTGCATTTGTTCTGGTGTAAGTTCTAATTCTTTGAGTAATCTATCTGTTTTGTTGATGAATAGAACTGGTTGAACTCTTTCTTTTAGAGCCTGTCTGATAACTGTTTCTGTCTGTGGCATCACACCCTCAACAGCATCAGCCACAATTATAACTCCATCCACAGCTCTCATTGCTCTGGTAACATCTCCACCAAAATCTACGTGACCTGGAGTATCAATCATGTTAATAAGATATTCTTGATTGTTGTAATCATGAACCATAGAAACATTAGCAGCGTAAATTGTGATTCCTCTTTCTTGTTCTTGAGCTACAAAATCCATAGCTAGTTGTTGTCCTGCATGTTCATCAGAAATCATACCTGCACCAGCTAAAAGATTATCTGATAATGTAGTCTTACCATGATCTATATGCGCAACTATACCCATATTTCTTATTTGTTTAGGTTGTGTCATCAAATTCTTTACTGTTTCAGCGAGATCTTTTGCCATAAAAAAACACCTGTATAAAAATAAACTATTTTACTAGAAGTTTTGCTGCCATAGGGTCGTATTTCCAAGTCTTTTCCATTTCACCCTTAGACTTATAATATTTAGCAAGTCTCCTTATCTTCGATTCTGTAATTTCCAATCCTCTTTTGGACGTGTAATCCTTCTTGTTCTTTTCCATATGACCATTAAGATTCACTGCTTTCTTTAGCAGACTTAACATATCCTCAGGCATTTTTGGGTATATTTTGTGGTCTTTCATAATTTTTGCTACTTTGGTTCCCTTAGAAACCGTACTCACACTAGGAATACCATACTCGTCTCTCATGACTAGGCCTATTTTGGATGATGTGTAGCCTTTTTTTGCGAGTTTAGCCACAATATCTTCAATTTCCTTAGGTTTATATTTCACCCAAGGGGCTTCTTTTTTCAATGGTTTTGTTGAGCCAGATTTTCCCTTTTTTCTTGAATACATTCTTGACATAGTTCACCTTTTATACTCAGTTAATTGGTTTAATCTATATATATAAAGCTTATAAAGCTCTCCTAAAGAGAGAATTTAAGAAAATAGAGCATCTACACTTTTTCTTGTCATGCCTATAGGTTTGAGCACACCTCTTGTACCTGTTTTTGGAGTTTTCAATCCATGACCAGTGACTAGGCAAACGACTTTACTGCCTCTCTTGATCTTGGTTTTGCCTGCTAATATTCCTGCTAGAGAAGCAGCACCAGCAGGCTCTGCGAATAATCCTTCTGTCTTTGCTAATGTATTCCTAGAATTTAGGATCTCTTTATCAGACACATGATCAGCATAACCAGTAGACTCGTGTACTGCTTTTAGAGCTCTATCCCCATCAAGAGGATTTCCACACTCCATTGCCACTGCTATTGTTTTCCCAGAAACAGGAATTATTGCTTCCCCTGATCTGAAAGCCTTTGTCACAGGATTACATTTTTCAGCTTGTATAGCCACTATTTTTGGTGTTGATTCTATGAATCCGAGCTCTTTGAATTCCTTATAGGCTTTCCATACAGCTGATATGAGAGTACCATTGCCTACAGGACAAACCACATAATCTGCATTTATTTGTTCTGCCAGCTCGAAGCCAACTGATTTTGTTCCTTCTCTTCTATACAAATAATCACCTAGTAAGTAAGCTCCGTGCTTTCTGAATGCATATTCAACCAGATCTGCTGCATCATTATAATCCCCATTAATTTGATACACGTCTGCACCGTATCCTAGAATTTGTTCTATTTTCACATGTGCTGCATCTTTTGGGACTATCACTCTACATTTTTTTCTAGCTATTCCCGAATAAGCAGCTACAGAAGCTCCCATGTTTCCAGTAGATGCACAAGCCACGTGTTTCTTACCAAATTCTATAGCCTTTGCAAGTTCCACTGTTGAACCTCTATCTTTGAAAGATCCTGTTGGATTAACAGCTTCATTCTTGAAATATAATTCGAATTTCAATCCAAATTCTTTCTCTATATTATGTGATCTTATTAGCGGAGTTCCTCCCTCTTGTATACTGACCAGATTTTTCACAGGAAAGAACTCTTTGTACCTTGCATGATTGAAAGGTCGTTTTTGGAGAATTTTCAAACTAATTATTTTCTTCAGTTTTGTGTAATCATAAATAACTTCCAGAGATCCACCACATTCTCTGCATCTAAAAACTAGCTCTTTTAGTTTGTATTTAGTATCACATTTAGAACACAAAAGAAATTTTTCATACATAACATTTTGTTAGGTTTGATTGCTTAATACTTTTTAACGTGCTCACACAAATACATAGTATGGCGCTTACTGATTTAACAGGCATATTGAGCTTCATGCCAGATCTTCTGCGAGAACTTCCTACAATGTTTTTTGTGGCTTTCGTAGTCGGTTATATATTTCTCATATTATTCCTTGGTTCTATAGCAGTGAAAGGATACAGAGGCTACACAAATATATTTTTTCATTTCATATTTAGGATTGGACTCGGTTTCGCTGCATTAATAGCAGGCATTTCTTTGTCAGAATTCTTACCCTTCTTGAATGAAGGTATATACAAAACATTCCAGATCAATGTTTTCATGGGCGGTCTTATAGCGGCTTTCATTTTACTAGCTTGTGTATACATGATAAGTATTCATGTGTATAACATCCAGGGTATCAAGAATAAGATTGCTAGCTTACAAGCAACACTGAAAAAAGCTGCAAGTATCCAAGGAAAACAAAAACTAACCCCAGTAAGCATAATTGGTGTTGTTATACTTGTTGGTTTCTTACTTTTTGCTGCAGTTACTTTCCAGGGATTCCCAGATCCTTTAGCTGATTTAGGGATAACAGCAGAGGAGTTAAGCACTCTAGCTGATGAAATAGAAACCATAAGCGGAGGTGACTTACCAGCAGGATGTCCTAGTATGGCACAGTTATCAAGTGAGTTTGGTTTAAACATGTTAGCTGAGGAATTTGATGATCCACAAGCATCGACTCTAATGGAAACAAATAGTGGAGGTGCTGTACTCCAAACGTATAGAGTTAACTATCAGGGGACAAATGTTATACTAGGAATAACAGCAGATAACAGCCTGTGTTCTGTTGCAAATAACCAATTCTGTGAATGTATAAGTGTGTGATATGAACTTTGTATTCAAGAAATTGACAAAAAAGGATTCGAATAATATTGAAAAATTCCTATTTTTATTAGAGAACGACTATGTACCACCTTTATCCGAAAGTGAAATAAGTAAAGAGATTCGAGGAATAAAGAAGGGTAAAGAAATATCATTTGGTGTTTTATTAAAGGAAAATATTATTGGATTTGTTTCTTGGAGATTATATGAAAATAATTATGGATACATTTCTATCATAGGAGTTCACCCAGATTATAGAAAAAAAGGTATAGGAACCAAATTGGCCAAGATGTGCATAGACGATATGAAGAAACTAGAACTAAGAGGTATTTATTCTACAACATGGCCTGAAAATAGGGCTATGATAAAATTGAGCGAGAATATTGGGTTAGTTCCATTGAAGGAGTATATAGATGAAAAGTTCGGGGAATCTGGCAGAAAAACCATCCTTTTACGGAAATTCTTTTAAAAGGAACAGTACATAATAGAAAACTTTAAATGTGTGTGTGCTTATTAATAACTAGTTGCTTCCAGGAGGTATTTTATGTTATTTGTCGAAGAGGAAGACGAAAGTGAAGAAGAGGGTTTCGAAGAGGAAGAAAGTGATATGTTTTAATATTTTCGGGGAATTAATTTTCCCCATTCATTAATTTCGATATCTTCTTCATGATCTCTGTTGTATTGTAACCATCAACCTTATCTTTAATTCTGATAATCTTGATTTTCATTCCCATTTTTTCTGCTCTCTCTAATATCCATTCCTCTTCCATTGTTTGATCATGACCTAGAGCTACTATATCTGGTTTTTCTTTCTCCACAATCTTGAAGAAGTCACTTTCTTGTCCTATCACAACTTTATCAACACACTTCAAACTCTCTATCATTTTCTTTCGTTCTTCTGCACTGAAAAGAAGAAACTTCTTTGATTTCAAAACAGTCTTATCATTGGCTATTACGACAACTAAATAATCTCCTAGGGATTTAGCTTTCTCTAAAAAGAATACATGACCTGGGTGCACTATATTAAAAGTTCCGCCTACTAATATTTTCATATTACTCCTGCCTTATTATTGTTATAGCTTTTGTTCCACTTTTATTACTTTCTATGGCTAGCTTATGGATTCCCTTATTTAATATTAAATCATTCTGTATGTTTACATCAGAATATTTTAGTAAGAGTTTTATAGGATATTTGAGTCCCAAACCAAAGCCAAATGTAGGTGTTATTTCTAAAAAGAAGTCCCCTGACTCTATTAAATTCATTCTATTTTCAATTCCTCCCCAGTCACCTCTTGTGAAAGGCAATAATATTTTTGTATGAGTCATGTTTCTCTGTATACCTATGCTATGATAGCCTGCTGTATTACTTGCTGTTAATTTCTCTACTGAAGAAGCAACAAGTCCTGTTAGAACATCTCCGCTATATGACGCTACGTAAGATCTTGTATGATTTGTATAATTCAAACCAGTTCCTAAATCATTTGAGTTTAAAACACCTGTACCAGGCACGTAAACTAAAGCATTTGTATTGTTTATGTTCAATACAATTTGAAAATCTCTGAATAAATCCAGTACAATGTTAACAACATTATTTCCTGTTATGTTTAATTGTCTTATGTCCATTTCTGTCAATTTTGTTGTATTAAGAGTATGATTATTTGTATTCGTTTGTCCTGAAGATGTTGATACATATTCTGTTATGTTTCTTAGAGTGGTCTCTCCTAAATGATTTGTCAGTTCATGAAATACTATATTTGATGATGTATTTGTCAAACTTACATTGGCGTCTTTGAGTCCTTTTTCCAAAATATTCTGTACAACAACCTTGAAATACCACTGAACATCTAAAGAAGCTCCTGAACCGGAATCAAAAATCTCTGCTTTATCAAAACTTGTATTCAAGAATGTTGTGTTTCCTATACTTCCTATACGCACATCTGTAACTCCATTACTTAGAGTGTTATCCCAGAAAATGTTTCCAGTTCCATTAAGAACGTAAACATTGTATATGTTGTTGTCTAGAGTGTTATTAGAAAGTACATTATTATCTTTCATTAAGACTAAACCAAAATAATTATCTTTTATCAAGTTTCCGTAGAACTCTCCTATGCTTGTATTAATTTCTAAACCTCTCTGACCTACTACATCAGCCCAGCCTGCGTTTTCTAGTTGAGAATTTATCATAGAAAAGTTGGTTCCATTATCTACAACAAACCCGAAATGGTTATTTGGGTTGGTTGAATTAATCATAGTTCCGGAATTAGAACTATCATTTATTTTTAATTCTCCTCCAAAGAAAATATGAATTTCAGATGTTCCATTTGCAGTTGAATTCATCCACAGAGTAGTATTCACTAGTGTTAAGGATCCACCATCTAGAACATTTAGATCTTGATCTTCTGCAACATACAAAACATCACTAGTAATTATACAAGATGTCGATACATTCCAATCACTTGATACTGGAGGGGAACAAGTAATTACTACAATAGTTATGTTGAGCATTAAGTGATTTGTTTGACTTACATCAACTGTATAGTTAGACGAATTTCCATTATAGCTTGCATGAGATACTGTCACGTTGTGAGGAGTTGTGCAATTTATGCGTCCTGTAGATCCTGTACACCCTGTTACATAAGTCCCGTTGCCTGTTTGGTTGTATTCCTTTAACCATATCCAGCTGGTCAAACCATTGGAATCTGTAGTTGTTTTTAC
>JBDRSV010000013.1:0-18743 GCA_043824495.1 Candidatus Aenigmatarchaeota archaeon | reverse complement strand
AATTTATAAGATAATAATATTTATTATAACAATGTTATAATTTAGTTTTTGCAAATGAAATTTTTTTAATAATAAAAAGTTCCATGTGCAAGTTTGGTGTGTGAGTACACTTTTATGAAAGAAGTGTTATAACAGTGTTATATATTTAGTTTTTAAAATTTCCACAAGAAGTGTATTTAAACCTTAATTTCATATAGAAAGTAATGGTACAACAAACTCTAAAAGACATTTTTAGTGGTTATTCAAAAAAAGAAAACCGAGTATTCAAGAACAAAGACGTTCTTACAGAGCGATATATACCAGAGACAATACCACACAGAGAGGACAATATAAATCAGCTGGCAAAAATTATTGCGCCCGCAATAAGGGGAGACAATGTATCTAATGTTTTTATTTATGGTTCTACTGGAACAGGAAAGTCCGTTTGTACAAAACATGTGATGACGGAGATAGAGAAAGAAAGTGATAAAATAAGGGTTTTATTCATCAACTGTAAAATGAAAAAAGTTTCTGACACAGAATATAGATTGCTAGCAGAATTATCAAGAATTCTGGGAAAGAGGGTTCCCTCAACAGGATTGCCGACAGATGAAGTTTACAAAATATTTTTCGAAGCACTTGAAGAACAAGAGAAAAACGTGATCCTAGTACTAGATGAGATAGACGCCCTTGTGAAGAAGGTCGGTGATGATATATTATATACACTCACCAGAATAAATCAGGACCTCGTGAAGACAAAACTTTCTATTATTGGAATTTCAAATGACACAACATTCACGGACAGGCTGGATCCTAGAGTGAAGTCTTCTCTGTCAGAAGAAGAGATAATATTCCAACCATATGATGCTAAACAACTTCAAGACATTTTGTTTAATAGAGCAAAGGTATCGTTCGTGCCTGGGGTTGTGGATGATGCTGTTATATTCAAATGTGCTGCTCTTGCTGCACAGGAGCACGGGGACGCAAGAAGAGCACTTGATTTATTTAGAATTGCTGGTGAACTCGCAGAAAGAGAAAATTATAGTAAAGTGACAACCGAGCTAGTCGATAAGGCGGAAGCAAAGCTTGACACGGACAGGATAGTGGAGATTATAAAATTCCAACCAAAACAAAGCCAAGCTGTTATAGCCAGTATAATAAAACTCGTAGAGGCAGGCGAAAAGAACATACAAACAGGTGATGTTTTTGTTCTATATGAGAAGATATGTCACTCAAGAGGTTTAAAGTCCTTAACACAGAGAAGGGTATCGGACCTTGTTGCAGAGCTTGATATGCTTGGTGTAATAAATGCTAGAGTCATTTCTAAAGGAAGATATGGTAGGACAAGAGAAATAAAGTTTTTATTAGGATCGTCTCTAAAAGAGAAGGTCAAGAAAATCTTAAAGGATAATTATTTGCTTACAGACGGTCTATACTTAGACGCAAAGAAAAAATCAGCAAACACTTTCTAATATGAATAAGAAAGAAGTGGTAGCGAAACTTTTGGAAAAGGGTGTTTTAGTGAGCCCTGGCATGCTAACTAATATAGACGAGAATAATATAAGCGGTTACATGAGGACCAAATCTGTTGTTGTGACAGAACCGGAAGAACATAAAACAGAACGAATAAAAATAGAGATAAATACACCAGAAATCAAACCAAAGCTTGATGTTCAAGATGTTGTAAATTACTACAATGTCATATATAATAACATTCACACTGTCCTGGAGAAGAAAGTGGATGCTACTTCTATAAACAAAATAGGAGGCACATCATCTGAAGTTAGTATAATAGGAATGATAAAAGAAAAAACTTCACACGGGTTTATCATAGATGATCCTACCGGTGAAATAGAAGTGGTTAGTAATGATCCAGTTGAATCTAACACTGTGATAGGTGTAATAGGAATTGTTAGAGAAAACAAACTAATACAGAAAAAGATGGTCTTACCGGATTTACCGCTGCCCCAAAAAACAGATACTATGAATATTATATTAGGACTCACTGCAGAGAAGAAATCGGTAAAGGCAGACACCATATTAACCTTCACGGACGAGGACGTGAAGGAAGAAAATGAACACAAAATAGATTCTAAATATTCACAAGTCCTGGTTTCTAAAGGGAGAACAAAAATGAAAATAATTGTTTACAAACCAGATGAGAATGTTAACGAAGAAGAAGCCACACTTTTCCTAAAAAGGAGATTGATCACGACCAACAATAAAATAAACAATCAGATTCTGATCGAGAACGCTCCTCATATATTCTGGTTGGTTCAAAATCAAGATTGGAACAAGATCTATAAGGGTGTGAATATAATTTCTACTTCAAAAACTGTCACAGTTGATCTAAGTAGCTGGAAAGTTGAATTTATTTAATTATATTATCCAAAAAATAGTATATGGACAACAGATCCTTGAAGATGCTTTCTATAATCTCTTCTGTTCTAGGACTCGTGATTTTATTTCTAGTAGTCAATCAACCGTCTACACAAATGAGTATAGAGAGTATAACAATAGAGGATGTTGGGAGACAGGTAAAAATATGCGGAGAAGTAGAATCAAAAACCGTGTCCAATAATCATATATTTTTTACAGTGGGAGATTCTACCGGGAGTATGAAAATCGTCATTTTTAACACAACCGCAATACACCTAAACGAAAGTAAAAATAGTCCATATGAAATTAATATAGGAAATTCTATGTGTGCTCCTGGTATTATTAGTGAATACCCAGAGAATAGTGGGGAGTTGGAGATAATCTACAGATTGGGTATAATAGAAGTGTTTAGATGATAGAGATAATATTATTTGCCGTTGCAGGGTGTGCCCTTGGTGTATTAACAGGACTCATTCCAGGTCTTCACGTGAATACTATAACACTTCTACTGACGGGGTTTGCGGTTGTTGGGAATCCGTATAATATTGTAATTGTTATTATAGCGATGGCGATAACACATACCATATTCGATTTCGTCCCAAGCGTGTTCTTAGGAGCTCCAGAAGCAGACACTGCGCTGTCCGTACTTCCTGGCCACATGCTTCTACTAACAGGAAGAGGAATACATGCAATTTATTTGACTGTTATGGGTGGTGTTGGAGGGATGTTGTTAACATTAATTCTATTCTTCCCAATGTTAGTGATTATACCTTTCATTTATCAGAATATTCAAAACTACATTCACATAATTTTGATTGGAATTGTCGTGGTGATGGTTTTCACAGAGAGAGGGACAAAAAAATTGTGCGCGCTCTTGATTTTTTTCTTATCGGGAATCTTAGGAATGTTAACATTGAATGCATACATATTACCTTTACACATAGTTCTTTTTCCGGTGTTCACGGGACTTTTCGGTATGAGTGCACTAGTAATTAGTGCTAATAAAAAACCAAACATACCAAAGCAGAATACACGATTACCTAGAATTAAAAATAAAATTATAATCTCTGGTGTTGTGAAAGGTGTTTTCTCCGGTATGTTTTTAGGTGTGTTGCCAGGTGTTGGGGCTGCTCAGGCAACTGTTCTTACACAACAAATAACAAGAAAAAATAACATACAAGAATTCTTGATATCAATAGGCACTATAAACACAGTGGTGGCTTTATTTTCATTAATATCTTTATACACTATATCAAGAGCTAGAAGTGGAGCTGCTGTTGCTGTGGAGAATTTGATCGAAGTTTTTGGTTTTACCGATCTCTTAATTTTACTAGGAGTCGCGCTTTTCGCTACAGGGATTTCGTCTCTTTTGTTGATGAAGATCTTGAATCCAATGGTAAAAGTTTTAGAAAAAATAAATTACTCTAAGATGACCAAAAGCATAATAGTGTTTTTGGTAATAATGACATTGGTATTAGCTGGACCGATTGGTCTTTTGGTGTTGTTCGTTTCAACTGCTATTGGTATTTTACCAATAGTTTACGGTGTTAAGCGTAGTATGAGTATGGGCGTGCTCATGTTACCATTAATCATGTTTTATTCAGGTATATTCATCTAACTGGATTGACTGGTTCAGTGAAGCTCACACACAGTAACGTGAAATACACCCCCTCGTTGCATATGGAACGTGTCGCAGTGTGCCGAAATGAATATTTGTGAAGGGACCCACACTTCACATGGAATACCCCCTCCCTTCTAGTGGAACTTCACGTAAATTGTGATGTGAATTGTGTGTCCTAGAAATCAGCATGCCATGAAGTTCATTTTTTTGGTGTGTAAAAACCAGAAATATTCACATAACACTGTTATACTTCACATGGTCAGTAAATGATTAATATCCAGGGTTATACACTACCAGGAATTCTTTTGCCTCTTCGTAGATAAACACGAGTATCTTCTATTATCCGGATCCCACCCACAATAATCAAAAGAATCTCCTCTATATGATGCATCTGTTGCATCCATACACGTGAATGGGGTGGTAGATTTAAATTAGTTACTAACCAAAACAGTTCCTACCGGACCCTTTTCAGAAGAAAATAATATGTTGCCTCCACATTCACATGCTCCTACTAATGGTACACGTGAATAGGATTTGTTACATTTGGTGCAAATAAATCCTCTCACTTGTTCTATTGGTATCTCTTTGTCTACTTGCTTTTCTTCGTGTTTCTTGAGTGCATCAAAGATTCCCATTTGTTTTCCACCACCAAGAAGTTCTGATTTGGAAATTTTTAGACCGGAAAATATTCTTTCTATTGGTGGAAGCAGTTGATTTTCAATATAATATCTAGAGTCTATCTGAAGTCCCTTCTCAATTACATATGAAGGATCTTCGGCTCTCTTGGAAAGCATTTCAGTTCCCTTAATTATAACATATCCAATTCTATCACCTATACCAGGAGCTTCACCTCTTTGTTGAAGTTTCTTCACAAGTTCTATATGAGGTTGGATTCCTACGTAACTCTTAACGGGTTTACTCATGCCTTTCGTAATAACCAACTTGTTTATAGGAACCCTTCCTTCAAGTAAATCATTAATAATACTTTTGAAATACTTCACAGCGCCTTTAACATCATCCTTTTTCAGGATGATGGATATTACATTTGTCATACATTCTGACACAAGTTCACACCAATCTCTCCTCACGGTTTCTATGCCCTTCATCTCCATCCCTTCTTTCCATCCATCTCCCTTGGGCTCGAATTTCCAGGCAACATATCTCTTTTTTGTGAGAGGTAAAAACCTCTTGAATATCTTTTCAAATTCCAATTCGATGGATTCTGGTAGTTTTTTGGTGATCTCCGCAGCCATCCTACTTGCTATTTTTCCGAGCTCTTCAAGGTCATCTGTATTAAGCTTAACCATAACAGAATCTGTGTCCCCGTAAACAACGGTATATCCATATTCATTTTCAATAGCGAGTTTCGTTTTTTGTATTATGTCTCTACCACAAGAAGTAATAGCATTTCCTAAATCAAGATTATACACTTTAGCTCTGGAATATCCAAGATACCCGTAAAATGCATTGGCCATAATCTTCAAAGCCCACTGTTCTGCATCTAATACCCTCTTCTTCAGTACATCGTCTTCCTTTTTTAATCTCCTTTTAGCCGATTGTCTTTTACTCATTAACTCAGTTACAATTCGCGGAATAATTCCTTGTTTTACGTTCTTCGGTAAGAAAGTGACACCTCCCGGAGTTGTTATGAGATTGTCGCCCTCTTTTGATAGTGTGGTAGGACAAATATTGAATCCAATAATAATTGAAGGGTACATTGATTTGAAATCTAGAACAACAACATCGCTATGCAGATCTTTAATCGGCTCAATGACAAACCCGCCCTTTAGTTCGACTTTCTTTCTGGAATCACGTTTGGCTATTTCAGATGCTGATGGTTTCGAGGGGAAAATATATCCTTCCTTGTTAAATTCTCTTAACAAGAAATTTTCAATTCTTGTGCTTTCTCCACTATCCAAGCTGTCCTGTAAAAGTACACCAGACACTTTACTAAGAGCTTTATATTTGTCTACAAGATTGTGTTTAATCACTAATCTTAGAGCCAACTCAGCGTCCACAAGATTATATTTTATAAGTTTTTTGTATCCTTCTTGGTTGCCGTTCCATAATTTTTCAATTTCAGAATGTTTAACATCAATCTTCTCTTCACCTAAAAGCTCTTTCGCGACAGTATTCAGATTGTACCTTTTCAAAGAGAAATCTTTCTTAACAAGCTCATAACTATCCACAATAACACGGCCGGTAATTATTATTTTGTGTCTATTCATCATTTTCTTGGCCATAACCTGTTTTGATGCACATCTACCAAAAACAGGCCTCACACCCTTCTTTTTCATTCTTTCAAGTACATATGGTATATCGAAATTGTTCACATTAAATCCTGTTATAATGTCAGCATCGAAATTATTGATAATGTTAATGAATTCTACCAGCATTTCTTTTTCTGTAGCAAAGCTCGTCACTCCAGGATCGGGTCTAGTTGATAGAACAATATTATTCTGTCCTTTGTAAGGTTTATTGAACGCAAATGCTATCATGATTATTGGATCACTTCTTGCATCAGGAATTTCGCCTGCTTTTGTAGGAACACACTCAATATCAAAAGCTGCATACTTCAAATCAGTCTCTTCCGGCTTTTTAATTGGTTTTATTTGTTTTGCTTCTATTTTATTTTCAGAGAGAACAGTACCAGTAGCAGCGGTTCCTCCAGTTACACTTATCCAACTACTCCCCCTCAATTCATTATCTGCCATGAATCTATATTTGAATAAAATATCAGCTTCAAAAACATCAGCTCCAGCCTCTACCAACCTTGTTCTCAGATCTGGTGTCTTTGATGGGTTTTTTATTGTGACTTTCTTGATATCAATTTCCTTGTTTACAGAAATATCTTTCCTCTTAACGTTTTCTACTCTGACTATTTGAGGATCGTCCCCTAGTATTTTTTCGACGTCACCTGTGGTGTAAAAGAATGGTTCAACACCTTTATAGAAAACACATGTAGATTTGTTTTGTTCGTTTCTACCAAATATTCTTATTATTGGTCTTTCATTCACAATTACATAATCCAAATCAAGTATTTGTACGTTCATTCAGGTGAAGTATTGAATTCAAAAAATAAATAGATTCAATGAATTATAGATTTAAAGTACTTGAATTATAATATAATACATGAAGAAGAAGTCAACAAAAAAATCCACCAAAGAAATTCCCGTGAAGAAAAAATTCCACAAGCATAAAATGTATAAAGCCAAGGAAGAATGGACTGTTTCTAGAGCGCAAATAGAAATAGACGAAGGTATAAACCTGTTGAATCGTGTAGATTCGCCTTTAATTGGCTTTGTTGGGTCCTCAAGAACTCCACCAGATGAGAAAATGTATAAAAACGCGAAAAAACTAGCATACGGGCTTGGAATGAGAGGATATGCAATTATTGCAGGAAATGGTAAAGGTATAATGGAAGCTGCAAATTCCGGGGCAATAGAAGCTAAAACAATATCAATTAGCTTGAAAGCGGATCTGTTAAAGAATAGGGAGCCACAACTAAAAACAAAGACACTAAAATTTCATTATTTCTTTTCTCAGAGATTTATCATGCTTGCAAAAACCAAAGCACTGGTGTTCTACCCAGGAGGTCTTGGTACATTAAATGAACTACTAGAAGACGCGATGTTAATGCAAAATCAAATTATAAGTAAAATACCTTTAATATGTGTAGGTAAAGAATATTGGAAAGGTTTATTCGATTGGATGAAAAAAGAACCAGTAAAGAGAAGATATGTTGAGAACATAGACTTCGAACCAATAAAAATGTTCGATAAAATTAAAGATGTAGTTAACTTCATAGAGGGGCTGTAATATGAAAATGAATCCAAAGCAATTGGAAAAAATGGCTAAGAAAATGGGAATGCAAATGGACAATATAGATGCAATAGAGGTCATAATCAAAACAGCAGACAAAGAAATAGTTATTTCTAATCCCCAGGTATCAAAGGTGAACATGATGGGACAAGAAACATTCCAAATATCTGGAGATGTATCAGAAAAATCAAAACAACCTTTCACAGGCGATGATGTTGTGATGGTAGTAAGTCAAACAGGAGCAACAGAAGAAGAAGCAAAAAGAGCACTGGGAGACACAAACGGCGATCTTGCAGAGGCCATCATGATGCTGAAAAAACCCAAAGACTAAATATATAAAGCGAGAATTTAATTATCAGTTATGGAATTCATTGATAAACTATTTGCCTTCCTAGGCTCTCCAACAAAAGCATTCAATAAAGAGAAAAAAACATCAATGTCAGACGCATTCAAATATCTCGTTTTCGGAAGCTTAGTTTTCGCTATAATATTAACAATAGTGGGAACACTTGTATTTAGCTTGTTAGCAACAATGTTATCAGCTTTCGGAGTAATGAGTGTAATACCAGTTAATATGCTTCCATTACTTGGGGGATTCTCAGCTTTATTTGTAGTTGGGTTATTCGTCATATCGTTCGTGAGTATGATTGTTGTATCGCTCATTTGGGGCATCTGGTTACATGTTTGGGTTTATATATTCGGAGCAAGAAAGGGATTAGAAAACACATTCAAAGCACTGTTTTACGGAAAATCTCCAACATATATACTATTTTGGATACCGGTAGTCAACATTTTTGTTGTGTTGTGGGAATTTGTATTGACAGGAGTTGGTTTAACAAAACTTCATGGAATATCTAGCGGAAGAACGGCAGCAGCAATTATAATCGCTCTGATAATCCCTATAGTGATCATAGCATCAATTGCTTTGATGTCCTCAAGTCTATACAATCCATATTAGATGAAATATGCTATGTAGAAAGGCTAAGGAGTTTTTATCATCTCCTTCAACAGCGTTTGAGAAAGAAAAGAAGTCACAGTTAGGCGACGCTGGAAAATACATGCTGGTAGTAGGGTTTATACTGGCCCTCATCAACGGAATTGTGGGTGCAATCACATTCTCATTCTCCTCTGCTTATCCCGGGGCGGCATTTGTGGGAGGTTTCTCCTTCTTTGTTGCTGCTTCGGGCTTCATACTTCAATTCGCTTTAACATACGTTTTTCTATTCGTAGGACTTTCTATATGGTCGCTATGGCTTCATTTATGGGTTTATTTAATGGGCGGTAAAGGACTAGAAAAGACAATGAAATCTGTTTATTACGGAGAAACACCGTCGTATGTTTTTGGTTGGATACCATCTTTAATTTTAGTGGGAACAGTTATGTCTCCTACTGTATTAAGTGATCCAGCTTCTATGGTTACAACACTCAGTTTGTTGGGAATAGCCATTCTAATCTCGATTTTAGTTGGGTTGTGGTCATTTGTGATCACAGGCAAAGGTCTAATGAAGTTGCATGGAATGACATGTGGTAGAGCAGCAAGCTCATTAGTATTGGCAATAATAATACCCCTGGCAATAATCTTAGTAATAGGACTGGCAATAGCTTTGGCATTTATTGGAATGTTTGCAGGCAGTCCAGATCTTTTAGCGGGTGCATTCACTGCAATTTAACCTGTTTAGAGAAATCTAATTTTCCAGATAAGAAACCGTTTAGAGTTTGAGGAAGATCTTTTATCTTAACTCTAATCTGCTTTTGATCATCTCTGCTTCTAATTGTAACGTCCTGGTTCTTCAGAGAATCATAATCTATTGTGATACAATATGGAGTTCCGGCTTCATCTTGTCTGTAATAAACCTTACCTATGAAACCCTCGTCATATAGAACAAGGAAACCTTCTTTATAGAGCATGTTGTATACTTCCTTGGCCTTTTCTGGAAGTTTATCTTTCCTTACAAGAGGGAAAACTGCAACTTTATATGGTGCTATTTCTGAAGGGAATTTGAAATACATCCTCTCTTTATCCATTTTAGCTGATGATTCCATGACACAAAATACTGGTCTGTCGATACCAAATGCAATCTCTATGACGTGTGGCACAACTTTCTTACTATCTATTTCCACAGACAGATCCTTTTTGCTTAATTCCATATGTCTCTTCAAATCATAATCTGTTCTATCTGCAATACCAACAAGTTCTATCATACCGAATGTCTGAGAATCATATTCAACATCCCAGGTATCAGTTGAATAAAATGATCTTTCGTTGTCCTTATGCTGCCTCAATCTCAATTTCTTCTTATCTATACCCATTCTAATAAACAGATTGACAGCGACTCCCAAATAATTGGCTATCCATTCAGTTGTGTGGTTTTTCTTCACAACATCTCCCAGTGTCATTTTTTTCTGCTTATCTGATTCCTTGGTTACAACAGATATTTCCAAATCTTTTACTTCACCAAAAGAAGCATGCTTGTGTTTGTTTTTAGGATCTACAAAGAACTGTATTTCTGCTTGTGAAAATTCTCTCAGTCTAATAATTGCCTGTCTTGGTGAAATTTCGTTTCTAAATGATTTACCAAATTGTATAACACCAAAAGGAATCTGTCTCCTTGCTAATTCATATAATCTTCTAAAGGGCATGTATGTTGTTTGAGCGGTTTCCGGTCTAAGGTAACCAGTGACTTTGTTTTTACCAGGACCGATATACGTCTTGAACATCATGTTGTAATCGTATAGATTTCCTAATTTCCCTCCACATTTAGGGCATTTTATCTTATTCTTCTCTATCTCTTTTCCAAGCTGTGCCAAACTCAGACCTTCAGCTGAATTCTTTGTTTTTTCCTCTATCAAATGGTCTGCTCTATACGGTTCTCCACAAACAGTGCATTCAGCAGTTACATCGGTGAAATTAGAAACATGCCCGCTAGCTACCCATGGGTCCTCAGTTGTTAGTAAAGGAGCATCCACAGCTATACATTTCTCCTTTCTAATGAACCAATCTCTAATAACAGCTTCTATATTCAATTTGAGTAGAGATCCCAAAGGACCGTAAGTGTAAAATCCGGATGAACCGCCGTATAACTCAAAAGATGGCCAGAAAAATCCTCTCCTCTTAGCGATATCCATTAAATCTTTCATAAATTCCTTTATATTTTGTAGCAATAGCGTAATAAATACCCTACGACTTGTACACAATTACATATATTTATAAGAATACATATAATAAAGCACGTATGTGGATCATTATAACACTCGTGGTTTTAGCAGGGACTTTTTGGTACATGGGTCACAGATGGGAAACAAGTCGAGTTAGACCTACGCTTAAGAAAACACCATTAGTTTCTATTCTAATTCCAGCATATAACTCAGAAGCAGTAATAAGAGACACAATAGAATCTGCAAAGAACCTTGATTATAAAAATAAAGAGATAATTGTTGTGAATGATTCTAATGATGGAACTCCAGATATTTGTAAAGAACTTGGAGTTAGATGTATTCAAAATAACACACGAGGGGGAAAGGGAGAATCCTTGAATAACGCAGTTAAAAAAGCTAAAGGAGAAATCTTGTTCTTCTTGGACTCTGACACAACAATGAATAAGGATGTTCTCAATAAAGTAGTTCCTTGGTTCTCTAAAAAAGGAATAGAAGCAGTTGCTCCACAATTCATGATTAAAAATAGAACAAATTTCTTAACCAGATTAATTGCATTAGAGCACCAGTTACAATCAGCTCTTTTCAAAGTCCACATGTTTTTCGGTTCAATGATTTCTTTTAGAGGATGTGGTATAGCTATCAGAAGAAGTTCATTTGAAAAACTCGGTGGTTGGCCAAAAACGCTTATAGAAGATACAGATTTTGCAGGTATGATGGTTTCTAGGGGAATGAAAATTCAATACGAACCGGATGCAATTGTGCACACAATAGAACCTGATAGTATAAAAGAATTAAATAAACAGAGAACACGTTGGGGTAAAGGAACACTATATTCATTTCTGCATTATAAAAGAATGTATTCCAAGAATTCACAATTCCACTTATACTTCATGCCTTACTTAATCATGATCCTTGCAATGTTCTTCTTCTTTGCATGGCAGACCATGTTATTAATAATCCCAATAGTAACACTCTACTTGGTTTATGCAGTTACGATTAGTGAATTCTTCATGCTATTCTTTGCGTTCTTTACACCATTTGCAACTACAATGGTAGCCTCAGTGGCCACAGCTTCTGTGGGACACGTTGCAGTTATAACACATGGAGAACATAGAAGAAGATCAGATGCATTGTATATAATCCCATACATATTCTTCTATTTCCCAATGATGATGGTATTCTATGCAAGAGGATTTATCTCAGGAGCCAAAGATAAGAAAAGAGGCGAATCTGAAGTAGATTTCAAATTCTGGTAAGTTATCCTTGTATATAATCCAATAATTCTGGAGTAAGCTCTTCTTCAGATCCTCCACCACTTAAAATACGATATTCTCCTTTGGGCCAGAGTCTGTATTTCTCCCCTATTTTTGTAAAAGCTGCTCTGTCATCTATCTCATCTAAAGAATCTGGATCGTCCGCATCCCATGAAAACCTGTAAACTTCTACTATTCTAGGATCATCGGGGTCTGTCACACGTTCTATCCCTTTCACAACAACTAACCAGCTATACTGTATGCTGCTCAGGGGCTCATCAAACATTAGACTTTCACCTTAAAGAAAACATTCATTGGTGTAGGTATCTCAGCTTCTTCAACTTTTAGATTTAATTTAGTGAAAATACTTCCCCATTCTTTAATTTTCAAGAAATTTAATGGAATTGGCATATCATATAGCACATTGGATGTATAATCATATACCATGAGTAAAGCCTTACTTAATGAGTTTGTGTATATATGATCTAATATGATTATATCTTTTCTGGCAACCCTCTTAGCTTCTTTTAGCATGTTTTCTATTGTTTTTGGAGTTGGTGTGTGATGTAGCATGTAAACAAATAGCACGGTTTCATAACTCTTATCCTTCACAGGAAGTTTTTTGCCGTCAAATAATTTGATAGGAATTCGAGATTTTTTATATTTTGTGACCTCCAAGCCTTCTATGTTCACACCAGTTCTTTCCTTGAGCTCAGCTTCCATTCGTCCCTCTCCACAGCCAACGCTAAGAACATCGCCCCCGTTAAGATGAGGAGATATCATATCGTATATACTGTCGTGATATCCTATCATTCTCCTGAACACGTTTGGGACTCCATGTTTGCTCATAATCAACACTTATAATAATACTTTGTAAATAATTAATAGATTCTATGTATGCTTTAACCCCAGAAGGAAAGGAATATCTGGAACACGGGTTGCCAGAGAGAAATTTGATGAACATACTAAAGAAACCGATGTCCTTCGAAGAAGCTAAGAAGAGAGTAGATAATTTCAATATAGCTTTGTCTCACGCTAAGAAAAATGGGTGGGTAAAAATAGATGCGGGTAAGATAGTTTTAGTGAGCGTGCCTATTCATATACCAGAAGAAGACGGGCTCTTTTACATAAAAGAAAAGAAAAAACTTCCAGAAAAACTAGAAAATGCTTTAATCAAAAGAAAACTTCTACAACCATCTAAAGGTGGAATCACAAAAATATTGGAAAACCAAATAGGGAAAGAAGTTACACAGCTTACACCGGAATTAATTAAATCTGGTGCATGGAAAAAAACTAAAATAAAATCATATAATGTAGCGGCTACTGGAAAGAAAATTTATGCTGGTAAACGACATCCATATAATACATTCTTATCTGAAGTGAAAAGAAAATTAGTGGAACTAGGTTTCATCGAAATGGATGGAAATCATATAGAAACAGAGTTCTGGAACTTTGATGCTTTATTCCAGGCACAGAATCATCCTTCACGTGATTGGACACAAACATATTCTCTAAAAAATCCAACTCAAGGAAGCTTACCTAATCCAAAGATAGTAGCAAGTGTCAAAGCAGCTCATGAAAATGGGGGTAAAACAGGTTCAACTGGCTGGGGATATACATGGGATCCAAAGAAAGCAGCTAGGCTTATGCCACGAGCACATACAACGGCTTGCTCTGCTAGACAGCTAGCAAAGGGGCCAGAGATTCCAGGAAAATACTTCGCAATTTCGAGATGTTTCAGACCAGATGTAATAGATGCAACTCACGGAGTTGAGTTTAATCAAGTTGAAGGAATCATTGTTGATCCTTCCCTTAATTTCAAAAATTTGTTAGGAATTCTAAAAATGTTTGCTATAGAAATAGCAGGAGCAGATAAAGTAAAATTCTTCCCCGATTATTATCCATTCACAGAACCTTCAGTTCAGATGTCTGCAAAACATCCTATATTAGGATGGGTAGAACTTGGAGGAGCAGGAATGTTCAGACCAGAATTAAACCTCCCGCTTGGAGTGAAAGATCCAGTTATGGCATGGGGTCTTGGTATTGACAGACTAGCAATGTACAAACTCGGAATAAAAGATATCAGACAATTATTCTCTCAGGACATAGATTGGTTGAGGAGGCAAAGAGTTTAATGCCAACAATATGTGTGTCACATCGAGATTTGAATTCCCTTGTAGGGAAGAACTTGACATTAAGTCAGCTCCAAGACGAAGCGGTTCTATACGCAAAGGGCGAGCTAGAGGAACAAGACGGGGATCAACTAAAAATTGATATTAAAGATACGAACAGACCTGATCTTTGGTCAGTAGAAGGATTAGCTCGAGAAATTAAAATGAGATATAAAACATCATTCCCGGAGTATAAAACGAAAAAGTCTGGAATTGAAGTTCGTGTAGATCCTAAAATGAAGAACATCCGACCATATACTGTTTGTGCAGTTGTGAGCAATCTAAATATAACAACAAGTGTTCTAGAGCAAATGATTCAGCTCCAAGAAAAAGTTTCCATGACATTTGGAAGAAATAGAAAAGAAATTGCAATGGGAGCTTATGACATGAGTAAGATTAAATCTCCTATTAAATTTACATCAGTTGCTCCGTCTGGAATTAAATTTATCCCATTAGAATTTTCTAAAGAAATGACACCAAAACAAATCTTAGAACAACATCCAAAAGGAAAAGAATTCGGCCACTTACTTAAAGGATTAACAGCTTATCCAATATTCATAGATGCAGCAGGAGAAGTGCTATCAATACCTCCTATAATCAATTCTGAATATACAGGAAAGGTTACAACAAACACGAAAAAAGTTTTCATTGAATGTTCAGGATTTAATCTAAAATTTTTACAAACAGCGCTTAATGTTTTAGTGACTGCTCTAGCTGACAGAGGCGGTGTCATAGAAACAGTGGATGTAGTCTATGGAAACAAAAAGATAACTACACCTAATCTGACACCAAAGGAAACTAGTGTGAACAAAGAAAACATAATCAGATTAGCTGGGTTCAGTCTCACAGATGTGGAAATAACAAAACTTCTGGAAAAATCCGGTTATAAAATAAAACAGATGGGAGAAGAAATTAAGTTGATGTATCCTGCTTATAGACAAGACATAATGCACGAAATGGATGTAATAGAAGATGTTGTAATTTCATATGGTTATAATAAAATCAAACCAGAAGAACCATTGCTGGTTACAAAGGGTAGATTGCATGACAGAGAATATTTCCACAACAGAATAACAGACATTATGATCGGATCTGGGTTGCAGGAAGTTATGTCCTATATGCTTACAAACAAAGAAGCTTTATTTGATAAAATGAATATGCCTCAAGCAAATATAGTAGAAATAAGTAATCCGGTATCAAGTAACTGGTCTGTGTTCAGAACATGGATGGTTCCAGGACTTCTAGATTTCTTATCACAAAACATGCATAGAGAATTCCCACAAAAAATATTCGAACTAGGAGATTGTATATTAATAGATCCAAAAAAAGAAACCAAGACATCTGATGTTAAAAAATTAGCAGCGATTATAAGTGATTCCGGTGCAGGATACGAAGACATCACATCTATTCTAGATTTCTTACTAAGCAACTTAGGAATTGAATACAAACTAGATGTAACAGATCATTCAAGTTTCATTCCGGGAAGAACAGCAAAAATAATCGCAAATGGAAAAGAAGTTGGTATAGTAGGAGAGATTCATCCACAAGTTCTAAACAACTGGAAATTGGAGATACCAACATCTGCTTTTGAATTAGATTTGAGTTTGTTATAGTTCAGATTTTATTTTCTCTAAA
This sequence comes from Candidatus Aenigmatarchaeota archaeon, assembly GCA_043824495.1. Lineage (GTDB taxonomy): Archaea > Aenigmatarchaeota > Aenigmatarchaeia > QMZP01 > QMZP01 > JBDRNB01. Next base: position 2,727 of record JBDRSV010000013.1, on the reverse strand, counting down.
AGTAAATTAAACTTATAATATCCAGATTCTGCATTTAAGTGGCCACCACCCTTAACGATGATAGGGTCGGTTTCCAGTCTCCTTGCAAGCTCTTTTCCCTTGTTAAGAGGAACATATGGATCGTTATCTGAATGGAAAACATAGAATTTCTTACATGAACGTTTAATTTTTTTCCAATCAAATTTTCTGTAAAATGTTTTGTTGATTGTATCAAATGTTGGATTGTTAATATTATCTAAAAATCCAGAAACAAAAAATCCAGCTTTGATCGGAATTTGCAACTTTTCTAATAAGCTTAGCAAAAACGCTGGGGCTATACTATGACCCACAAAAAATGTGTTCTCATCGAAGTAGTGTACATACTCTTCAGCAACAACTAACCAGTTATCTAAATTCTGTCCTTCAGGTGTTGGAAATTTAGGAACAAAAACTCTACAGTCAAGTTTCTCCAACTCTTCTTTTAGCCATGGAAACCAGTTTCCTTCTGGGTTTCCATAGGCACCATGTACAATAAAAAACGTGGGCATAATTACCTCAACCAACTAAAGAAACCAGTTTTAGGTTTGAATTCTACTCCAGCTATCTTAGCTGCGATTGCCATTATTTCTTGAGCTGCTCTTGAATTTGGTTCTCGTGTTATGATAGGCTCTTTTTCATGTGTTGCCCTTGATATTTTTCTATCTTCTCTTACAGTTCCAAGAACATTCATTCCAAGGAAATCCTTGACATCTAAATGGTGTATATCATGAGGGTGTTTTTTGAATCTGTTTATAACAACTCCAATATTTTTTGTTCCCATTTTTTCTGCAAGCTTTCCTAGTTTAAGTGCATCTGTTATTGCTGATAATTCAGGATTTGTTATTGTAATTAATTCATCTGCTGCATCTAAAACAGCTAGAGCTTCTGATCCTAAACCAGCAGCAACATCAATCAAAACAATATCCGCACTTCCTACGAGTTTATAGAATAAGTCAATGAAATCGTGAGACCTAGGATTTATAATTTTTGTTAGTGAGACGTCAGAAGGTAAAACTCTGAAACCTGATTTATGAAAATAAATTGCTTCTTCAACTCTCGATTTTCTTTGAATTACATCTTGTAAAGTAATTGGATACAGTGGAATTCCTAAATGTATTCCAAGATTAGAAGTTGTTAGATTACCATCGACTGCAATTACAGATTTGTTAAACTTTGACAAAGCAGCAGCGAGATTAGCAGTCATTGTTGTTTTCCCAACACCCCCCTTCCCAGAAGCAATAGCAATTATCCTAGTCATATATGATTATTGTTATTACTAAAATTTAAATAAAATCGCTAATTCAGGGTTTTCTCAAACCATTTAGTTGCGAGGCCTGCAATCTCTTCTAAATATCCAGCGAATTCATGATCAGTGCCATTTATGATATGAAGTTCTTTTATACCACCTAATTTTTCATACGCCTCTTCAGAATAGTGAACTGGTATATTCTTATCTTCATTTCCATGTATTATCAAGACAGGTTTCTTAACGTCTTTTAGTTTTTCCTCTATGTTTATCTTCTTAACAACTTGGAAAAATCTCTTGTTGACCATGAATGGCTTTCCAGATGATTTTGAGATTATTATTATGTATCCCTTCTTTTCCAGATCTTCTACATTAGAAGGAGTTAAATGTTTCAGCAAATTGTCAGAGTATGTTGCTGGAGCTGTTACAACAACTCCTCTTACGTCAGCAGCTAAAGACGCCAAAAGAACAACTTCTCCACCCAAACTATGTCCAAATAAACCAACACGCTTAATGCCTTTCCTTTTCATATATTGAACAGCACCTAAGGTGTCAGCCACTTCTGTTAAAATGTTCATGTCTATAAATTCACCATCGCTTTCTCCCGAACCTCTACAATCAATCCTCAAAACATGAAATCCGTTATCAGCAAATATTTGACCAATCTTAACAAATCTGTCACGTTCATCCTTATCTCCCTTAAATCCGTGAATCATAATTATGCCTAAAGAAGACTCCTTCACAGGAGTATGCCAAATTCCTATAATATTCTCATCTTCTACTGTGAAACTTACCTTCTTCATATCATCACTTAGCGGACCCGGTGCGATTCGAACGCACGACCTTCACCTGTCCCCAAAGAATAGGAGGTTCAGCGTTTGAGACTGTACTGCTCTATCCCCTGAGCTACGGGTCCACAAAGACATATTAATCTTTAAATTAAAAAACATATATGAAGATTGTGATATTATTGGCAATTTTTTTGATTATTCTTATTTCTGGGTGTACCCAAAGCGAGGTACAGGTAAATGATTTCACTGAAGATAATACAGAAAATCCTACAGGAACAGGCATATCCGACTCTGAAACGAATTCTATAGAGTTAGAAACAGATCCCTGCGAGAATGTTGTTTGTGAATTATCAACAGAAACGTGTCCAGACGGCGAAGAAATGGAATGTGAAAACATTTGTTCCGAAGGAGAATGTAGTACATGTGTACCATCTTGTGAGGGACATGAAAAAACAAGTGTACAAATTTTTACTCAATGTGATAATGTTGTATGTAAAAGCACGATTGTAATATGTCCAGACGGAACAGAAATGATATGTCCTAATGTGTGTAAAAAGAGGATAGGAGAATGTACAGAATGCGAACCTGATTGTACAGGACATGAAGATGTGCAAGGTGGGGAAATCTGCGAAAATTGGAATTGTGGTGATTGGTCAAATTGTATTGATGGAA
>JBDRSV010000012.1:0-8699 GCA_043824495.1 Candidatus Aenigmatarchaeota archaeon | reverse complement strand
ACCGTTCATTTTTATTGATTTATACATCACAGCTCCAGCTATAGATGCTAGTAAGTAAGCCATAACTTCTAATATTATATGCGGCAGATACCACAACGGGTTAGGGAAAACAGGGTATGTCACACCGTAAATCATTGTTCTTATAGAAGAACCATAAATAATTCCTACAATAGAAGCGTTGTAATTTAATATGAATATAGCACCAACTCCATAGAAAATTGAAAGAACCATACAAATGAAAACAAGTCTAATGTTGTTGGTAACAATCTCCCAGAATATCTCAGATCCTGCAAAATATCCAGTAGGAGATCTTAAAATTAATCCAAGCTGCTGTTCAAATGCTATATTGCCTATCTCAGGCGTAACAAAACCAAAAAGCATTGTATATTCTAGTGCCATTCCGAAGAAAATGAATATGAAGAATATTATAGTCCTTTCATGTCTTCTGAAAAGACTCACAATGCCTTGAACATTTTTCTTCTCAACAAATTTTTCTGTTTCTAATACTCTTATAACAAAAGGCAGTATCAGCAGAGAGCTAAATGATATAATTGATATACTGAATTCGGCGGGAAATATGAAAAAGGCTGATATAAATCCTACGGTTATCAAAAAAGCTGCTACAAAAAGAGCATTTACAGGACTTTTCTTTATTTCCTGAGGATCCAATATAGCAGATAAGCGCATACTTTATATTTGTACTTTCCCGATAAATAATCATATGAGTGACTTTAAGATTCGTGAGTACACGGAAAGTGACCTAGATCAGATTCTGAAGTTTAAAGAACAGAGTGCTAAAATAAGTTTCCCTGAGCAAAAAATCAAAACAGAGAAATTTAAGAAAATTCTTGAGAAGAAGCTAGAGAAACACGAAGACTGCATCAAGATACTAGAAGTTAAGTCTAAAGTAGCTGGCTATATACAGATGAGTATAAAGAAAACAATAGTTGGAGATTATGGTATAATAGATAATGTTTTTGTAAAAGGCGAATACAGAAGAGCAGGTATTGGAAAGAAAATGATGGAAGAAGCTGAGAAATACTTCAAAAAGAAAAAAATAGACAAAATGAGAGTAAAAGTAACGCTAACAAACATCGCTTCTCTTAATTTATGTAAAAAACTCGGCTTCGAAGAGAAGCGACTTATTCTAGAAAAAAAGATATAAACACTATCAAGACTTATAAATATTATAGACCAGAATAAAAGCATTGCCTCCGTAACTCAGTGGATAGAGTGTCAGCCTTCTAATCTTGGATTAGAAGATTCAAGGTGTGTGAAAACATTCTGATGAGAGAAGCAAGCTGGAAGTCGAGGGTTCGAATCCCTCCGGGGGCGTTATATCTTTTCAAGAAGCTCGGCTATCTTTTTTCTTCCTACGGCTAGAATGAATGTAGCTAATCGTGGACCCTGATTTTTCCCTAACAAAACATTATATGCGCCTTGGAACAATTCTTGTGGTTTGATATTGTTCTCGTTTGCAATCTCAAAAAACATATTCTTCAAGCCTTCTTCTGTGACTTTACTCTTTTTCAATTCGAGAGCAAGCTGCTTTAATGCAGTTTTCTGATCTTTACTTAGCTTTACATTTGTGTTCATTTCTTCTTGCAAGCTAAATTTATATTTTTCTGGAGCGTGTTTCTCTACCCAGAATTTTGCACACATGAGAACAGATTCATGTCTCTTCTTATCATTTTCTTTTAACACACCAAAAGATTCTAGAGCTTTCTCTACATTTCCATAAACATTAATAAGAGTAACAGCGTGTCTGAAACTAGGTTGTGTTGGCATTGTTTTGGCTGGTTTCTTTATAGCTGACATTTCATAAACTCTGGACCAGTGTTTTTTATCCCTATCAGAAGCTTCTTCTTTTCCATAGTAAATTCTTTCTGTTTTATAGAAATCTTCGTAAACTTTCAAAACGTCTTCGCCAAAAGATATTGAAAATTCCTTCACAGGCTTTGTCCCTGCAAATATAAATCGAATAATTTCTGGTAAGTATATTTCAAGTGCATCCTTTAGCGTAATAACATTACCTAGAGAGCTTGACATTTTACCTCCAGCCCCTTTGACTATTATATAATCATACATGAATCTTACAGGTGGTTTTTTATTGAATATTTTTTGGCATAGCTCATGTCCTGTGTCTAATGATCCTCCTGGTGTGTTATGTTCTTTTCCTCCTCCTTCACATGTTACATTTTCATATCGCCATCTCATTGGCCAGTCCACTCTCCAAGGAAGTTTCACATTACCTGATTCTCTTACGTCTAACCACGCTTCATGTCCGCATACACACTTGTATTTCACTTTGTAATCATCATCATATTCCACTACTTTACCTTGCTCGTAACCGCATTTCTCACAGTATACGTTTAGAGGATACCATGTATCAGCTAATTTCTCCTTTCTGTATTTGTCTAAAATTTTCCTAATCTCGTGTCTTTTTTGAAGTGATTCTTTGATATCATCTGCATAAACAGATTTTCTATACATTTTACTTTGATGAAGAAATTCTGGATTTATTCCTACACATGATACAGCGTCTTCCGCTTCTTTCTCAAAATGTTCTGCATAAGAAGAATGACATCCCCATGGGTCTGGGGTATCTGTTACAGGTTTGTATAAATATTTCTCCAAAGCTTTTGCATCAGGAACATTCTTTGGTATTTTTCTGAGTCTGTCATAATCATCCCAAGAGTAAATGTATCTTGTCTTCTTACCTGCACCCTGTAAAGCTCTGATTATCAAATCAACTGTTATCATTTCTCTAAAGTGTCCAATGTGTATCGTTCCTGAAGGAGTGATTCCAGCTGCACATGTCTGAATTTTTTCTTTAGGAAAATCTTTGATAACTTTTCTAGCTATTTGGTCTGCCCAGAAAAGTGACTCTTCTTGTTTTGTCATGAATTATATTTGTGGAGAACAGATTAATAACGCTTGACAATTTCCTGAAAACTTTTAGAATATTTAAACGTTCATAACCAAATATATTATTACAAAGCAGAGAGTTGATATTTTGAGCGAAAAACCAATACAGCTGGTGAGTGTGGTTGCAGTTGTTGTTCTAGTAGGCATTGCAGCAGCTGTCATAAGTTATAATTCTTCTTATTTAGATCCGGCAGGACAGCTCTATGGACCAGGAAAGTGCCATTACGAAACTGTCACAGGAGATTTCTTAGTGACAAGTCAAATTCTCGAAGATGTTGTTTATTGTGAATATTACGAAGATGATAACTATGATCCTTTTGTAAGAGGCGCAATGTCATTTGATAATACAACTAAATCAGAAAGATGTGATACAGAAACAATGTTAACAGAGTATTCATGTTTAACTGAAACAGCAGAACATGTAATAAAAGCAGTGACAACAGAAGGGACATGTACACTGGGATGTTTTGATGGTGCATGCGTGAAAACAAAGAGGGTTCTTGTATGCAGTGATCCTCAGAACGTACCACGTGCTAAGTGATCGAATTATTAATATACGCTTTTCTAATATGTTATTATGAATATCAAAGTAGCTGCCCTTCTTGTTATAATTATTGTAGTAGCTGCTGTAGCAATAATAAGTCTTGATTCTTTGGGTCCAGCTGGTCAATTCTTTGGTCCAGGGAAATGTTATTACAAAACAGTTGATGGGGATTTCATAATAAGTAATGTAACTGAATACTCGACATCTTCCTGTAAATACAGCAATGATAGTAATTATGATCCATTTTTTGCAAGTTCGATATACAATGGTTTCAGACATGATGATTCTTGTATAACAACAGCTAAACTTGAAGAATGGTCATGCGAATCTACTAGTATTAATAATAATGTAAAATTGTTCGTTGGAGAGAATTTACTTTCATGTGAAACCGATTGTGATAATCCCATTTATGGTGAATCAAATGTAAGTATCACAATAAATAACGGTGATGCTGAAACTCATGGTACAGATGTTACTTTATACTTGACAAGAACAGGAAGTATAGTTGAATATAGAGTATGGAATGATGGAGAAGTAGAACCAATCACTTGGATTAGTGTTCCTATACAGCTAGCATGGAGTGTTCCTCATACATTACTAGATGGTACAGATGGTGTAAGAAGGGTCTATATGAAAGCGAGAAATTCTACTGGATATGAAGTCCTAAGAGATGATACTATTTCCTTGAAAACAAAGATAATAGACATACTAGACCTTCAACCAGAAGAGGGAAAGGATGTTTATGTTAATCAAGAATTCCCAACCATAAATTATGATGGAGAAAGCTTGGCTGTAGGACAATGGACCAATAAAAGATCATTGTTACAGTTTGATTTAAGCGACATCTACAAAAAAAATGATGTAAAAATTCTTGGAGCACAATTAATATTGCATACAGTCGGAGGAAACTATAATGACATGACTTATGTTTACAGAGTAACTTTCCCATGGACAGAAAACAGTGTTACATGGGAAAACCAACCTCCTCATAATGGGGCTTTACAAGCCAATGCAAACATAGCAAATTCTACCAATGAAACCAATTCAACAATTACTTATGATTTGACACAATTGGTTCAGGGATGGGTAGATGAAGAATTCACTAACTATGGTGTGAAAATAATATCCAAAGAAATTGCAATACCTGAAACAATGTCTTTCTACTCATCAGATTGGGGAGCACGTTCACTAAGACCAAGATTAAGGATAACATACCAATACAAACATCCTGACGCAGACGTGATCTCAGCTCAATCAGGGGATGAATATTGTGGTGATGATGTATGTGAAGGCGGAGATTTAGTCACAATAAGTGAAAATGGTTTGGGATACACCACAAGACTTTATAATGAACCAGTTACAATCGATGTTGTTCAAGTTATTTCACATTCTTCAGCTATGATATCAATTAATGAGGTTGAACAAGAAGTGAAGGAGAGAGTTTCTTACATAATAAATGGCATACCTGTCTTCATAGATGATATAACATACACACCATCATCACTTAAAGTCAGGACAGAGGGGTATTGTACGCTTGGTTGTTCAAGCAACGCGTGCGTAAAATCAAAAAGAGTTCTAATATGCGATGATATAACAGACACCAAGAACATACCTAGTGATAGATAATTAGAGTTTTTCTAGCTCTTTCTTATTTTGTTTTTCCTGAGCTCTATCCATAGCTTCCCTTATCTTCTCTTTCTCTTCTCCAAAATAATTTTCGAATTCTTTGGTTACTTTTAGAATTTTGCTATGACCTTGTTTTTCTGTCTTAACTAGACCCTTCATTTCTAGGTATTTAATGTAAGAGTAGGCTTTATTTCCTTGAATCTTTATGATCTCTGCTTGTTTTGCTGGGTCTTTGTAAGCAATTAAAGCAAGGGTCCTCTTACATCCCTCAGAAATGTCAGCATAAGGTGTTAAATGAGCTACTTTATCTAATAGTTCGTTTCTAACTTGCATTTTCCAGCCTTCTGGATTCTGAACAATTTCCATAGCCCTGTCTTCGTAATCCTTTTGTAGCTGTTCGATAACATCTTTCAAATAACCTAGAGAATGTAAGCCTGATATTTTACCTAAATCGTTCAGATCCAATGGTTTTGTTGCCATGAATAAAGCAGCTTCAATTAATTTCTTGTGCATATTATTTCCTATTTTGTTTTCTTATAATCTTGTTTTACATTGTTATTACTTTTTCTTATTAGTATCTCATCAAACATCTCTTCTTGTTGACAGTTAATTTTTTTATCATTGTCGAGATGAAGAAGAGGTATGAAATGATCAACTATTTCTTTTCTCTCCCAATTATCTACAATTGATGAGAACTTTACCTCGTCATCCTTTATCTTAGTTAAAATATTGTTTATCTTATCATACAATTTGTTGATTTTATCGCTGATGTCTTCTCTGCTTATTTTAATGTGACCCGTGGCTTTCTTTATTCTTACAGTTCTTCTCTCCTCTGTTTTCAAAGCTTTTCTAAGTGCAATTACAAGCTCATTTATTGTGACTTGTCTGCTAGATCTTCTTATAGGAGGAACTGTGATAGGATTTATATTGAATTTGAAACTGCTGTCTTCTCCAATTTCTTCACGTGCTTCTTCTAAAAATTCACCTTCTTCTGATTGTCCGTCTAAATCATTTACAAAATCAATTAGGTGAAGATGATCAGATTTCATTTTAAGTAAAGTAGCAGCTACAATTATGTATTTTGCAGGCACTTTGAAATCTAGTTCTTTTATTTTAGAAATATATTTCATGAAAGCAGTGGAGAAAGTAACAAGATCAAGTTCCCATGGATCCATTCCTTCCCAGGCAATGATCTTGTATATGATCTGCTCCCAAGAAAAATCCGAAGTAACCAGCTCTAAAATGTTTTTTTCTTCCATAAGCTTTCTTGATATAACTATTAGTCGAGCACGTTCTTATAGTTTATACAACACAGTTATCAGCATGCGGTGTGCATCCACCTATGAAACAACAATGATATCTGGTTGTGTCACAATCACTATTTACTGTGCATGTCGCACCTAATCCCCCGCCTACTACGGTTCCTCCAGAACCACCACCAGTAGAAACGAGGTCTTTGGTGTCAGGTAGTTTCTGTCCTGACATCCAATTAAAGAAACCATCTACTTGTTCCTGTATTTGTCCTATTCCACCAGAGAATACCATGATCACGATAAATGCGGCTATAAGAAGTACTATGAGAACAACTATTATTCTAAGAGGCAATGTCATACCTTTACGCATAATATAGTATTTGGTTGAGGAAGTATATAAAAACTAGATTAGTTGCTGCTTACTCCACTACAGTCGCTAACACCTGTTATTTCGCTGCAGGATTTTGTTATAGATTGTCCATTCTCGGTGTATGTAACTGTATCAAATCCCCAATCTGCTGGTGGGTTTCCAAACAATTGACAGCTTCCAGAAAGCTTGCTTATGCAAATGTTTCTCTGTGTTGCGAAGTCTACCACTGTGGATATTCGATCATTGAAAATTATTAGTACAATTATTGCTGCAATTAGAATTACTATGACTACAATCACGATCTCGAGTGCCATCCTCATACTTAATCTATGTTCGAACTTCTTTAAATATTATATTACTGCTTAACCAATAGATTAACATGGTTAACATTGATGCTGTTGAGTTCGGAGAAGTGAAAATCAACGGGAAAATCTATTATTCTGATATGATAATTTGGTGGGACGGAGAAAGGGACTTCAGACTCAAGTCCAATATAATTGACATCAACGACTTGGCTGTGTTATTACAAAAGAAACCAGAAGCTGTAATAATAGGCACAGGTATAATTGGAAGTTTAAAAATTCTACCAGAAGTGGAAATGTCATTAGAGATGAAGAAAATCAGTTTGTTTGTAGATAAATCACCCAATGCAGCAGACATTTTTAATGGGTTTATGTCTCAGGGAAAGAAAGCTGTTGCTCTGATACATACAACAGGCTAATTTATTTGTTCTTGATACAAATCTAAAGATATGATACATGTACTTAGACTAGGACATAGACCTTTCAGAGATCAAAGAATATCAACACATTGCGGTTTAGTTGCAAGAGCCCTTGGAGCAGAAAAAATCATATATTCTGGAGAACATGATTCTAAGTTAGAAGAATCAGTAGCTAAAGTTTCTTCGAGATGGGGTGGCATTTTTAGTATATCTTATGATAAAAATTGGAAAAGAGTTATGGAATCATACAAAAGAAAGAAATTTCTTGTGATCCATCTAACGATTTATGGTCTTCCTGTTCAAGAACATATAGACAAAATAAGAAAATCAAGAGATGTACTTCTTGTTATTGGTGGAGAAAAAGTTCCTGGAGGAGTATATGAAATCGCAGACATGAATATTTCAGTAACTAATCAACCACACTCAGAAGTCGCAGCTCTTGCTATTTTTATTCACGAATTCTATAAAGGCAAAGAACTTGAAAAGAAGTTCCCAATGTCTAAAATCAAAATAATACCACAGGCACGAGGAAAAAAGACAGTCACAAGATAGTGTTCCTAGAAAGTATAACGTCTTATTAGATAGTCTGTTAATTATATATTATATATGAAAAGAATAGGATTGCTAATAATAATATTTGTATTGTTCTCTGCTTTTCAAATAATAGGTGTAAGCGCAGATCAAATGGAGATTGGTTATAATAACATAACAGCTGAAACATATAGAAGCGACAGCGCAAATAATTATGGATTCCAACATAGATGGGATATATCTGATATACCATCTAGTGTTATTATTACAAATGTAGAAGCGTGTTTTTTTCAAGGATCTCCCGATTTCCCGATTTCAGATAGTGATTCAACATTCCATAGAATTAACAATCAGACATGGCCTAGCGGGATAACAACAGCGGAGTGGGATGCTTTATCAGAAACAGATATAATGTCTTCGTATACATGGAATTCAACTGGTCCCGGATGGGATTGTTTAAATGTCACTCCTGCCATCAAAACAGATTATGATGCTAGCAATACATATTCTACTTACAGAATAGAAGACACAGACAATATTCTTGGTTCTGGTGGAACCACATATTCTGAAGCATCATCCAATAGAGTGGGTGATACAGATGGTTACATGGATCTTGGAGGAGAAGGTTACTGGTTTCTTAGTCAGGACCCATACATGACAGTAGATTATACACCTGATCCTTTGCCTGGCGTAACTCTGGTTAGCCCTGTAGATGGAGCTTCATAT
>JBDRSV010000011.1:0-14336 GCA_043824495.1 Candidatus Aenigmatarchaeota archaeon | reverse complement strand
TAACAACGGATTATCATGTTCCACTAAATGGACATTTTAATAATGATTCAACTAATTTATAATATGAAAGTTTCGATTCAAAAAATACATGATAAAGGTTCTGGAGATCAAAACGAAGACGAGTTGTTAATTAAAGAAAATTTATTTGCGGTTTTTGATGGTGCCACAAGTTTGGTAAAATTTGTAAATAGTGAAGGTAAAAGTGGAGGAAAATTGGCTGCAGAAATATGTAAAGACGTTTTCTCAAATAATGGTGGGTCACTAAAACAGATAGCATCTGATGCAAACGCAGCTCTTTTGGAAGAAATGAAAAGGCATCGAATAGATGTTACTAAGAAAGAATCTTTATGGAACACTGCTATGGCCGCTGTGAAGCTATTGAACAGTGGAATTGAATTTTTAACTATTGCCGATTGCTTAATTCTTTCTGTCTTTAAAGACGACACCAGCAAGTTAGTGGTCCCATACAATGATATTGATTTAGAAACAATGAGAAAGTGGAAAGAGCTTGCTGATAAACAGACAGAAAATATATGGGATAAGATAAAACCCCAAACAGATAAAGTCAGAAGAGGAGTAAATGTTAATTATGGTGTTTTAAATGGAGAAGAAAAGGCTATTAAATTTGTAAAAACTGGAAAAATTAGTATTGATAATGTCAAATCTATTATAATTTTTACTGATGGCTTACTCATCCCAAAAGAAAATCCCGATGAAACGGAGAATTGGAATTTATTTATTCGATTATATCAAGAATCTGGACCGAAAGGAATTTTAAAACATGTTCGCTCACTTGAAACAAAAGATCCAAAATGTTGGAAATATCCAAGATTTAAACAGCACGATGACATTGCTGCAATTGGAATAGATTTTTCATGATTTTATTCAAAATTCATAATTATAATTAAACCGCCGTCAGAAACGGCGGAAGAGAATTAATAAAAATTATCTCTTTTTTTTATTTGTACTTTTCTTTTTAACAGTTTTTCTCTTTGCTGTCTTTTTGCTTACTGTTTTTTTTACTGTATTTTTTTTCTTTTTAAGTACCATAGTATCACCTCATAACGGTTTTACCGTTTGTTTTTTACACTTGAACTTAAGGAGTATTTAAAGTTATCGTTTTTTAGAGCTTCTGCATGCTGTTTTTAGAGTTTTTTACAAAAATTAGAAACCTAAGGTTTTCGTATTTACAATGTTAAGAGAGTCTATGTAAGTGATTTTATCTCTGAGGAATTTCTCTGCTTCTTTTCTTGACATGAATTTTAGAATTGTGAATTGTTCTTTTGCTTTCTTTTTCAAGTCATTTGCTATTTGGAAAGCTATACCAAATTCCCTTCCAAATATTTGGATGTTCTTGTTCTTTATGTCAAACATTAATGCTGGGATAGCTGCAGATAAATAGAACAAAGAGCTAGTTTTTTTTCTTATGTATTCTAGATACTCTTCTATTGTGTTAACACCCTTAACTTCCATTATTTGACCCTCTATAACTTCTCTCATTGTTCTTATGAAAGCTAATTGAATTGGTTTTGGGTAATGTTCTGATGCTAATTCCCATGAAAGTGTTGCAAAATAATCCCCATATAGAACACCTTCTCTCAGGCCAAATTTTTTGTGGAAGGATGGTTTCCCTCTTCTTTCATCATCTTGATCTATAATATCATCATGCATTAGAGATGCGCAATGAACAATCTCAACACAAGCAGCTGCTGTTGATAAGTTTCCAAAATCTTTTCCAAATCTTTCACAAATTTTCTGCATCATGAGAGGTCTTATCTTTCTTCCAGAATCATAGCTGTATTGGAATTTCTCGTAATATTCACCTTTCAATCTTTCAAGCAGAAATTTCTCGACTTCTTCTCTCATGTCCATTACATCCCTTTAGAACCAATTTATTTAATGTTTATAATTTGTTTTAGCACCCTTATATTTGTAATAATCCTCATCAAACTGGTTTTGTTCATTTAATATAATGTTTAACAATAAATTAATATGGCAGACAATTGGCATGATATTTCTTCATCTGCTACTATCAAGAAATTGGAATCTAGTGAAAATGGCTTAACAGAATCAGAAGCTAAAGCTAGATTAAAAAAATATGGTTTAAACGTCTTTACAGAAAAGGAAAAAATAAGCAAGTTGACTATTTTTCTAAACCAGTTCAAAAATACTTTAGTAATCATCTTGATTATAGCTGCAATTGTTTCGCTGGTTGCTGAAAGTATTGTTGATGCCGCTGTTATTTTTGCTATTGTCATAATAAACGCTATCATAGGTTTCAGAGAAGAGTATAATGCAGAGAAAGCAATGGAAGCTCTGAAACGTTTAGCTTCTCCTGTGACTATTGTTATCAGGGATGGGAAAAAACAAGAAATTGAAACAAAATTCATTGTACCTGGAGATATTGTTGTATTAGAAGAAGGAACTAAGATGCCTGCTGACATGAGACTTTTAGGAGTCTCAGAGATGCATGTAGATGAATCTTCTTTGACAGGCGAATCCACTACAATAACAAAAATTATTGATGTTTTGAAAGATGTACCTCTTGCTGATAGAAAAAACATGGGATACATGGGAACTGTCGTTGTTTCTGGTAGAGGTCATGGAATTGTTGTATCTACTGGAATGAGCACAGAAATGGGTAAGATCGCAGAGCTTATACAGGAAGCTGAAGAAGAGCCAACTCCTCTACAAAAAAGCTTGAAGAGATTTGGAAAGAATCTAACAGCTTTGATAGTCATAATTTCTCTTCTAGTAATGTTTGCTGGTATTTTCAGAGGAGGAGAATTCCTTGATATGGTGCTTACAGGAATAGCTCTAGCTGTGGCAGCTATACCAGAAGGATTGCCAGCTGTTGTGACTATAACGCTCACATTTGGTATCAAGAAGATGGCCAAAGCTAATGCTATAGTAAGAAGATTACCTTCTGTAGAAAGCTTAGGTTCTACTACAGTTATTTGTTCAGATAAGACAGGAACACTGACAAAAAACGAAATGACTGTGACTAGAATATATGCAAATTCGGAGACATATGAAGTTACAGGAGAGGGTTATGAACCTAAAGGCGACTTCATTATAGATGGAAAGAAGATAGATCCTGAAAAAGATAAAAATTTGTCTATTTTACTCAAGACTGGTTTACTTTGCAATAATTCTGAATTAAATAATAACAATATAATTGGTGATCCTACTGAAGGCGCATTAGTTGTTGCAGCTGCAAAAGCTTTTGATATACACAAGATGATAAAAAACTTCCCAAGAGAGGCTGAGATTCCATTCAGTTCTGAGAGAAAAATGATGAGTACAGTGAATAAGGAAGGCACTAGAAAGTTCATGTACACAAAAGGAGCTCCTGAGAATGTTTTAGCAGCTTGTAATAAAATATACAAGAATGGAAGAGTGATGAGTCTTACTTCCACAGAGAAAAAAGAAATATTAGAACAGAATCAAGTGTTAGCAAATCAGGCTTTGCGTGTTCTAGGATTAGCTTACAAGCAGGTAAAATCGATCAAGGAAAAAGAAAAAGAACTTGTTTTCCTTGGTTTAGTTGGTATGATTGATCCTCCAAGGCATAGCGTAAAAGAGGATGTAAAATTATGCAAAGCTGCTGGAATAAGGTCTGTAATGATTACAGGCGATCATAAAGATACTGCTGTTGCAGTTGCAAGAGAAATTGGAATATTTTCAGAGGGAGATGAATATCTAACAGGAGTAGAGCTAGAGAAGTTATCTGATGAGCAGTTAGATAAAGTTGTAGAAAAGATCTCTGTTTATGCTCGTGTCAATCCTATTCAAAAGATTAGAATAGTCAAGTCTCTTAAGAGGAAAGGTCACATAGTCGCAATGACAGGAGATGGAGTTAATGATGCTCCGGCTTTGAAAGGTGCAGATATAGGAATAGCAATGGGTATCAAAGGTACAGATGTATCTAAAGAAGCTTCTGACATGATTTTGAAAGATGATAATTTCAGTACAATAGTATCAGCTATCAGAGAAGGAAGAAGAATATATGATAATATCAAGAAGTTTATTTACTATCTTCTTTCTTGTAATTTAGGTGAAGTTCTAGTTCTAGCTGTTGCTATGATTATTGGGTTCTCGGATCCTAGTCATCCTGAGAGAATATTAGTTCCATTAACAGCTACGCAGATTCTTTGGATGAATCTGGTTACAGACGGTTTACCAGCCACAGCTCTAGGTGTAGATCCACCCGCAAGGAATATTATGAATAGACCTCCTAGAAACTCGAAAGAAAAGATAATATCTAAGGGTCCTTTGATAGACATGATCATAGTTGGTGTTGTGATGATGATTGGAACATTATATCTGTTCAGTATTTACATACCAGCTGGAGCTGAAGTTGCTAGAACAGTTGCATTCACAACCATTGTGATGTATCAGATGTTCCGTGTTCTATCCATGCATATGAGTTATAACACGAAGTTCCTTACAAACAGGGGACTTTTCCTAGCTATTCTCTCTTCCATAATATTACAACTAGTGGTAATTTATGTTCCTCTATTACAAGTAGCCTTTGGTACAGTTAGTCTAGACTTGATACAGTGGGGAGAAATATTATTTGTTTCGTTCTTAGTTATGCCTATAATGTGGTTGAAGTATAAGATATTTGATAGAAATTAAGTTTGTTCTACCACATCTAGCTCAGGTTCTTCTACTTCAGGCATTTCAATGTTGACGGTTACTCGCAAGTAGTTTCCTGTTACTGCGAGGGGTTCTGGATGTTTACTGTACTCTGGTTGTAGTGTTGCATTGATCCAGAAAGGGCCATGTGGACCTTCTGCAAATCCTATTGCTAATGACGAGTCTTCTAGATTATTGAATGCGGGTAAATGACTATCATATTTGGCATTTCCCATAAATCTTTGTATATATCTTCCAACTGCTGCAAGATCCAAATTAACTGGTAAATCATCTATGTGAAATTCTTCCCAGTTAGCTACATAGAAAGGATCTAAAAAATCTTCTACATCTGGGACATTTCCATTAGTAGAAACTACCCTATTTAGATACCTTTCGAATGAACTCATATCTTATATGGAGTTGTTTGGGTTTAAATAAATGAATTCCACCGTTTTCAAACGGTGGTAGTTGACAGACACGTGTTAATATATCATTAATCCAGAAATTACATATTAAATATTCTTACACCAGATACAACTTCCCTTCGGCTCTTTCCCAGAAAGACACTGTATAGCATCCAAAAATATCTTCTCACCGTTCTTTATAATGGTCTTTACCTTCAAAGGATCTGCATTGAACTCTACATTACAGCTACTAGTAACGCATTTAGGATGATAGAATATGAGTATAGCATAACCTGCAGGCTTCATGCTGTTTTTTTCTAGAAGATATGAATATATGTCCATCTGGTGCTGATAGTGTTCATGGGTATCATCCTTGAGAGGATAGCCTCTTGTTTTGAAGTCTAAAGGAGCATAAAGCCCGTTTTTTGTGACGTAAAGATCGTCCAGTGCTCCCATAAGAATCATGCCGCTTTTCTCGTCAGTGAACCTAAGTCCTTTTCGGTTGTTCCTCCATACATCAAGACTTTCCAGATCGGGATACAATTTACCATTGAATTTTCCTTCAAGCTCCTTTGGAATTACTCCTCTCTTCCTGTAATCATCAAAATGCTCCTTGAGTATCTTGTCCATTCCTGCAGGCAGTGATGGGAAAGCACCTGAAGGACGTCTTACCTTCTTATTTACATGCAACTAGAAGCATCTAGGACACTCTAAGAAAAGCCTAATACTTGATGGGGAAAGTACTATGGGTTTCATAAAGAAGAATTGAATATACTCCATAAAAATGTTTTTGTTCAAAATTCGGCTGTTAAGAATGTTTATATTCAATTTTATTAAAATTAATATATGAAAAATTACTTCTGGTGTTGGCTTAGAAATTAATCATGCAATAAAGAAAGGTAAAAAGGTTTACGAATTAGAGAATAGCAATTTTTTACCAATAAAAAAACCTGTAATATATGTCTCAAAAAAAGAAACAAACGAAATGTATGACAAATGGCGAATGTTACAATCCTCACAAAAATGAAACACAAATCATTTGAGATAAATGTTCCCAAAATCCTTCGAATATACAAAACTGTCTTCAGTGTTTGCATTTTCTTTATATTCTATCATTTGCGTCACAAATGCATCTAATTCATCCGCTTTATGAAGAAGCAACGCTTCTGGGAAGCTAGGCATCTTTGGTGAACCGAATTCAAGTTTACCATGATGACTCACCAGCATATGAAGGAGCTTATCTTTTGTTGAATCTGATATATCAAGCGAATCAAGTTTTCTTGTCAACATCTGAATGCCCAATGATATGTGTCCTAATAAATTTCCTTTGTCGGAAACCTTGATTTGTGTTGTGGTATTAAATTCATCTATTTTTCCTATATCATGTATAAAAGCACCCACCAAAAGCAGATTTTTGTTCAATTTAGGATGATGTTTTGATATATCGTTGCATATGTTAGCAACGTTAAGTGTATGTTCAAGTAATCCCGAAACACATCCGTGGTGTTTATACATTGCGGCTGGTGATGTTTTGAATTTTTCAACAAAATCATTATCCTCAAAAAACGCTTCCACGACTGCCTTCAAATCCACATCTGAAATTGAGTCAAACATACTTCTTAACTCTCTCATCATTTCATCTGGATTTCTGTTTGAGATGTCAACAAATCCTCTGACATCATATTCTCCTGGCTGAAGGACATTAATTTCACCTTCACCCTCATTAATAGAAATGTCAATAGTGTTATTAAATTCTCCGACCACCCCCTTTATGACTTTAACAACATCATCAGCATGTATAGAATCGTAGATACCCTGTATTTTTTCTCTATCATCTCTTCCCCAATACTTGAACATTGTTTCGCCTTTTGCATCCTGAAACTTTATTTCAAAGAAATACTTTCCATTTTTGGTCTGCCTTATCGGCTTCTTAAATCTTACAGCAAACAAATCGTTAACAGCATCTCCTTTCTTGTAGTCTGGTATCTGTTTATTTTTTATTTCCATTAAATCATCTCATATAAATTTAATTGAAATATTTAAAAGCATATAACTAGTTTTTATTCAATTATAGTGGTTTTTGTGTTACATGGAGTTATTGTGCAACGCCCCTAAGTATATATCCCTTTAAATAGACAATACAAAGCCAGGTAGGTGGTACCCTGACTTACTACGTGGTTTATCCGGCCACTGTGAAAGGCTCGAGAAGATAGCTCAGTCCACGCTCTCGGAGTTCTGTTCTCTTCTTTCCGGGAAGGTCGACAAGGCGGAAACCGCTATCAATCACATAATTTTGTCTGGATTCCTTCACCTCGTCGTTATAACACCATTGAAACATGATGTTGTTGAAGATGAACCAGATAATAGCAGTGCCGAATCCGAACACGATCCACTCACGCCAGAAGATCCAGGAGAGAATAGCGGAGACGATAGCTCCTATGATGAGCATGATGATCTCATACATGAGAAGTTCTAGCGTATCTTTCACACTGTCGGCTTCATCTTCTGCCCACAACTTGTCTATGGCGATCTCGTGGATGATCATGTTCATGAGATTCTGTCTGTTCTGCATTCTCTCGCTTATTGTCACAATCCTGTCCGGTTGTCGATTGTTGTGCCAGATGAGTAAACCAATCGGCACCCAGATGAATATGAAGAGAAGCAGAAGCTGAATTATTACAGTGTTCATATCTCCTTCCCGCCATGATCAAGAACCATGACTAGGGACCAGTTCTAGTTTTTCCAGAAGTTGTTCTGTTCTCCACATCCAATGCACCCGATGAGTGCCATGGCTGCGAGAAAGACACCAACAAGTTTTGCCGCTTTCAAAACGGCACATTCTTTCATTGTAATGCGTCTTTCACATCTTGGTTGGCCCAATCATTGCCCAGTTACACTCCCTTTCTCTCTCGCCTCTTGGTTTATGTTGAAAGACAACTAATTATTCAAAAGTCAGCTAAAAGTCTATTGTTTGGAAGAAGAAAATACGCTCAGAATTAATCAACTATACTCCTACACATACGATTTTCCCTGTGAGTATAATTTATGTCTTCTCACATAGATAGACAATTGATTCTCATTTGAGAAGTTAAGTTCAAAATAATCTTAAGATTAACTGAACTTTGTTTGAAAGGTGAGGAGCATGAGTGTTTTGACTGCTTACTATTAAATACTTGTTACATGATTTAAATAATTATATTTTCTCTAGTTTCAATATATCGCTCAAAAAATCACACAAACTTAATAGAAGAAAAACTAAATATAATTCATGCTGATGCCTATTTTTGTCATTTTAACTTTCGCATTTTCTTTAGTGTTGTTGGCTAAAAGTAGTGGATATGTTATTAAATACGGTCTTGTAATTTCTAAAATTCTTGGAGTCTCTACATTTGTTATTGGGTTCTTACTGGTTTCTGTGGTAACTTCCTTGCCTGAACTTCTTGTAACTATTTTCTCTGTTATTCAAAATGAGCCTAATTTAGCTGTAGGAAATATTCTTGGATCTAACCTAATAGATCTAACAATAGTCGCTGGACTTGTTGTTATATTCGGTGGCACTGTTTACATGAAGAAGAAGGAAACAATTAGCTTGATTGAGCTTTTATTCATAGTTTCTATACTTATGCTTTTCATTTTCCAGACAGGAAGCTTGACACAGGTTCATGGATTAATTTTGATTATTTTGTTCGGATTCTTGATGGTTAGATTGTATAAACATGGAAGAGTCAGTAAAGAATTATATGATGGTCATGAAGAGAGACATTTGTATGTGTGGTTGAAATTCCTTGGAAGCTTGGCAGTTTTAATTGCAGCTGCTCATTTCCTTGTTGAGTCGTCTCTTTGGATAGCTGATTATTTCCTATTATCTGCTACACTAGTAGGTGTTACTTTAGTTGCTATGGGCACTTCAATACCTGAATTATCAGTGGAAATAAGAGCAGTAAAAGCAAAACAATATTCTTTTGCTATGGGAGATCTTTTCGGATCAGCAATTACAAACTCCACTCTTGTTCTAGGTACACTATCTTTGTTGTCACCAACAACAGTAAACATAGTTCCACTAGCTGGCTTGATGCCGTTCTTGATGATTTCTATACTATTCCTGTGGTACTTATTTAGCACAAAAAGAAAGATAACCAGGTACGAAGCTGGTATATTATTAGGTATTTACGTGGCCTACATATTTACAACATTTATTATTGAGGAGCTCCTAGGTATAGCTCTACTATAGAAGTCTTTATAAGCACAAGCGGTAATAATATAAATCAGATTTCTAATTAATCAGGTATAATATGTACAAAATATTAACGATCGAAGATAAAATCCGAGTTTCACCTGCAAAATTCGATTTGAATCTAGAAGATGCAATTAAAAACAGTCTAGAAGCAAAATTGGTGGGTCTGGTTGAAAGAGGGGTTGGTATCATATTGGCAGTAGTATCCATAGAGAAAGTAGGAGAAGGTAAGATACTTCCTGGAGACGGTTCAATTCATTATCCTGTTGACTTCACTATACTTGTTTATCAACCAGAACAACATGAGATCGTGAAAGGAAACGTAATTGATGTCACAGAGTTTGGTGTGTTCGTAAGAATGGGACCTCTTGACGGAATGATACATGTTTCTCAAATAATGGATGATTTCGTATCATATGATGACAAGAAATCAGTATTCTTTGGTCGTGATACAAACAGAGTTATGAAAGAAAATGACCTTGTTATGGCACGAATAATTTCTATATCAGTAGAAAACAATCAATACAAGATAGGACTTACAACAAGACAGCAAAGCCTTGGTGTTTTATCATGGCCTAAAATTGTTCCAGTTAGGAAACCAAAAATAGCAGAAAAGCCTGAAAGAAGAGGTAAGAAAAAGAGGTAGTTATGACAACAAAGGAAAAGGTTTGTAGGAACTGTAAAAGATTTGTTAATTCTTCTAAATGTCCTGTATGTAATCAGAGTAATTTCTCTAGAAGCTGGAAAGGCGTCATATACGTAAATGATCCAAATTCCTCAGAAGTTGCTAAATTATTAGGAATAAATGCACCGGGCAAGTACTGCCTATGGACCAGATAACATTTAAATAACCTTTTTATAATTTGATTATATCAAGTGGTATATTATGAAAATAGAAATTGTAAAACATAAAAAAAATCCTTTGCTCAAAAGAGAAGAGCATA
This sequence comes from Candidatus Aenigmatarchaeota archaeon, assembly GCA_043824495.1. Taxonomy (GTDB): domain Archaea; phylum Aenigmatarchaeota; class Aenigmatarchaeia; order QMZP01; family QMZP01; genus JBDRNB01. The sequence goes on along the minus strand of JBDRSV010000011.1, from coordinate 4,113 downwards.
TTCTTAGTGTAGAGCATCCTGGAAAACCAACACCTTCCAGATCAGAAATACTTGAAGAAGTGGCAAAAGCTGTGAAAGCAAGTAAAGATGTAATAGTAATCGATAGCATACTAACTTCTGTTGGAAAGAACATGACAAATATTAAAGTTCTTGTTTATGCAAAGAAAGAAGAAATCCCTGAATACAAACTAGCAAAAATGAATAAGAAGAAAAAGGGCGAAAAGACAGATGAAGCACCTGCAGCAAAAAATGAAGCACCAAAAACTGAAGCACCAAAGACTGAAGAACCAAAGACTGAAGAACAGGGAAAGGTTAAAAAGGAAGAAAAACAAGAAGATAAATCAACAGAAGATAAAAAGTAAAGGTAAGTTAAATGGCAAAGCAAAGAGCTCTATTTGATTCACAAATGTTGTTCGTGTTAGGATTGCCTGGATGGCTTATCGTGGGTGTTGTATTTTTGATGTTTTTGCCTTACACGTCAATGGTGTCAGGTGGAATAACATTATACATAGTTACTTTTACACTCACATGGGCTGCTATATATTCTGGATTGTTAACTGTAACAACACTGAATGCACTATCTAGACTATCTCCGGCAAAGAAGTAAGTTGGTTATTGTATAAAAGTATATTCAGACAATAATTAATTGATGGTTCAACATATTATAGTCGCTTTAGTTGTTGGCATATTCGCTTTTTATATCGGTATTCGTTCTGTTAATAAAAAAAGACTTATACAGAACATTCCTACTTCTAAAATAAGATCTCTAGCTATGGGTTTAGTTGAAATATATGGTGAGGTTCTACCTGCATATAAAAAACTATTGGTAAGTCCTTTTAGTGGTGAAAAATGTGTTTATTATGGGTATAAGATACAGGAATATAGAAGTAGTGGGAAGACTAGTAGTTGGGTGACAGTTGCTAAAGAAGAAGAACATCAGTCATTTTTTTTGAAAGATGAAACAGGCCATGTTTTAGTTGACTCTAGAAAAGCCGAAATTGAACTCAAAAACAAAGGAGAGTTCGATTCTAGCTGGGGTAAAGATCCTCCTCTTAGAGTAAAAGAATTCTTGAAAAGTAAGAACATGTCATTTGAAGGATTTCTTGGAATAAACAAGCGTATGCGATATTATGAGTATGTGATCAAGCCAAGAGATAAAGTGTATATTATGGGAACTGCTGGTAAAAATCCTCATATAGAAAGTGCAACAGCAAAGATGAATCAAGAAGGTGTGATGATACAGAAAGCTAATGGAAATCCTTACTATATATCAGATCAGTCAGAAAAAAAGATAACAAGGAACCTAACTTACACCGCTTGGTTTAGTTTAATTTTTGGTGGTCTTTTCATATTAGGAGCAGTTGTTTGGACTGCAATGGCTATGGGAGTTTGGGTGTAATATGATTGAAGACATGTTTAATGTTGTTCCAATTCTCATTTTTGGAGTAATATTCTTTGTGGTAGGTCTAAGAGCATTTAGACAAAAACGGTTAATAGAGAATATTCCTACTTCTAAAATAAGATCTCTGGCTATGGGTTTAGTTGAAATATATGGTAAAGTTATGGAGTTTAAGAAACCTCTTTTCACAAGCCCAATGACCAATAAGGATTGTGTTTATTACAAGTATGAAATAGAAGAATACAGTAGCGGAAGAGATGGTAAAAGTGGTAGATGGAAAACTATTCATCTAGAAGAAAAGCGTCAGCCGTTTTTTGTGAAAGATGAAACAGGTCAGGTTCTTGTTGATTCTGAAGGAGCTACAATATGGTTAGGCGGTGATAACTTTAAATCTAGAGGTGGTCTAATGCCATCAAATATGAGTAAGAAATATTCTGAGTTCATAATAAGACCAAATGATAATTTGTATGTTCTAGGAACAGCTGGTAAGAATCCTCACCTAAAAGGTACAGCTAAATTAAATCAGGATGGTATCATGATACAGCAGGAAAAAGGAAACAAATATTATATATCAGATGGGCATGAAAGTGAAATAACCAAAGGCTTCAAACTTATTTCATGGAGTGGGTTGATTATCGGAGGATTGATGATAGTTGGTTCGGTTTCCATGATACTTTTAAGTTTCTAGTTCTTAATATAATATCATATGGCATTCGGATTAGAAATAATACTTGGTGTAATAGCTGTTCTCTTTCTAGTAGTAATAATCGCTGTATTCATTGGAATCTACAATGGTTTTGTAAGATTGAGAAATAACATCAAGAAATCTTGGGCAAACATAAATGTTCTACTTAAGCAAAGATCAGATGAATTGCCTAAACTCATTGCTTCAGTTAAAGGATATATGAAGCACGAGAAGACTGTTTTAGTCAACTTAACAAAAGCAAGAACTGATGTCTTGAAAGCAAATACAATGGCCGAGAAAGCAGAAGCAGATAACATGATATCAGGTGCATTGAAAACAATCTTCGCAGTAGCTGAAAACTATCCTAATCTGAAAGCAAATGAGAATTTCTTGAAACTACAAGAAAGAATAAGCGGTTTAGAGAATGAGCTTGCAGATAGAAGAGAATTCTACAATGACAGTGTAAACAACTTCAACATCAGACTAGAATCTTTCCCAGACATGATAGTTGGAAAAATGATGAGTCTACAAAGAGAGAAGATGTTTAGAGTAACTGAGAAGGACAAAGAAGACGTCAAAGTAGATTTCAGTGATATGTGAGTCACTCTGGTATATGATTAACTCCATCAGTCCAGAGATCTCCAGCAAGTGGAAGTCTAGCCATAATACAATTTCTCATAATCTATTCTCCTAGATCTACAACAACTTCTTTCGTAGTTTGTGTATCCCCTTGTGGGTCAAACACAGAATTTAGATCAATAATACAATTGCATAACCAAGTAGAGAACCCGCTGTTAGAACTGGCATTGCTGGGTAGTATTTGCCTTTCTTTCCATACATGAATAATCCTATCAAGAATATGGTTACAACGATTGGAATTATGAGAGCTTTTGCAAATGCAATTTCTTTTGATAGACCACCTGTTCTAATCAATCCTTCCATTACAACACCAGCGAATAATAGAGGGAATGCAATATCTCCTCCACCAAGAATAGCTTCTACAACTTCTACCTTTTCCTTTACTGCTGTTTGAGCCTTTGTTTTTGTTTGCTTGATCTTCTTCTTTAATTTGCCTGTTTTTGTCTTGATTGTGTATGGAATAGATAAACCAGCAAATACATTACTCTGTGTCTGGAATTCTGCTATGGATACCATGTGCTTGCTTTTAAATACTGCGTAGAAATCATACACAGAGATCACTAACAGAAGAGCTATAATCCATTCTATTGTAAAAATAGGTACAAATATGAGTGCTATGCCAGCATACATAAGAACTTCTGTTAAATTGTGTACGTAGACGTTACTCTTGAATACCTTAAGAAGCGCAAGACCAGCTGCTATTATCATAGCTATTGTAGTTGAAATGAATACTCCTAGAGACACTGTTATGGTTATGAAAACCGCTAAGAAGAACATAGCTTTCCACAACTTCACTGTTCCTAGCTTCACAAATAGAAGAATCAAGCCGGTTCCTATCAAAATAGAGACTGCTACGAGCAGGAAGGACTCGAATCCAGAGACTTCTGGTCTTGGTCCTATCGCAGTCTCATCATAGGTCACGTTATACTCGCCTGTTGGAGTCACAGACACATTTATCTCTTGTGATACTACGAATAAACCGAACAATTGTGCAATAAAGAACAATGACACCAATGCGGCCACAACTTTTGCATTATGTTTCATGAAATCAACTCAAATAACCTTTTTATAGTATATGTTTATTAATACTAATAACTATGTTAAGCCTATAAGAGTGATCGTATGGGAAAGAAAACCAAAAAAGTTGTTAAAAAACCCAAGAAAATTAGAAAAGGAAGAAAACACGAAACAGTTAAATCTCAGAAGATATACGAAATAAAAGATAATCAGGTTATAAGAAAGAAAAAGGCGTGTCCAAGATGTGGTGATGGAACTTGGCTAGCTGAACACAAGAGCAGAGCATACTGTGGAAGATGTGGTTACACTATTTTTGAGAAAGCTGAAAAACCAGTTGAGAAAGAAGCTGCAAAACCAGTTGAGAAAGAAGCTG
>JBDRSV010000010.1:0-105994 GCA_043824495.1 Candidatus Aenigmatarchaeota archaeon | reverse complement strand
ATGATGCAAACTGTAATTGTATTATATCAACTGAAGCAGACACTGAAGATTACTCGTTATACTTATCAGCTCAGGAAATAGTTGATGGAAGCTACAAAACAGCATCACAGAATGTCCCAGTGATCGGATCAAACTACCTTAAAGTACATTACAAAGCTTGGGGAACATATGGTGATGGTTCTTACATAACAATAACTGGAGGAACAGGAACATGTAATATCAATCCATCAGGATCCCCTATTTCACAAGGATCAGCAATATGGAACACAACTTTTTGTAATGACACTGGATTCCAAACAGCAACTTCACTTACTATAACAGTTCATGACGAAGGTAATGGAGGATCTGGTACACAAGCTTCTCATGTTTACATAGATTACATATGCATAGCTGATACTGCAGGTAATTGTTTAAGTTACACATCAGGTGATTCTAACACAATAAACTTTGTGACAGAGACTACAATCAGCAACACGGAAAATACAACATGGCAAATACCATCCAATGAAACTCCTGGTGTTAGAAGTGCAAAAGCAGATGCGTGGGGAGATTTGTATGAGACAGGATCAAACCAAATTCCATTCTATTTATTCGGAAGGAGCAGCGTAACAGCAATTGATCTATATTCTGATGGATGCATTAACCTAGGTCAAATAAAATGTATGGGTAATTCATCAATTGATCTATATTGTGATATTAGTGATGAAGACTCTGGTAGTGCGGTGGAGAAGCATAATGTCAGCTTCTATTCTGATGCTTCTTACATAGGTTCAAGTCAAACAAACACAACAGGATGGAGCAGGTTCCTATGGCTGAATTCAACAGACCAAGGTGGTATACATAACATAGAATGTAGAATTGTAGCTGATGCTTCAATATTCTATGATGCAACACCAGACAATAATGATACAATTCAAATAAACATAACCACAGGAAACACAACCGGAGACTTGATACAATTACCTGTAACAGAAACTGCAACTAATTTGAAATTAGATTCTAATTACACATTCACAATTGATTTAATAATAAACAACACAGGGGATGAAACCATGTTTAATCCTGTAATAACTATCCCAACACTTACTGGCATCTATTCAACACCAGCAACATGCACTTCTATAGCAGCACAATCCACATGTGCAACATCAAGTGAAATAAATGTCACAGCTTATGCAAACATCGGTTCAGAATTAATAAACATAAGCGCTGAGTGGACAAATGGTGATGTAACAAAGGGATTAGCTTACAACAACACAACAGTTGTTATAGACCCTACTACAGTGCTTAACATAGTAGAGTCCAATGTAATTTCTACAGCACCAATAGGAGCAAGAACTAATATAGCAAACTTCACAGTAGAAGCTTTCGGAAACACACCAATATCTTCGATTGTCTTCGATGTATATGGACCAAACACTTCTGAATTATTGTCATGGAGTTTGGAGTTCACACCAACTGACATAACAACAATCTCAAAAAATGGAAATACATTTGTACAATTGTTTGCAACTCTTCCTCTAAATGCTTCGCTAGACACGTATTATATTTACATAAGAGCAAACGCTACAGGATCTTCCTGCTTCCCAGAATCTGATTGTTGGGATGCATTCTTCCTAAACTTAACAGTAACAGAACAAGACTGGTTCATCACACCTGAAACACTAACAGGAACCATTGGAATAGGAAGTATTAGTGGAACAATAGGAAATGTTCTAGTCACAAATAACATCAATCAAGATCTGAACTTTGATACAACCGTAACAGGAAATAGTTCAGGTAACATAACAGCAGGTGCTTCAAACTTTGATGTACAAAATCTAAGTTCAACCAACTTAGCTATTCACCATAATGCTACAACCGCTTCAACCGGAACATACATTGCCAACGTTACAATAACAAACAATGACGGAGCAACACCGACACAAAAGAATGTCTCTGTCTCACTAGATATCATAAACTTACGCGTTGATATACTTTTACCAACTAGTCTAGCCCCACAGACTAATGTCAATAACGGGACCGAGATAAACATACAGATAAATTCTACATTCGATGAAGTCCCTATAACCGACAGTATGATCTGGCGCGTAGAGATAGAAAGTGAGGAATGTGTATCTACAACACCACCAATTGTGCTCGCACAAACATGGTGGCTTAATTGTAGTGCTCCGTTCATACAAGGCAATCCTATAAACACAGATTTGAGAGTGATTGGAAATTACACACCAATAAACGGAATGACATTATCTGATGAAGAGTCCAATGCTATAAAATATGTAGATGTTACACCTCCACAATTCTCTGGTGTATCAGCAACATCTGTAGACCAAGCTGCTTCAGTACCAACAATAGAAATCAGAGTAAATATAACAGATAACACAGCTATTGACAATGCTTGGGTAATAGTAGAATATTCCGGAGTTAATGTAACAATACCTACGTATGATGCAATATTTGGAAACGAGTATAGATTCACATTCAACAATCCAAATGTTGCAACTGAGTATACAATTCATGTATTTGCAAATGATACATTAGGACAAGCGAATAGCACAACAGGCTGGTTTGATGTATACATACCAGTAAACTTGATCATAAACACAACAGATCCTGATGGAGACAATAAAACAATGAACATAATCTTCTACAAACCAGGAACATCTGATCTAATACACACATTTGAAGCTGATTCAACTCAGGGCTTGTACACATTCTCAGCGAGAAAGAGATCTTATGATGCAGAATTTGAATTGAACAACCACTTTATAACATTCAATTCATTTGATGTGTTAGCTTCTCTTCTACTACAACACAACTCAACAGATGCTGATAACCTAACAAATTCATTCATATTCGACACTGTAACACTGAACGATTCTACAGATATAGGAAACATAGCTTTACCTGCTGATGCTCCTGATGCAGCAAGAAATATTCTGTTGGCTGTTGTAATTGAACCCTCTTCAGTCTCATACTCAAACATAAACTTAGTGATTGACTATACACAAGCACTCAATGATATAGGAAAGGCAATACCTGAAACATACATAAGAGTATTCAGATGTGGAGCATGGAATTTGGATAGCAGAACATGTTCAGATAGCTTTGTAATGGTTTCAGGAATAGATGACACAAATATAGATGTAGCTGCAAACACAATGTCTTTCACATTGACTTCAACGTCTTCTTACGCTCTAGCTGAATGGTGTAGAGGATTATCTTGTGGTGAAGTATCACCACCTACTCCAACAGGAACTTCAAATACAGGCGGAGGAGGCGGATCAACACCTCCTAGCACAACAGATAAAACAGCTACTTGTGGTAATGGGATATGTGAAACAGGAGAAAACACACTAAACTGTGCTACAGATTGTCTTCAATTCCCATTCACAGTTAAAACAAGCCTAGGTGACATTAGGATGCATATAGGAGAGAACAAGACCCACACAATTACAGTTACAAATGTTATTCAGAGAGATCTAGCTGTCTCTCTATCAGTTACAGGAGAAGTTAGTAACTTCATCTTCTTGGAAAAAGATATATTCAATCTTGATATGAATCAAAGCGAAACATTGGAAGCGTTAGTACTAGTTCCAAGGAACACAGAGCCTGGTGTATACACAGGTGTATTAACAGTATCAGCAGATGGAAAGACACAAGAAATTCCTATAATCCTAAGAACAAGCATAGAAGGCGACAGTTCCTTAAGCATGATAATAGATATTATTACAAAGAGTATCAGCCCTGAAGGTGATCTTAAATTCGGAGTGGATCTGAAGAACACTGGATTCAAAGACAGATTTAACATCACACTCACATACATACTGAAAAAAGGTGATACAGAAGAAATAGTAAAACAAGAGAGTGAAGTAATTGAAATTATAGACACAGAAAATTTCATAAAAACCATAGGACTTAGAGGATTACAAATACCTCTTGGTAATTACTTCCTTGAGGTATGGGCAGATTTTGGTGAAACACAATCAGTGAAAGATATAGAAGTCTTCGATGTTGTTGAATCATTCTGGGATTCCCTGATAGGAAGAATAATCATAATAGCAATCATATTGATTGTAGCCGGAGCTGGCGGATATTTTGGACGAAAGAGATACATAAAATGGAAGAAATCAAAGGCTAGATACGTGTTCCCTCTTAACTACAAGAAACTTCCACAACCAGATGAGAGAACATTCTGGATAGGTAATGTAGCTGAAACAAAGAAAAAGGCATGGTTCAATCTAGACGACTTAACAACACATGTGATTATTGCAGGATCAACAGGAGCAGGAAAGAGCGTAGCAGCTTCTGTATTTGTTGAAGAAGCATTAGATAGAAAAATACCAGTAATCGTATTCGATCCAACATCACAATGGACAGGATTTGTAAAGGCATTGAAAGATGATAATCTTCTAAAACACTATCCAAAGTTTGGTATGGATAAACTAAATGTAAGACCTTACAAAGGTATGATTTTCGAAGTAACCCAACCTAAGATGGGACTTGACATCAAGAAATACATGAATCCTGGTGAAATCACAGTATTCACTCTTGACAAGCTTAAACCAGGAGAATATGATCAAGCAGTACAAGACATTATATCCTCCATGTTTAAGGTTAGATGGGAAGAATCAACAAGCTTGAGGATGCTCATAGTATTTGATGAGGTCCACAGATTACTCGAGAAATACGGCGGTAAAGGTGGTTATATCTGGTTAGAGAAGGCTGCCAGAGAGTTCCGTAAGTGGGGAATAGGAATAGTCATGTGTTCTCAAGTACTCACAGACTTTAAGGAAGCTATCGCAGGTAACATATTAACAGATATACAGCTCAATACAAAGTCATTGTCAGACATTAAGAAAGTAGAAGAGAAGTATGGATCAGAGTTTGCTCAAAGAATTTCCAGACAAGCAATAGGTGTGGGAATGATTCAAAATCCTAAGTATAATGATGGTAAACCATACTTTGTGAACTTCAGACCAACGTGGCATAACCCACATAAAATTACTAACGAGGAAATGGAGATATACAAGGAATTCACAAAGAGATTAGAAGTAGTAGAACAAAAGGTAGCAGAAATGAAAGCTAAGGGACAAGACATATTTGATGTTTCATTAGAAGTAAAGCTTGCTAAAGACAAATTAAAGCTTGGTAGGTTCAGAATGGCCAAAATATATATAACCTCGCTAGAAGAACATTTAAGTATTAATAAAAAGAAGCCTAGTTGATATCGATGGTAGACGAAGAAGTTAATAGAGAACTGGAAGAAGCTTTGAAAAAAGCAAAGAAGAAGGGAAGGAAGGATTCTACAGAATTAGAAGACATAAAAGAAGCGATAATGAACACAGGCGATACAATTGAAAAGAAAGAGCCAAAGGGTTCTAAGAAAAAGAAAGCTAAACCAGCCATAGAGCCACAAGAAAATATCAAAGAAGAGGAAAACGTAATCAGCCAAGAAGAATTCAAAGATCTTGAGAAAGAAGAGAAAAAGAAGAAGTTTGGTTTATTTAGCAAGAAAGACGAAGATGTTGAACAGAAAAAAGAGAGTCCAAGAAGCGGAAACCTGGACGAACTACTTTTCAAGGTGGAGAAGCTCGAAGGCAAGTTAGAATCTCTAGATAGTCAGAGAGCAGCTGGTGATGAGAGACTATCCAGGCTAGCTGAAGAGATAGGAGAGCTTAGATCAGCTCTTTTAGAGAGAGAAAGAACCTTCAATAAAATAGAAAGCGGCTACAGCAAAATGAAGGATATAATAGATGAAGTAAAGCCTGAAAAAGTAATTAAAGGTCTAGAGCAGATAAATGAAATCATACTTAAAGATCAAGCCAAATTAGAGAGTCTTGAACTCAAAACAAATAAAATAACAGAAGATAGCAAAAGCTTGAGAGACATTCTAGCAAAGATTAGAAGTTTTGAGAACATAATTAGTGTTTTTGATGAAATGCAGAAGAAACTCAATGAGATTGAAAGCGACAAGAAATATATGGCAAGAGAAGCTGGAAAAGTAGAAAGTATGTTCTCTGAATCTAATAAAACACTAAAAGAGTTCAGGAAATACAAAGAGCAAATAGAACTGAACAAAGACATGCTTAATGAGATTATGAAATCCGTAGATTTGATAGAAATTAAATTAGATAAAACAGCTAACAAGGATGACTTAACTGATATAGATGATAGATTGAAGAACATACACATAGCTTATGATGATAAAGTCCAGGATATGAAGGACTTAATGCAAAAACTCGTGAAAACAATGAAAGAGAAGGGATTCAAAGATATAGAAAAGGGAGTAGTCAAGATTAACAAAGACTTCGCATCTAGAAAAGAAATAGAAGATATGACAAAGAGGTTAGATGAAATCAGAAAAAACATGCAAGACACGAGATCTAGGATACAAAAAGTTGAGACAGCAAAATCAGATAAAAGGCTTCCAGAAGAGTATGAACAGCTGCTGAAAAATGAGTTAGAGAACATAAGTAAAGCTAAGGATGAATTAGAATCTAGGGTGGAGAAAACTAGAAACGATTTAGAATCCAGAGTAAAAGAAATAGAAAGATACAACAATTATCCAGCTGTTTCTGGTGAGATTAAGAATCCAGGAGATTTCGAATCTATAATAGGCGAGTTGATCAAAAGGGTTCAAAACCTAGAAAGAATTCCTTCTAAATCATTATCAGGAGCTACTGAAAGCAAGGAAATCCTTCAAATCATGAATAGATTACAAAATATAGAAAATCATTTAGATAATCAAGTTCCTACTGTTACATCTTCAAGTTCATCTAGACAAGAAATAAGTCAAATGAAATCAGATATGATACTTCTTAGAAAGAAATTGCGTGATATTGAGTCATATGCACCTGAACCTAGACTAAGAGAACCACCTAGAAAAGAACCACGACCAGGTCCTCTAGAAAAAGAATTGCCTATATTACCTCATATTCCAGAGCTTTCACCAGAACATATGGAACCTAAACATCTATATGCTCCTCCTAAGAAAGAGGTTAGAGAAATACCTCAACCAGAAATAGGATCAATACCACCAGAAGAACTAGAGATAGTACCTGTAATACCAGATAAGCCAATGACAGTTTCAAGAACATCGCCTGGACCTGTTATTATAGGATCTAGCCCACTTAAGCCTAGGAGATACATAAAAACAGAGCACGGACAACTAGGAACCCTTGAAGAAGAATTCGAAGATCTGATAGCACACGCAAATGATAGTTTAAGGCAGAGAGACTTTGAAGAAGCTAGATATTTGTATGAGAGAGCTGTTCTAATTTATTCTCAATTAAAGATTTCAAGACCGTACCAAGAATCTATTGTTTACTTTGACCATATCAGAAATTTGTATAACAGAGTGTTTAATGTTGGAATGCCTGAAGCAGGAAGAAGACCACCTAGCACGGATGATTTCTAATACTCAGAACGAGGTTCAGAATCTTGAGGCTCTCGAATAGGTGCTCTTGAAGGAGTCTCTCTATATATTACCTCTTTTCTACCAGTTCTCTTTAGAACTATCACAACAAGAACAACAATTACAACTATTACAACACCCAATAGTGCAAATATGTAACTAAATACATCATCAAGTCCACTCACTCCACCAGGCGTCACTGGAGCTACTCCACCTTTAACTTCGAATGTGTCTGTGGACACAGCTTCTCTTCCTGTATATGTAACAAACACCTCGAACACATACAAACCAGGTTCTATTCCAGAAGGTACAGCTAATCTTAATTCTTTCTCCTTTGTTTCTACAACAGCAAATGTTTCAGATCTCTCGTTTATCAGAGTCCCATCCATTGTTTTGATGGAATATGTAGAATGCACATCAACTTTAGCATTTGGACCACCCACATTTATCATTCTGAGTAGAGCTTTTACCACATCACCCTGATCTGACACAATTTGTGTAAGAGTTTCTACCTCAACGTCGAATGAAGGAATACTAGCAGATGCGTACATCTCTGTCTTGATGTGTTGGTTATATGAAGGGTCATATCCTCCAAGTATTGCAGGAAGTTCCCATCTACCGCCACCAAGAACAGTTGTGTTATACTCTATTATTATTGAATCATTGTCATACATGAAACAGTCCCAGTTTGTACAACTCACATTATCTGCTCCTGCTGATAAGTTGTAGAAATGTATATCAACATATGTTCCATCAGGTAATACGGTTTGTGTAATCCCACCTAACTTGTAATCATCATCTTCTACCATATCTATGTCTATGTTATTTGTGTTATTGTAGTATGTGAATGTTCTTGTGTTATATAGGTCAGCGCCAGCTGGAAGATAATCAGTCATTTCTATTTCTCCCACTGGACCACCAATAGCTTTGAATTCTATTCTAACTGATATGTTTTGTGGGTTGGAGTAATCAGGTATCCACACACTTTTAGAACCTCTTAGTACAACAAGGGATGCATTGATTTGTGTGATAATATCATCTCTTGTGTAAATCCCTCTGATATCAAATGCCGTTGCGTTTGTCTCTGTCGATATATTCGTCTGTGGTTCCATCAGAGAACTTAGAGTATCATATGTTATATTTACAATATCTCCTTTCCTTCCGTGTGTATTTGCTGCAGTTGTGTTTAAGTTATATATAGTCACATTTACTCTTCCGTTTTGCACAGTAATAATCACATCATTTGTTATGTCTGTGACCAATCCTGCTTCATCATAATCATAGAACTCAACCTTTACATCTTGCACAGCGGGTGGCGTGAATCCTGATGGTATTTCATCAGAAACATTTATTGATGTCACATTATATGCTGTCTTAAGAACTTCAGCTAATATAGTCACATTAATCAATTCATTCTCTCTAGCAAGCACTGATCCAGGATTAAATATCTTTGTCAATCCAATTTCATAATCTGTTACTGAAACAGTATCCTGAATAAAGGTATCGTTGTATCCACCTTTCTTACATGTCACATTATAATCGTAATCAGCTTCTGCTAAGAATGTTCTTCCATGCTCCCACATTTTGATATATGTGTTCCAGGTCATGTTTGACTGATTACCGTCATCGAATCTGATCTCACAGTTTCCTGTTTGGAATACGTAGAGTGCGCCTTCCTCAAACACAACTATAGGATCACCTATACCATCATCATTTAGATCACCAAGAGCTGTACTCATCTCTGATCCTATGCTTGGATACACATCGTTAATATCATGCGATTCTTGTATTACGAAAATCTCATTACCTTCATTATCAATCAATGTAATATTATCATTTCTATCATCAAAGAAGAAAACATCATCTCCTATCTCATCGTTTGTGTCCCCAACACTTATTGATGGTATAATAGAACCGCCGTCTGGGTATGTCATTGTATAGGTCCATATGGAATTACTATCATTATCAAAAGCTCTTATATACGCAGCTCCGCTGCCTCCAGAATCAGTTACTACATATTCTCCTTTTACACCATCTTTATCATAATTAAATGATCTAGTTTCCCAAGTGTTTCCAGCATGAGCAGTAGTTGTGCTTATGCTATCGGTACTACCATATTTCTGATCATACAAACCATTAAACCTGAATACTCTACTCTCTCCTCCACCTGAAACAATTATATCATCTTCATAACCATCCATGTCAATATCTCCTACAGACATGGATTTCTTCCAAGCAGAATATGATGCATTGAATATTACAGAACCATTGTTTCCTAGAAGAGCCGTTACATCTCCTCCTCTTCTATCTATAACAACAACATCATCATCACCGTCGTTATCAACGTCAACTGTCATGATTTCAATGTTCTGAAGGTTTCCTACGGTCTCTGATCCCACTTGATCTCCCACTATTTGTACTGACCATAGAGTATCATGGATTCCAACATCAGTGAGATTATATACTGTGACATAATGACCTGAAGTATTACCCCATGCTTTTGCCATGTCGTTTTTAAAGCCACGTGCATCAAAGTTTCCGATGGTTACAGTAGAATATAGTATAGACTCTGATTCTAGTGGCGCATCAGATGTCCATCTCTGCGAACCAATACCATCATACACACTTATTGATCCATCAATAAATGCTATCACAGACTGATCTTCAATACTACCCAAAATGTTACCAGATTCAATTTCTATAGGCTCCTGTCTCCATAATGTCACATCAAATTTCTGACTGCCGTTATAATAATAACCATATAGATGACTTTGCTGACCCGATATGTTGCTAAAGGCAACAATATCATTTTTGATTTTGTCTCTATCCAAGTCTATAAGGGAAACTGCTTTAAGCCCGCTACTTAATTGGCTTAAATTCCATAAAATTCTTCCTATATTTCCTATCTGATAGCTCGAGTAGTTGGCTCTGAAGTAAACCATTTTATTTATTAAAGGGGCAAAATCATGTTCTATTTGCAGAGCTGACGTATAGTTTATTATTGTGACTGGACTGGAGTTCGTCCATCCAGACCATTCACCACCGTCATAAGCAGTTACAGAGCATTTCCATATTTGATCATGGAACGTCTTCTCATCTTCTATATCACCAATAGATGTTGTTGTATACACTTTGTAGATAATGTCGACTAGAGCTCCCAGGTCTAAGGCATCAATTTGTCCACTACCATCGAGGTCTGCAACGCCTGGAGGTTGAGGTTCTCCTCCACCACCGAAAAGATATGCAGTCAGATTTTCAACGTCCGTCTGATTCACTTCATCGTCCATATTCATATCGCCTCTCGTCGATTCACTATTATAAACAAGTAAGTTATTTTCATCGTCATGGTGCCACTCTTCGAAGCCATTCCCAACATCTCTCCACCAGGTAACATTTACATAAATATCATCTACTTCTTGATCGTCATTCGCACTAAAGTTGCATGTAATTGTATCATTTGTGAATGCACCATCTGGTATCAGATTAACACCCTGTATAAATGGAGGGGTGTTTATTGTTGTGATATTGTTCAGCATAACACCACTTTCATAAGAGTCCACAGGTGTGACTTCACATGTCCAATTCTGTCCTGGAAGTATTTCACTAGAAGTAATTGTGGAATTTGAGAATTCACTTATACCTTGATGGTAATTAAAGGCTATTTGTTCTGGACTTAAACTTCTATTATAAATCACAAAATTATCAATAAGACCATCAAAATTATTTGGTCCTATTCCGATCGTGTTTCCAATAGAGTAATTTTTACTTGTCTGATCCATGTAAGGAGCACAGTTATTACTATTAAATGATATGCTATTATCAAAATTCCCATTCACAAAAAGACTCATATTATCTGCGTTGTAAACCACTGCAACTACATGATACCAGTTTCCAGGTGTTAAAACAAAATTACCATCAAAATTATAGTAAGTACACGAAGAAGTGTCTAAACCAAATTTAATGTTATCACCGTTTCTATTAAGAACGACTAAACCATCAAACAAACTTCCTCCAGGATAATTAGTAAAAATATATTTTATTCCCGAAACTGTGTCTGGATATATCCAAGCTTCAATGCTAAATCCGTCATAGAAAACCAAAGAAGAATTCTGAGGTATAGTAATGTTACCATGAGTGAAATTGTATGCTCCCCCAATTATTCCAAACTGTGTCCAATTTGACATGTTACCATAATATCCTCCACCAATGATTCCGTCATTTCCGAAACCAGAATAATCCGTAACAATATCACTGTATGTGTAATTAGAATCTCTCCTATTTTCGAATGGCATATTCAGAACAGCTATAGGCTCTTCATCAACTTTCCAGTTATAAACATTTGTCACGTTATCTGATTCTGCATCTGAAGTACTTTGATTATAACATGTGAAATTATCAAATGTTAAAGGTTTTGCAGGAATAATAATTGGATCTGTTTGTGTTGGTTGAGTATTTTCCATATTCGTCCTCAAACTATTGTTTCCCGTATTTCCGTTTGTGTTATTCGCATAGATTTTATATGTATACTCAACTCCATCATTCACTTGCATGGATATAGAAGAGACTTCAGAATCAATACTCATTGTATAATTCTGAGGGCCTGTTCCATTGTCCCATTCAAGTACAGAAGAATCTAGCTGATGCCCAAAGGCATCTAATGTAGCGTTTATGTTAACAATGTTTCCTATTGTCCTGGTTCCGTTTTCTGGTGTTGGAGGAACGAACACAGCCTCTGGTGGTTTTCTGTATAATAATATGTCCATTACTGTGCTTTTAGATATGTTAATTTCTTCTGAATGTGGAATGTAACCATACAAGCTTACGTTTATTGTGTAGTTGTTCCAGTTATCAGCACTTCCGCTTCTTTTTATGAAATCTGTCACATTGAACCTATACACGCTTCCTGAGGAGTTTGTTAAATTGTAGAATATCAAAGAATTTGTTGTATTCTGGCCAGAGACATTAGCCCCAGACAAAGAAAGCAAATCCTCGTCCATCACATTCGCATCTAAATACCATTGGACTATAATATAAGCCGTATCTATAACAGAAACATGACTATTATTAAAAGTTGTATTAAGAAATGTATTATCTTTTGAAACACCTATCATTCGAAAATCTAAATATGAACTATTTTCAATAACTGAATCCCATATAAGATTGTTGTTCATACTATTTCCAGAATCAATTCCAATGTAATTATTCTTCAAAACATTTCTATAAAACACAGAATTCAGAAAACCAGCATTACTACTAGTAGCACCAATTCCAAATTCTGAATTATTATTAATTACATTATAGGAAACAATATGGTCTCTTACAAAATCTCCCCCCAATCCCCCAAAAACATATATTCCATTCACATTATTACTAAAACTATTATTAAAAATAACATAATCAAAATCCTCAAAAATAACCAATCCAAAACCATTATAATCAACAATGTTATTTGAAATAGTGTTATTTTCAATATGCATTACAAATGAAAGAATCGCAACATCCCCATTATAATTTAATATGTTATCCGAAATAATATTATGCGAAGTCCCCAAATAAATTCCCCTAAAATTATTACTTATGTTATTTCCTTGCACCAAACTACTATTTGCATAAAGAGAAACTCCATAAAAATTATTAGTTAAATTATTTCCAGAAAAATTATCTGGATTGACATGTAACTCAAGTCCTCTTATTCCCTGTGAATCACCCCACCCAGCATAACTTAAATGAGAATCTTTCATTGAGAAATTGGTTCCACTCTCCACAATGAAGAAATAATTATAGTTTGGATCAACGCCGTTCGTGATGTTAGAGCTTTGGTTTATTGTAAGGTTTCCCGGAGAAATCACTTTTAACCCAACACTTCCGTCTGTTCCAGTTCCATTGAACCTGACTGTTGTGTTTTGCCAGACAACTTTCCCGAATAAAGTGATATTACTATTTATCCAGAGTGTGTTCTGCGAGTCCTTGACATAAAAACTCCCACCTTCCTCGATTGTCACATTTCCTACGATTAATTCTGATTCGTCTAATAAAGTTAATTCCCCTTCATTTTTTACAGTTAAAGAAGCAATGTCTATTATTACTCCGCTACATATTATCCCTGGTTGGTCAATAACTAAATCAACAAAACTTCCCGATGGAGTGCAGGTATTATATTGTGTTTTATTTATCCAAGCCCCTACATAACAGTAATAATTATTCAAAGTACCATAGTAAATCTCTGTATCAGAATAGCATTGAGTTGGTCCTGAACAATCTGTTGTCAAGGCGCAGCATCCTTTGTAATAAATTTCATCAACAATTCCACTATCAACACAGCTAGGAACACCACCAGCACAATTGTCATTCTGGCAACATCTCTGAGCTTCTGTCCTTGACCCGTCAACAACACAACCTAAGCTTTCAGAATTACAAACATATCCTTCCCTGGAATAAATAGTACTCTCTAAATTCCTAAACTCACAGCCCCAACCATCTTCACAATTATTAACAAGATCCCCACGATAAACCGCCCCATCAAAACAAACATCCCCAATCTCACAATCCCCAAATTCTACTCCAAGACCTGTATAAACACAAAGTCCTTCAGCAGAATTAGTGACCCAATCATTACTATTTTCATTACCATTAGCATCCGAATCGCACTGCTCACCACCACCATCAGTACAACCCCAACCAAGAGTTAGAGGATTTCCATAGGCGCGAACAATTCCCGTAGCACACCCTCCTCCTGCAACACAATACCCATCAGCAACATAATTTCCTCCACTAATAGAGCCATAATCACAAGAATCAACATCACTTGCTAAAACAGAACACTTATTACAATCATCTCTATAATACGAATCATCAAAACAAACCTCATAAGAATCACAATTATTTGAATCCAAAACACAAACACCATTAGCACTATAACTTGTTCCTCCATCAGTATCACAATCATTCTCTAGGGTACTACCACAATTACTACAATCAGCTCTGTATCTATTTGAAGAATCTCTACAAACCTCATTATCTAAATCGCAATCCATATTATTTGCTGCTGGTGTTCCAGTAGAATAAGTGCATATACTCTCAGCAACATAACCCAAAGTCTCCCCCGTATCTGAAACATTCCTATCACACTGTGTTGTTAAAGTTGGATCTCCACCCAAAGCATAAAAACAATCTTGTTTATAATCAGTTGTGCCCAAAGCAACCTCCCCCTTATCACAAATCCAACCACCATTCACAGCACAAACCCCACCCCCAACCGTATTAAAATCATTTGTATCATTAGAACACATATAACCATCAAAACCACCATTACAACTATTTTGACAAGTTGCATTCACACCATTATTATTATTATCAACACAATAAGTAGATTTACACTGATTCCCATTAGTACAAATACAAGTTCTTGGTAATTTGCCCACAATCCATTCAAAAGTATCAGTATCACAATAAAAAGTACTACCCCCACTATCATACCCTTCACAATCAATTACAATACTTTCTGCAACCCCTTGATCCTCAAGGAAAGGAACCTGATCACCACAATCATAAAGTTTTCCATAATCATCAACTAACAAAGTCCCAACAGGAGTGCCTGGAAAAATCAAATTCCCATTATAGCAAGCATTGGTAATTCCTGTAAAATTATCAGCATCCCAATCATCAGAGATTCCATCATCTCCACAACACTGACTAGTAGGAGTTCCAACTTCCCAAGAATAACCAGCAACACACCCTACCCCTGTAGCAGTACAAGCCGTTAGAGAATCATCTCTGTCTTCATATCCACAAATGTCTGTACAATAAGTATCAATATCAGGACAAGCATCTGGAGATTCTAAATTACAACCAGCATCTGCAGTACAACTCCACCCGGCATTGGAAGTACAAATGTTATCCCCCCTATCTTCTGCTAAACAAGTGCTTGAACATTTATCTAAAAATGGATCGTTTCCACAATTATTTATTTCTCCAGGAACATTCCCATCACATAAGGGATCGGCAGCACAAGTATTATAGGAATTTGTAGATTCACAAAGACCAGAACCAGGAGTACCAGTAGTTGTATACCCACAACTAGATCCACATCCAGAACTTATTAAATTATTTGCATCACACCAATAACCTCCAGAAATTAACTCATCACACTCAGGAGCAGCATTACAAAAAGTATTATAAGAATTATTAGACTCACACTCTCCAATATCATCAGCATCCACCACCTGACAAGCAGAGGTACACGCTACAGTCACTTTACTATCTAGACTACACCACCAACCCCCAGGCTCTTTACCATCACAATTTGAATTAGCATTACAATCACCATCACTATTTGGAGGCGGCACAGATGAACACTGACCAATACTTCCCCCAGAAGTTAAATAAGTACAAAAATTAGCCTCACCACATTCTGATTCTATAATATTATTAATAGAACAATACTTATAACCAGGATTTTTCTCATCACAATAGGTGTTACTTATAGTAAGATCACAAGCTCTTTCACAAGTTCCAGACCCATCATCATCTATTACTCCAGTCCCACAATCAACACAATGTTTCGTTCCATCAGAATCTAATTTTTTTGTAGAGGCAAAATAAAAATCTCCAACATAAGGGGGTTCATTACAAACACTACCTTCAGGTGCCCCAACATAATTACAAGATGCAACTGGTATTACAGACGAACCAGTAGAATAAACACAATTACTTATTGATTCAGTTTCGCAAGAACAAAGATTATTAGATAAGCCGTATGCGACAATTCCATCTTGGGAAAAATCTCCTCCAACAATTGAATCACAAGAATCACCTATTTGAGGATTACCATAACAAGATCCAGTAGTAGGAACAGAAGTTGCTGTATCTGTTCCCTTCACACAAGCATCCCCAGTTCCACAATCCATGCTAACAAAAGGAATATCCCTACACCCATCATTACTACATGTTCCAAGTCCACTAGAAAGAAGAATTGCATCATCACTACAACCATACCCGTCATAAATATCACAAGAGTCCCCACACCTTCCAACCCCAAGACTATCATTCACACACAACCCACTCGGACAATCAGTTCCTTTTTCACATTTCCCAACATAAAAATCAAAGGGAGTAACCGAATTGCTGTTTCCTCCAGCAATATCTTTTGCACTGCAATACCACTTGTAGCTCCCTGTTACAACATTATCTAGTTGAAAATCTGCAGTATATGTTGGGTCAACATCATAAGTAATTTCAAGTTTTGGCCTCCGATTTGCAATGCTTTCCTCAGCAGAATATAAATAAGCACTCACTCCTGTATAATAAGTATACACGATCTTCAAGCCATAGTTAGGATAAGTTCCATCAATCCATTCCTGAACCAATTCAGTTACATCATAAATTACCACATCTCCTCCTGAAAGTGGTATCGTCCCACTGGCATAATCAGAACCACTATCTCTTGGATATGGTTGTGTAAGATTCCCATTGATCCAGGAGTCTGAAATTCTACGAATCTGAGTACCAAACGAAGTAGTTCCGCTTTTTTTGACCATTCTCAAGTTGGCGTTTTGGACAACCATTCCCTGAGGAAAGCCGCTCAAATCAAATTCCAAAAGAGGTTGGGAGATCCATTTAGCCTGTCCGCCAGCAACATAAAGAGAATCGGAAGAACTAAAATCATAGGTACCTGCCCAATAAAGAAAAGTGTCTTTCTCCGAAGTTCCATTGGGAGGTTGGTAATTTGTAGTAAATGTCCCGTCAGAATTATTAACATAATTTGGTAAATCACTCAACAATGGAGCCAATATAATTGTATCTTTAAGAGAATATGCGCCTCCATCAAAACTTGTATAAAGAGAAATTTGATTTATCCCGGCAGGGACGCCTCCCTCAGCAGTGTCAGTAACATAACATTGAAAAGGCACATCCTGTAGAGCAGAACCATAATAAGTTTCATCTGCGGGAAGAATTAAAGATACGACCGGCACAGCCAAAGTTGTAAAATTCGTCTCATTAACCTCTATAATATTACTCTGATTCAACTCCCCCCCATAAGGAATCATTGTAGAAATATTAAGCACTGCATTATAAACATCAAGCCTTGAGATATTAATTTCATTATACAATATAGGCAAACCAGTACTTGCAAACCTATATCTCAAATCCAAAGGGGCTAAAGTCTCATTCTCTAAAACAAGAGCAGCAGCCCCACTAACAAAAGGCACCGAAGCAGAAGTTCCAGACAAACTAATATCATCCCCTCCAATTGTTTTTGTCACAATATCAACACCAGGAGCAAACACTCCCAAATCTTCTCTCACATTTGAAAATGAAGAAATTATGTTTTGTTTATTCGTTGAACCAACACTCAAAACTTTAGAAGCGCATGATGGAGCCTTAAAGTTGATTGAGCCATCATTTCCAGTTGCAGCTACTACGAATATTTCCTGGCTGACAGCATCGTTTACAAGTTCTGCGACAGGATTTGCATCACATAAGCCGCTGTATTCTCCTGATCCTATACTGAAGCTTATTATGTCTGCTCCCTGGTCTATGCAGTATTGCAGACCTTGTAGTACATCGCTTTCGTATCCATTTCCTGAGCTGTCTATCACCTTGGCTGCGATTATCTCAGAGCCAGGAGCTACTGATTGAATTATATATGCAACTTGTGTTCCATGTCCGTGATCATCCATTGGATCATCGTCATTGTTTATGAAATCGTAACCGCTCTTGTAATTTGTGATTATATTATAATCAACACCTGTATCCAGAATGCATACAGTCTGACCTGATCCTGTAAGACCGAGATTATAGTTTTGCAGGTCTGCGTGTATCAATGGTATAGACTCTGTTAGTAGAAGATTAACTTCCTGATCTGGGAGTATTTCAGCTATATCAGGGTCTATCAGCAATGAATCCAGGCCATTTTTGTTTACTACACCTGACTGGTATTTGTCTACTGTTCTTATGTTTTTGAAATCTGTTTGTTTTATGTTCAGGCTTTTTGGTGTCTCCTTGAATTTAACAATCACCCGGGATTCTGCTTTTGATGATATTTCATCCAAAACCACTTGATGAACTTTTTCCGTGTCTGCAGCTGGTTTTGTTGGCGTTGTTGGTTTCGTTGGTTGAGAAGGCTGCTTGCAGCCTTCATCTACAATACTATCACAATCATTATCCAGGTTATCACATATCTCTTCTTGAGGCTTTATGTCTTCAGTACAATCAGACCAGCTTCCTGATACACAGGTTCTTATCCCAGCTTTACATATTCCTATGTTGGATCCACATGATCTTGTTTCTCCGTCTTGACATTCCAATGCAATGCATACACCATCTTCATCTGTTTCTGCGTCGCAGTCATCATCTATACTATTACATGCTTCTTCTTGTGGTTTAATGTTACCCTCGCATGCTCCCCATTGACCATCTGAACATATTCTTACTCCAGATTGACATGCACCTATGTTAGATCCACATGCTCTTGTTTCTCCAGCTACACAAGGACATTCTTCATCTACAAGACCATTACAGTTGTTATCTACCCCGTCGCATGTTTCTTTTGCTTCTGGATTTATTTTAGGATTTACATTATCACAATCCTGCGGCTGACTACACGATGTATAACCATCTCCGTCTCTATCGAATTTCTCATCTATCTTACCATCACAGTTGTTATCCAGACCATCACATACTTCTGCTCCTGGACCTATACCACCATCGCATGTGCCCCATATGCCGGCGCTACATGTCTGGAAACCAGAAGAACAAGCACCTATATTACTTCCACAAGGCTTAATTTGACCATCAGAACAAGCTTGACTATTGATGGTTATAGGAGAGATTGCATAAATTACCAAGGTTAGTATAATACCTACTAAAATGGCATATTTCATAGTATTTATTATATTAATAGTACAAACTAAAATATGCACCTGGTCTCTATGGCTCGCAGGTATTTAAAAACACATTTAAGAAAGATTTATAAAGAATATTCCACTAAAGACTTATAAAGAATAATTTATAATTAGACTTTATAACTGATAAGTCATATGATTGATTCTACTTATGAGTTAAGTGATTAATATGGATCATAAAATCGAAAATTTAAAAACAGGCACTACAACTGTGGGCGTAATAGCCAGAGACGCGGTTGTTTTGGGTGCGGAAAGAAAGGCCACAATGGGTTATCTACTTGCAAATAAGCACACACAAAAGATATTGCCTTTAGACGAACATATAGCAATGACAATGGCAGGTATGCAAGGAGATGGTCAAGCTTTAGAGAGATACTTAAAAGCGGAACTAAAGCTATACAAGCTCAAAGAAGACAAAAGAATTGGCGTAAAAGCTGCAGCATCCTTAATAGCAAACATTTTGTATGCACGAAGATTCTATCCATACATAGTACAACTTGTTGTTGGCGGATTTGACGACGCTCCAAGATTATTCACTTTCGATCCTTCAGGTTCGATAACAGAAGAACAAGAATACTTCTCAACAGGATCTGGTTCACCATTTGCTTTTGGTGTTCTAGAAGAAAAATACAAAAGAAACATGACTGTTGAGGCTACAAAAGAAATGATCACCAAGGCTATATATTCAGCAACACAAAGAGATATAGCATCTGGGGGAAGCGGAATAGATCTTGTTGTAATAGATTCCAACGGACTCAAGAAAGTGCCTAATGAAGAAGTTCAGGCATTTTTAAAATGATGTAAAACATTCATGTTTTACCAAATAAGGAATTTGTAATGTCAATTCTAAAAGAATTAAGAGACAGATTACCAGCAGACGCAAACATCTCCGAGGTGAAGTTTGAGGGCTCCGAACTTGTATTATACACGAAGAGTAAGGATTTTTTCAGAACAAGTGAGTCTTCAATTAGAGATATAGTTCGTCTGATTAAGAAAAGAGTAGAGATAAGACCAGACATAAGTATAACAATTGATCCAGAAAAAGCAAGAGACAAAATAATGGAAATAGTCCCTGAGGGTGCTGGTATCAAAGAAATTTATTTTGAATCTGAGTTGGGTAAGGTTATTATAGAAGCTCAGAAGCCTGGTTTGATTATAGGAAGGGATGGTGAGACATTTAAGAAAATTAAATCAGAAACTTTATGGCTACCTAAAATAGAAAGAGCTCCTGCAATAAAATCTGATGTTGTAAGAGCTGTTAGAGGATTGATGCATTCTGAAATAGCTTACAGGAAAAAGTTCTTGAACAGAGTTGGACAAGACATAAACGCTAGAGTCTTGACTGAAGAAGAGAGAAATAACGAGTGGATAAGAATTACTTCTTTGGGTGGATTCAGACAAGTAGGAAGAAGCTGTATTTTAGTTCAAACATCAAATTCAAACGTACTCATGGATTGTGGAACTGACCCAACAACAGGAAATCCACCGTATTTGAATATTCCAGAGTTTAATATGGACACTCTAGATGCTATTATATTGAGTCATGCTCACACAGACCACTCATCTTACATCCCATACTTATATGAAAATGGATTTACTGGACCATTATACTCAACAGCTCCTACAAGAGATTTGATGGCTATGCTTTGTCTTGATTATATTGATGTTATGCAAAAAAACGGTAAGAAGCCACCATATCAGAAAAAGTCAGTTGAAAAGGCTTTGAAGCATTCAATAGTTCTTGATTATGGTGAAGTTTCTGACATCACAGTTGATGCAAGACTAACTTTACAGCCATCCGGACATCTACTTGGGGGTTCTTTGATTCACTTACATATTGGTGACGGTCTCCATAACTTGTTATACACTGGAGATCTTAACTACGCCAATTCTGGTCTTTTGGATCCTGCATATACAGACTTCCAGAGAATAGAAACCATGATAATTGAATCCACTTATGGTGGAGCACATAATACAATGCCCTCTAGACAAGATGCAGAGAAATCCTTCGTAGAAAAGATTGAGAAGGGAATAAAACTGGGCGGCAAGGTCATTATTCCAAGCTTTGGTGTTGGAAGAGCACAAGAAATAATGGTAATTCTAGACAAGTTCGGTCTTAAATATCCTGTTCACATGGAAGGTATGTTGTGGGACGCAACAGCTATACACACCGCTTATCCAGAATATTTGTCTCATTATCTTCAGAAGAGTATACTAAGATATGGAAAGAATCCATTCACATCTGAAGTTTTCAATAGAGTTGCTCCTAAAGAGAGAAATGACGTGATAGATTCAGGAGAACCTGGAATAATCATAGCCACATCAGGTATGATGACGGGTGGACCTATTTTAGAATATGTAAAAGGACTAGCAGATGATCCTAAGAATACATTGTTATTCGTAGGATATCAGGCAGAAGGTACCCTTGGTAGAAGGATACAAGAAGGATGGAAAGACTTACCTGTCTTTAATCATAAGACTGGGAGAAACATGAGCGTAGGATTAAAGCTAAACATCGATACAGCTCATGGTATTAGTGGTCATGCTGGAAGAAATCAAATACTCAACTTCTTCCGTAGATTAAGAAGCAAACCTGATAAGGTTCTTGTAAATCACGGAGAAAATAAAAGATGCTTAGAACTTGCAAGAGACCTGCATAAAATATTCAGAATAGAAACAGTGGCTCCAAAGAATCTAGAAACAACTAGATTAAGATAAAAAAAATATTAAACCATCTCGTATAAGATGGCTTTTTATATAATACATTAAAATTATCGTTCTACAGCTGCGAACTGTGGTGAAATAATAAGCCAGTCATTTTCAACACCAGCAATATCGCCGTTGTTAGCAAGAACTGTCTTTTTGATTTTCTCAACAGCTCTCTTAAGTTCTCCCATATCCTTTTCTTTTAAACCTTTGATTTTTAGGAAAACAATTGACCCGTCTCTTACGATTTTTAATACTCTCTCGGTATCACCAAATTCATTAAGTTTTTCTAATCGTATACTAATTTTACCTGTTTTTTTTTCTCCTGCATCCATAACATTTACTTCAACATAA
The DNA here is from genome assembly GCA_043824495.1 of Candidatus Aenigmatarchaeota archaeon. Taxonomy (GTDB): domain Archaea; phylum Aenigmatarchaeota; class Aenigmatarchaeia; order QMZP01; family QMZP01; genus JBDRNB01. Next base: position 83,614 of record JBDRSV010000010.1, on the reverse strand, counting down.
TTGTCTGCTTCGGTTTCTAATGATTCTTCCTCACGACTAGAAAAGAATTTTCCAAATGGCATGTGACCCCTCCTATATACAACTACATTATTTTTGGAAGTAAGATTTAAATAACTGTCATTCAGATATCAGTTTTAAAATTTTCTAAAGTAGAAATGAGATTCCAAATATTGATTCTAGTATAAGAAGATAGATTAGTGTCATTTGAAGCGTCATCAAGAAGAGAAATGATGTAAGACACCTTCTCTGACATGGATTCGCTGCCATTTAAGATCTGGATGGATTCCTCTAGAGTCTCTCTTATATTCCTCGGAACCCCTCTGTCCTTTATAATTTGATCTAGCATGGAAACTAGTTCTGCTTGTTCCATGGCAACCCTCCGTCATAAATTAACCTATTATATATATGGGCTCATGGATTCTTATAGCTTTTTGGATAATTTCTCTCTAAGCTCCTCGAAAGTAATTTGAAGCTTTTTCTCGTTTTTGTCTAAAGTTTTCAATCTTAGCTCTAAAACATCCTTTTTCTCAGCTAATTCCTTTCTCATGCTTACGTTATCTGTTTTGATAAGAAGTGGACCTACAACCTTGAATAATTCATTTTCTTTATTTTTTTCCAATTCTTCTTGAGCTTTCTTCATTTCTACTAGTTGCATGTTTATATTTTCTTTTTGGGACGCCAACATTTGTAATTGTTGTTGATACATCTGTGCCTGAGCCAGTAACTGTTGATCTTGTTCTGATAACATTCATTCACCTTGATTTAACCTTTTTTATAACAGGTTGTCTAGTTCTCAGTAAAACTCTGTAACCGCAATAAGTACATTGAATCTTCTGAGAAGAACTAGTTTCTATCGTCTTTCCACAATGTAAGCACTTAAACATATAATCACCTTTCTTTTATTTTGGTTCGTGTTTTTATAAACATTAAGCAGGTTTGTATGCTTTACCTGCCATTTTGAGTCCGCATTTTTTACAGGCCCATATACCGCTTGATTCTCTTTTTAACACAGTCTTAAGGCAAGAAGGGCATGCGTGTTTCTTTTTGAAATCTACATCTACCTTTATTATCTTTTGTCTCATTTTTCTTCCGTATCGAACACCATACTTCCCTGCTGATAAGACTTTTTTTGTCTTTGCCATATTAACCTCAAATCATCTTTCTTAATTCTTGTCCCTTTTTGATTGCAATATCTACTGCTTTGTATATTTCTTCCAGTGTAAAGCTTGATCCACCCTTTTGCATAGCACATACGTTACCTTTGTCAGTTGTTGTCACTGTTAGTCTTCCCGTCATCGCTTTCTCTTCGTCTCTAGAAGGATCCACAATTATTTTACTTACATTATTCTTTGGGCTACTTATTTTAGCAAATGTTATTGATATTGGTTTGTTATTCAAAGGAAGATCGCCTTTTTTCTTTTCGTAGACTATCTTATCGTCTTTATATTCAAGCATTTTTGTGTTTGATAGAGCTATTATAGCTGCAAGACCAGCCGCATCCATCAAATTTCCATCGTGGTTGAGAATATTAATATCGATGAATACCATCCATACCTTTTCTCCTTTTCTTATACAGAGTTTTTTCAGGTCAACTGCATGTGATTCTCTTATTCCACGATCAATTACTCTAGCTAGTTCGATTGCTTCTTCTCTTGGAGGACCTAATTCGAAATCTAGTGATGCAAGAGGATTTAATTCTGCACCAGTCATAAGAATTCCCTCATCTTCTTTGTCTGAGAATGGTTCTCCGACACCGAGTTTTACTCCAACCAGAACGTCTGTTTTTCCAATTTTAACTCTAGCAGAACCTTCTGCCTTTTCTATTGGATTTTTATCTATTTCTATTTTTCTAAACTCTTCATCTCCTCTTTTTCCTATTCTTGTGTTCATAGATGCAAGAGTCAAAATATAATTTTCTTGTAGTCCCATATTATTCACCTATCCATTTTTTCTTTAATGCTTCTTTTTGTTTTTTGTATATTTCTTCGCATCCTTTAATTGCAAGCTTTGCTACTTCTGAGACGTCTTTTTTGGTTATGTCTCCATCTAATTGAAATAAAGTGATTTCCTTTGTTCTTGGCATGTAAGCCAATGGAAGATCACATACACTTGCATCTTCTTCTTTACCTTCAAGATCTAAAACATATTCATTTTCAATCTTTCCAGCAGCACAAGAAGCTACAAGATCCCTCATTGGGATACCTGCATCTGCAAGAGCAACACTTGCTGCATTAATACCAGCTGTTCTTGTTCCTGCTTCTGCTTGGATTATGTGTATAAAGACCTTTATTGCAGTCTTTGGGAATTCTTCCAAAAATATAGCAGGTTCTAATGCTTCTCTTGTAACCTTACAAATTTCCTGGCTTCTTCTAGAAGGACCAGGTCTTACTCTCTCTGTTGTAGAGAATGGAAGCATATTGTAATATGCTTGCAAAAGACATCTGCTAGGATTTTGCATATGTTTTGGGTGCAATGGTCTTGGACCATAAACAGCAGCTATTGCTATTGTTCTTCCCATTTTAAAAATTGCTGAACCATCAGCATTTGGTATGACGCCCGCTTCTACATAAATGGGTCTTGTTTCGTCAATTTTTCTATTATTTTCTCTTTTCATGTTCTACTCCTTTTGTTAAAACAGGTTCTGCTTCCTTGATTTCTTTTGTAGGTTCTTTTTCCTGCACTTCGTTTGGTCTTTCTACAATCTTTTCTACAGGTTTTTCTAGTTTTGTTTTACCAAGGAATTCTGAAACCTTGTCTGTCAAACCATCTATATGTGAATTTTTTTCAATAAGTTGAACTGCAGATAAAACAGTATTATCGTTTGCTCCTTCTATCCAAACAGCTCCATTTTGTCCTACATTTATGCGACATCCAGTTGAATCTTTTATTAGTCGTATCATGGAACCTTGTTTCCCTATTAGTCTAGGAACCTTAGCTGAACTCATTTTAATAACTCTTCCGCTTGTGAATTTCCTAGATCTTGTATCCTGCATAGAAAGATGCACAGAATCTCCATTTACAAGAGATATTTTTGAATAGATAACATCTCCTATTGCATAAACCTTAGATAAATCGGTTCTCTTTGTGTCTATAAACTCCTTTACCCCAGATAAAGGAAGATATGCTTGATGCAAAGAATTAATATCAACTATCCATCCGGATGATTGAATCTCTGCTACAGTACCTATCACCATGTCTCCGTATTTTGGTAAGTATACACCTGAAAGAGGAATTATAGAAATAACTCTTCCGTCTACGGATACTAAACCTAATCTTTTTGTTATTATAGATTCTCCTTCTCTGAAGCAATTTTTTCCTGGTAAATAATCCATGGATTTAACCAATTCATCACCAGGTATTGCTAATTCTCTGTCTTTTTTCATTAATGTCATATTTTACCACCTTTCGATCATATTATTCTTAATCTTTTTATATACAATATAAAGCTATCGTTGCTCCTTAAGCACCTTTATTTCAACATTTCCGGAAGTTAGACCATTTAATTTCTCATATATGTCAGATTGCATTCCGGCTGGTATTTCTATTAGGGCCAACCAGTGATCCGCTTTCCATTCTTCTTTTTTAACAGAAGCCATGGTTCTTATGAGTGAGCTAGCTTTACCTGCATACTGCAATGGTATTTTCACTACAATCTCTATTTTTTCTACGCTTATTGGTAGAATTTCCTGTATTTTGATGAGAATTGCTTCCACTTGATCTCTAGCAGGCTTGAATGCATCAATATTCACATGAACATTATCCATCGCATTCATTATTCTAGTTACAGGATGAGGGATCTTTGTTTTAGGATCAACTCCCTGTTTACATATAATATCAGCTATCTGCTTCTTTTTTTCTTCCAGAAGTTGTCTTCTTTGTTCGGTTGTCAATTGTACTTGACCATGTTTTAGTATATATTCTGCTACTTTTAGCACATCTAATGTGCCAAAAAATTTCTGTAGATCCTCTGCTGAGGCTCTTTCACCTTTTCTAGAGTCATAAAAAATTTCTCTAACAGCAAGCATGTTCTCTACTGATACAGCTTCTCCATGCTTGAACTTTAGAGCTAAGTCGGGATCTACAAGTATTTCAAATGTCTTGTGGTCCTTAGTTACTTTTGTTATAACTGCCTTGTCAACAGAAACCATGAAATCACCTAAATTCTCATTAAACCTAACTTAGAATACGATATTTTATAGGAACTTTGCTAGCTCTTCTTTTGATATTTTGCTTACGCCATCTTTTGTGATAATCGTAACTTCGAATGTTTCTGGGGTCAATCTCTTCTTTTCTCCCGCAGATATAGCTTTAGTCATCAAAGCTAAGCCAGCTTTAAGATCCATACCATCTTTGTAACTCTTATTCAATACAGTTTTTATCTTTTCTCCTTCTTTTCCAATTGCTTGTGCTTTCCATTTTATCATGGTTCCTGATGGCTCTGTTTCGTATAACGCTGGACCACTCGAATCAATTCCGCCTATTAGAAGTCCTACACCATATGGTCGAACACCCGCATATTGGGTTACCATATGCTTTCTATCACATATGTACTCAGTCAAAGACCTAACTGAAATAGGTTCTGAATACGTAATTTTATTGACTTGTCCCTTTACCCTTGCCATTTCTACAAGTTCTCTCGTGTCTGCGAGAGACCCAGAGCTTGAAAGGGCTATGTGGTCATCTATAGTATGTGTCTTTTTGTAAGATTCCGTTATAGCTAGTGGCATTGAGATTTTCACTGCACCTAAAATAACAGCGTCCTTTAAGACTATGCCTATTGATGGACTTCCACTCTTCACCATCTGTCGTGCATACTCTACCTGCAGCAATCTGCCATCAGGAGAGAAAACAACAATGGTTCTATCATATGCCATATAATTTGGCGGTATTTGTTCCATATCGCATTCCTGTATCAATTTATACTAAACCTATTATATTCTGTATATATAAAGCTTTATTAAAATATTTTTAAAGGCCTGATGTCTACTGTTTTTCTATTAAAACGTTATCCTCTTCTATCTTTACGTTATATTTGACCACTTTAGTTGCTGGATTAACTGGAGAAACACCGTTTTTCACGCTGAAAACCCAACCATGCCAAGGACAAGCCACGTTATCACCATCAAGCATGCCTTCTCCTAGAGGGCCTTGTTTATGTGGGCATAGATTATCTATTGCATGGAATTCTCCACCCACGTTAAAAAGAGCTACTTTTTTATCTCCAACTTCGACTACCATTCCTTTTCCTTCTTCTAAATCAGCTTTTTTAATAACTTCAACAAATTCTCCCATTAAATCACCTTAAATTTAATTTGAATTTATGGAATAAAAGTTCGGGTTTTAATAATTAAAACAAGTTTCTTAGTTCTTCTGGCTTGAATATGCCTTTTTCTGTAATTATACCTGTTATATATTTTGCTGGTGTTACATCAAAACTGGGGTTTTTAGCACATGATTCTTTTGGAGCTATTCTAACTTTCTCTTCTTTACCCTCTACAGTCAATCCTTCTATAACCAGAACTTCATCTTCATGTCTTTCTTCTATTGGTATTTGATCACCTGAAGGGCAATTAGGATCAATCGTGCTTGTTGGTGCTGCCACATAGAATGAAATATTATTTTCTTTTGCAACCACAGCTGAAGAATATGTTCCTATCTTGTTTGCAACATCTCCGTTTATAGCAATTCTATCAGAACCGACAATAACAAGATCTATTTCACCTTTCTTCATGTAATATCCTGTAGCATTATCAACTATAACTGCATGAGGAATTTTCTCATTTACTAGTTCCCAAGCTGTTAATTTAGATCCTTGTGATCTTGGTCTTGTTTCATCAACAAAAACAAAAACATTTTTTCCTTGTCGTTTTGCTTGATATATCGGAGATAAAGCTGATCCCCAGTCAACAAAAGCCAGCCAACCAGCATTACAATGTGTTGATATTTTGTAACCATCTTTTATCAGATCTGCTCCTAATTCTCCTATTTTTTTACATGAATTAGCATCGTCATCAGCAATTGCTTGAGCCTCTTTAACAGCTTCTTGTCTTGCTACTGCTGGTTCTAAATTTTCTATTTTTTTCAATACTCTATTAACAGCATAAAATAAATTTTGAGCTGTTGGTCTTGTTTGTTTTATGTGCTCAGCCGCTAGGTTTACATATTCATGAAATCTCTGATCAGGCGCTTGTAGAGCTGCTTGTGCAATTCCATATCCTGCAGTAGCTCCTATAGCTCCAGCTCCTCTTACGTACATATCTTTTATACTAAGAGCTGTTTGTGTGTAATCCAAAAAATCTTGTATAATAAACTGATGTGGGAGTTTGATTTGATTAATCATTCTAACTATGTTACCTTCCATCCAAACAGTTCTATAATGCTTATCTCCTACTAACATAACAAACAGTTGCAGCAAAAGGTATAAAAAAGTTTAACATATGATTAAGCCAATCACCATACTTCACTTCTTTTATTTAGATGTTTTGACTATCAAGTACCCATGAGAAGCTAGCCATTTTTGAAAACCAATTGCAGTGAAGTTGCAATCTCTCTTGCACGTTTCGCATATTGTGTTATATTTTTCAGATTCTATTTCCTCTTTGTCCAATTCTATTTGTACAGGACATTCTACGTCTTTACAGAAATCTCGGTGTATATACACAACATAACCTGAAGGCACTTTCGCCATATTAAATTGTGAAATTTAAAGATTATAAGCGTTACAATTTGATAATACTTTAAATATTTTTAAATTAATTTTAAGAACATGGATTTAAACGAAATTATACACAATTTCAAAGAAGATAATCTTCAAACGAAAACACGTCCTTATTTTAATCACTCCATTGAACTTAAGAAACAATACACATCAAAAGAAAGAACTAAAATGCTTGAACGTGTTGGACTGAACGTTTTCTTTTTTCCATCAGAAATGATAACCGGATGCGACATGCTTTCTGATTCTGGAACAACTACAATGACAAATGAACAGTGGGCCGCATTACATAAAGGAGATGAAGCATATGGATCTAACAGAGGTTATTTTTTACTAGCAGAACAGATCAGAACTGTTTTCGGCGAAAAATTTTTCAATCAGCCAGAAGAAAAACCAAACGCGTTCATTTTTCATCAGGGTCGTCCATGCGAAGATGCCCTATTCAGTCTTATAGGCAAATTGGGATCTAATCTCATAATTCCTAGTAATGGTCATTTTGACACAACAGAAGCTAACATAGAAGCTAATAAAATACAAGCCATAAATTTATTTTCATCTGAATTAAAAGATTCTGATTCTGATTGTTGCTTTAAGGGCAACATGAACACAGAAAAACTCAAAAACCTTCTAGAAAAATCAGCTAATCAAGTTCCTCTGATTTATCTCACAATAACCAACAACACCGGCGGAGGTCAGCCGGTATCAATGGAAAACATAAAAGAAGTTTCTGAAATTTCCCATAAACACAACATTCCTTTGTTTTTTGATGCATGTAGATTTGCAGAAAATTCCTGGTTCATTAAAAATAAAGAAAGTGGTTATGGCAACAAGAATATACCAGAAATTATCAGAGAAATGTTTTCATATGTAGATGGATTTACAATCAGTTTCAAAAAAGATGGCCTTGTGAACATGGGAGGGGGTCTTTTCTTTAGAAATGATGGACTTTTTGTAAAAAAATATCCTTCCATGTCAGACGCTCTAACAAACCATCAAATTCTAAAAGAGGGACACCCAACTTATGGTGGTCTTTCTGGAAGAAACATAATGGCTCTTGTTGTTGGTTTAAACACTGTAACAAAAGAAAAATATCTAGAACATAGAATAAACCAAGTTCAAGATTTCGGAAGAAATTTACGCAAAAAAAATCTTCCAGTTTTAGCACCCTCAGGAGGACATGCAATTTATTTGGATGTAAATAAATTCTTCGCGGATACAGATATGAAACCAGAAGATTTTGGTGGAGTGGCTTTAACCGCTGTTCTTTTAGCTGCTTATGGTCACAGAGCCATTGAACTAGGCAATTTTGCTTTTGGTTCATATAACAAAGAAACGGGAAAGGAAACTTTCCCTGAAGTTAATTTTGTTAGATTTGCTATTCCTCGCCTCAGATATGAAAAACAAGATTTAGATTCTGTAGCAGAAGCTCTTCAGTCTCTGTACGAGCAAAGAGATAAAATTCCAGCTGTTAATGTTGTTTATGGTAAAGACCTTCCACTAAGACATTTCAAAGCCAGATTTGAATTTCAGAAAAAGGCAACTCTGATTGGATTATAATTTACTTCTTTTCTAGAACTTTCATCCCACTCATGTAAGGCCTCAAGACTTTTGGGATTTCTATTGTTCCATCTGCTTTCTGATAAGTTTCTAGAACAGCAACCATAGTCCTGCTTGTTGCAATTGCTGTATTGTTTAAAGTGTGAATAAAACCTACAGGAGGCTTGCCTTCAGTTTCTCTGTATTTTATGTTTAGGCGCCTGGATTGGTAATCAGTGCAATTAGAATTTGAACCGACTTCTCTATACTTTCCATCAGCCATCCAAATTTCTATATCATATTTTTTTGCGGCTATGTCCCCTATATCACCTGTACACACATTCACAACTCTGTATGAAAGACCTAAGTTTTGATAAAGTTCTTCTGCGTTTTTTTGAAGTTCTTCGTGAAGCTCCCATGATTGTTCAGGTAAACAAAAAATGAATTGTTCTATTTTGTCAAATTGATGCATACGGAATAATCCTTTCGTGTACTTACCATGCGCTCCCACTTCTTTCCTGAAGCAAGGAGATATACCAACAAGTTTTAGTGGAAGTTTATCTTTATCTAAAACTTCGTTTATGAACATTGCAGCCATTGGATGCTCACTTGTAGCAATTAAGTATAAATCTTCCTCTTCTATTTTGTAAGCTTGATCTTGGAAGAACTCGAAATCAGTTACGCCCTCATACGGTTTTTTTCTCATCATATAAGGAGGTTTGATTAGAACATATCCTTTTTTCCTAAGAAAATCAATTGTATAAGATTGTAAAGCTCGATCTAGTAAGACCAACCCTTCTTTATAATAGTAAAAACCATTTCCAGATATTTTGTTTGCTCTTTCCTGATCTATCAATCCTAAGTCAAGAAGTAAATCTAAATGATTTTTTGATTTGAAATCAAATTTTGGAGGGTTACCCCACTTTTTGGTTTCTACATTGTCCTCATCATCTTTACCTTTAGGAACGGAATCATGGAGAATGTTTGGTATTCTCATTAGATAATACATCATTTTCTCTCTATATTTCTGATTTTTTTCTTCCAACTCTTTAATTTTGTTTGGAATGTCTTTCATTTCTTGGATTTCTTTAGAAGCAGATTTTCCATTTGCTTTAATCTTGGCTATTTCATGTGTCACCACATTTCTTTTACGTCTAAGATCTTCTATTTTTTTGAGGCCACTTCTCCACTTTTTATCTAATTCCACAACATCGTCTACCCATTCGAGTTTCTCTTTGTCTCCTCTTTTCTGAAGATTCTTTTTCACAATTTGAGGGGTCTCTCGAATCAATTTTATGTCCAGCATATGTATTTATTGAGGTTTTTTCTTTATAATCATTAAGAAATGAGAAATCTCATCTTGAATTCGTTTCCTCAGTTTATATGTGTCTCCATGCCTTGCATATTCCAGCCAGCCGTTGATCTTTTCGCATAACTTGTCTTTGGATGTTTCCCCACATATATAAGACTTTTCTAATTCAATTGTTCTTTTCCTGAACAGTCTGATATTACTCTTCTTGAGAAGTTTATGATAGTAGAAAATTCTGAAGCCGAGAAAATTAATGCCCTTATGCAGGGGTATTATCTTGGATTTATTGGGATGAAGCTCCAGTTTTATTGTTTTGAGAAACTCGCTTATCTGATTTTTATATTTTTCCAGCTTCTCTTTGCTTCTGTCAAATATGACAAAGTCATCAAGATATCTGATGTAATATCTTGCCCTTAGTTTTTGTTTCACAAAATAATCAAGGCTATTCAAATATACGTTTGCAAATGTCTGGCTCGTGAGGTTTCCAATAGGCATTCCTTTGCATGGCATCTTGGTGTTATGGTTGTCCAGAATCTTCTTTACTAACCATAATACGTGCTTATCACTGATTTTCTTTTTAATTATATTAATCATTACTTCATGATCAACTGAATCAAAATAGTGCTTTATGTCTGCTTTTAATACATAGCCAATGACTATGTTGTTTGTTTTTGCATTTTTTATAAGTTTTCCGTTTCTTGCTGTCTTTCTCTTGAACTCGTCAAACCTTTCTATAGCTTTATGGGTCCCCTTGTTCTTCCTGCTTGCATACGAGTCATGGATAAATGTTTTTTCAAATATCGGCTCAATGATGTTGAATAGTGCATGATGCACAACTCTATCTCTAAAATCAGATGCGGAAATTACACGGGTTTTTGGATCCCTTATCACAAAGATTTTCAGGGGATTAGGCCCATATGTGAGCTCTGTTAGTTCTTTTTGTAAGCTTAGTATATTGTTCTGTAGATCATATTCAAATTCTTTTACATAATGTCGATTCCTTTTGCCTTTTCTGGCCTTCCTATATGCCAGATAGAGTTCTCTATTGAGTGTATATTATTGTATAGTTTGCCATGAGTTTTCATAAAGATCCCGGCCAGACTGGATTATTGACGAACACCATCATTGCCGTTTGCGTCGCTTGTCAGCAATTTCGCATTCCAACGCTCGTAGTTCGCATTGACGTTCAGGCACCTATCGTTTATGATAGCGCTTCGCTATGATCATCGTGATGCCAGTTGCTCCTACGGGCAACGGTGTTCAGTAGCTTGTTCACTCAAGATTTCACCACAGTTTCAGTTTTCTTCTCTGCTTACTAGCTGTCACTGCTGAATTTCATGTCATCAGCACATATTTTATATGGCTTCGTCTATGAACAGGCGTATAGTTCAGGGTTCTCCGGCTGTGTGTTCTGTTACGGAGCCGGTTCTGGCCAGGACTATAAAGAGTGACGGATTATACAAAGAATCAGGAACGCTCTGGCTATGTGGGTTAGTAGAAGAAATTATCTCTCTCTGGGGTTCCAAAGGAAATAAAAGTTGAAGTATCCATTGTATTTAATTCAAAAAGAAATTATTTATACACTATATTTTTCTTTAAACTGTCTTGCTGTCAGGTTTGCAGCATCATCGTCTATTGTTATCGTTCTTGCCTTTGCTTCTTCCACTATTCCGGGATCAATTCTCACAAATTCTGGTGTGATCTCAGGAAGAGAACCCTGAACCGGACGAACACCATCATTGACGTACGCATACCAACGCTCGCAGGCCGCATAGACGCCCAGGCACCTAGCGTGATCAGCGTGATGCCAGTCGCTCCCACGGGCAACGGATACATCATATCCGCCGCTTTTATCGTCTTGTCCTGGATTTGCATCAAAGTAAAAATGAGTTGTGTGGTTTTCGAGCGTCATGTCTCCGGCCTTGTCTGAGGTTACTCTTGGTATCCCAAACACTTCGTCCCATTCCATAATAGCTCTTCCGCTTCCTTCCGGGACAAGCACTTCACCTACTTCCTGGTCGCCTATCAGAATAATTCTTTGGAAATACTTTCTTCCTTGTTCGTCTGTCTCTGTCCTGTTTGGATCGTATCCTTTAGGTACCCTTAATCCTGTTTCTGTCCATTGGAATGCATACCATCCGTTGTTTTTCCTTCCGAAAAGATCGTTGAGCACTTCAGCTTTTCTTGGGTCTTGTCCTGCCCTTTCAAGGCCAAGCTGGATTGCAAGTTCTTCTACTGCCGTGGACATTCTATGTCCTTCTGGTAGCTCGTTCTTTGAATCGTAATAATTTCTTCTTGTTCTTGTGAGTGTAGTAGAGTAAACAATAGAATTTCCTAAACTTTTGTATGTTCCTATATCAATATAGCTTGAGCTGGTAGGTTGTATGTTTATATTGTCCTTCAGCTCACCATTTGCTATAACCATAGTCAAAATTAAGATAGATATATTTAAATACTTTTCGGTTGTTGCTACTTGATAGTAAATAGGTAAACTAAACGGAAGCTGAAAACCTTAAGGCTCGCTTCAGTTACTTCAGCTCACACTTAATGGTTTTCGTCCTGCGGACACGCTTTCTTAGAAGCGGGTCAACGGGAGCTACCGCTTCCTCGACCCGTACCCTGTCCAAACAAAGGTATCGAATTAGAATAAAGGCGACCGGAGGAGGCTTGACGACTTTCAACAATCGAATAAAGTCGTCTGTCTTTCAGGTCGTTAAGATTTCAAGGAGGATAAGTATGTTGAGTATTCAAGAAGCAGACGAAAATGAAATAGAATATGTCCAGTGGCTGGTGGATAACGAAGTGCCACTGGATGATGACAGAGAACTTTGGATCTACAAGGAGTATATTATGTAGTGGTATACTGGCATGCCACTACCGTTTGGTTTATATGCAAACAAACGGAAAATTAAATGGAGAAAAGATGTTTTTAATGAACGATAATATAATAAAAATAGTGAGGTTGAAGAAATGTTAAAGGGAAGAATTTATGAACAGAGCAAAGGCAGACATAATCAATCTAGCTACATTATTGTAACTAAAAAATCTTCAATAGGACAGTTTAAATTAAATGATGTTCAACCAGCCCTAATAAAAATTAAAGATGCCACATTTCCCGCTGTGCTAAAAACAACAAAAGATGTGAGATTTACAGTGCCTATTCATCTTGCAAATAATATTAAGACACCACAAAATATCTATTTTAATATAATAAGTATTCCAAAAGAGAGAAACAGCGTAAAAAAAGAGGGTTATGCAAATCTACTCAATATAATACCAAGAGAAACAATCAGAGGATACCCTCTTCATAAATTTGAATTAGAAAACAATAGACTTCTTTTATGGATTTACTCTAAGGGGAATAATGCATTTGAATTGCCAAAACTCATACCTATTAGAAAAGGGAATTATAGCTTACTGGAGCTCTTTGGAGCTTATTTTTGTGAAGGCTTTAAGAGTAGAAAAAAAGGGAAGCATTTAGATAGATTTTCATTTTCTAATGCAGATGGATCTCAGATAGCTTGGTTCGTCAAAGCCGCTGAATCTATTTTAGGTATAAAAAAGGATTTATGGAAAGTGCAAATACTATTTCCTGAAAAAGATCAAAATACGATTCGAAATCTTGAAGAATATTGGTCAGAGTTTGGACTATTAAAAGACAATATAAAAATAATTAAGAACTCTAGAGTATCTGCATCACACGGTGTGTGTATTCTTAATATCCATAACTCTACGTTGGCTGAGGTTTTCTATTACATTATGGAATATTGTATGAACTTGACACTTAGTTCAAAACAATTTTCAATAGAGACCTTCAGAGGATTGTCAAGAGGTGATATTGGTGTTTCTCATAAAGAAGTAAATTTTTCTACAGAAAGTAGAGAGAATGCATTATTCTTCAAGAATATATGCAAAATTATAGGAATAAGAACAAGTAAAATGTACTATATTACGGGTAAAAAGGGATATTGGTCAGTGAGAATAACAAATAGAAGTAATTTTATAAAATTACTTAAATTAGGTTGCATAACTCATCAGAAAAGGAAAAATAAATTAGTAAGAAACATTTTTAATAATAAGAAAGTTTATCTTTACAAATATTTAGATTCTGTTAACAACGGATTTAATACAAGTTTAGGATCTGCAAAATTTTTAAGGCTTTCCCAAATAACCACAAGAATGTTCTTAACGAGACTCGAAGAAGAGAACTATTTAAAAGCTAAAATTGATAAAAACCACTATAGACAAAAAATTTATTCGTTTACAAATAAAGGAAAGGAGGAACTTGATTTTTATAAAAGTCTAAAACGAGTATGATTGAAAAACTCAGATCACCTATCGTGGTCGTAGTCGGACATTGAGTATTATCTCAACCGAAAACGTAGATCACGGTAAAACCAGTTTACTGGATAAAATTAGGGGAACCTCTGTAGTAAAAGGGGAGGCAGGAGCCATCACACAAACAATAGGAGCAACTAAAGTTCCTACAGAACTAATTAAAAAAATTGCTGGTAATTTGTTGGAGAAGATGAACATTAAGTTAACCATTCCTGGCTTATTGTTTGTTGACACACCAGGACATGAAGCTTTTACAACTCTTAGAAAAAGAGGCGGAGCTATTGCTGATTTGGCCATTCTTGTTATTGATGTGATGGAAGGATTTCAACCACAAACTGAAGAGAGTCTGAATTACTTAAAACAATTCAAAACTCCTTTCATGGTAGCCATCACAAAACTTGATAGAATTGCTGGTTGGATGCCACAAAAAGATAAGCCATTTACTGTTACTTACAATTGTCAATCAGAAAGAGTTCAAGATGCTCTAGAAGAAAAAATATATAAAATAATTGGACAGTTGGGTGTTAGGGGATTTGAAGCTGAGAGAATAGACAGGATATCAGATTTCTCAAAACAAATAGCTGTTGTTCCAATTTGCGCTCACACCGGAGAAGGACTTCCTGAACTGCTTATGACACTAAGTGGTATTTCCCAGAAATTTCTAAAAAGAGGACTTATCTTAACTAATGGAGAAGGTAAAGGAACTGTTCTTGAAGTAAAAAATTTTCGTGGTTTGGGAACAACAATAGATGTTATCCTATATGACGGAGATATCAAAAGAGGAGACTGTATAATTATTGGTGGAAACAAAATAATAAAAACCAAAGTCAAGGCTTTATTAGAACCTGAGATTTTGAAAGAATTAAAAAATAGTAATTTTGTTAATGTCGATACCGTATCTGCTGCTGCTGGAATAAAAATAGCCGCTTCTGATTTAGAAGACGTTATACCTGGTTCACCTTTGAGGGCTGTTGCAAACGAATCCGATATAGACCAAGCTATTGAAGAACTAAGGGCAGAAGTCGAAGAGGTTGAAATTGAAACACAGAATGAAGGAACTCTTCTGAAAACTGATACACTCGGAGGATTAGAGGCTTTGATTAAAACACTGAAAGATAAAAATGTCCCTATAAGAAAAGCTGTTGTAGGAAACATCACAAAATCTGATATAATGGAAATGAGAGTTTTGAAAGATCCTGTTATTTTTGGTTTCAATATCAAAATTGATTCTAATATTTTGAAAATGGCCCAAGACAACAATATATCTGTATTCCATTCCGATGTCATTTACAGGCTCGTAGAAGATTATGAAAAGTGGAAAAAGGATGAAAGAGCCAGAAAAGAAGCTAGAATATTAGAAAGTATAACAAGGCCTGGAAGAGTAAGAGTTCTACCTGGTTATGTTTTCAGGGCAAGCAAGCCCGCTATTTTCGGTGTTGAAGTTTTGAAAGGAACTCTAAAATCAGCCTATAGACTCAAAAAAGGAAATGATATTGTAGGCGAAATAAAAGAACTTCAACTTAGAGGAGATAATATCTCTAAAGTAAAAATGGGAGACAAAGTAGCTGTTTCTATGCAAGGAGTTACAATAGGTAAAGAAATAATAGAAGGCGATGTTCTCAATGTTTTCCTTTCTCACGAAGATGTAGAAAAACTAAAGAAAATAGAAAGTAAATTAACACCAGATGAAAGAGAACTTCTAGATGAATATCAGTAATATCTTCTTGGGTACTTATCTTGTGGATATCTATCTGGAGGTGGAGGCTGTTGGTACTTTTCTTCTCTTTGAACTCTTTGTACATTAGATCCTGCGTTTTGTAAATCCATTTCTATTCCGCCGATTTTACCGGCAGCAAGATTGTAAAAAAATGCTACTATTACCCCTCCAATAAAACCTGAGATAGCGTACAGTATAGGCACTACTATAACAGCTCCCATTCCCATTGCTAAGAATAATGATATTGGATCAGATCCTCCAGTTAACAATGATAATGCACTAAGACTACCGAGAGCTTCTCCCGCAGCCACTAATATTATACCTATTAGTACGGCGTTAATTATACCCAAAATTAAACCTATAAAAGCAAATATTTTACCCACAGATACTACGCCAACTCTTTTTAGCTCATACATGATTATCTAGTTAAATATTGTTTTAACCCGCTTATATATTGCAAATTACCAAGAATATTCGTGTGCGTATCTAGTTGCTTTCATTAGAACTTTTAGCTTATGTGGCGCAATTATTGCAGCGGCGAGGCCTAGTTTCAATCTTGTTCTTTTATCTAAATTTCCTAGATCCTTTCCATTTATCATTTTTCCTGCCATTTCCAATTTTTTGTTATCTAGTTCCATGAAGTATTTCAAAGCTAGTTTATATTCAGGAGCCATAACAGGATGTGAGAAAACTCGTTGCTGATACTCATTTATTTTTTCTTCTTTCAGACATTTTACAATAATATCAGCAACATTTACAATAGCAGCCATGCCACCTTTTGTTAATGGATTTGTTATGCCCGCAGCATCTCCTGTAAGAATTATATTTCCTTCTTGGATTTTTGTTCCAAAGAAAGGAACATTGTAACCTAGTCTATCCACAAGTTCCCCGTCATCCAATCCCTTATCTTTCATGAAAGCATCGAGCTGCTTCATGCTTCCAAGAACACCAACATTGAAAACATCACCTTTAGCAAAAATCCATGCGTATTCTTCTGAGTATCTTTTGTCTAAATGGAATTCCATTCCATCAAATTCATAATCATGTTTTATTCTACACTGAACACCAGGAATGTGTTGCATTTTATTTCCTACATGTCTAGCAACAACTGATAGAGGACCGTCTGCTCCTATAAGTAGATCATACTCTAGGTCTTTCACATTGTCTATTTTTCTTCCAAGTTCTAGTGTGCCACCTCTTTTTTCAAATTCCTTTGCCATTGCACTGAACCAAGAAACTCTATCCATTGTATAGCACTCTTTATTGACGTAAGCACTGTATCCACCTGGGAATAAGAATGTAGCTTTATCGAATTTTTGTGGTGCATATTCAGACCAATCCCTGAAAGGTACACGAGATAAAGTATCAGCTGACAAACCTTCACCACACAAAGTGGTGTGTATTCCTTCTTGCTTCTCTATTATTGTTGGTTCGAACCCAGCTTCTAGTAATTTAAGTCCAGTTATCAGACCGCCTGGACCTGCTCCAATGATCTTGATATCTCTAATTTCCATACACATAATTCATCAAGAAGTCTTAAAAAGTTTCACGCTTCTCTATATTTCTTATAGATATCAAGCAATTTCCCTATCATAGGAAATGCAATGTCTTCTGCTTTCAAATCATCAAAACTTATCCATAAAGGTTCGCCTTCTTCCGACGCTCTTAATTTACCGCCTATAATTTTTCCTATAAACGCATGAGTTGTTTTTTCATCTCTTTCAAAATAATTAAGTTCTGCTAGCTTTTCGATTAACTCCACATCAAAACCAGATTCCTCTTTTGCTTCTCGTACAGCTGCTTTTTCGATAGTTTCATTACTTTCTACAAATCCTCCCAATAAATCTAACTTACCTTTACCAGGTTCAAAATTTCTCCTAAGCATCAATATTTTACCATCTTTCTCGATTATCGTATCTACAATCAAAATTCTTCCCATAATTTAGATTTGCTATCAAACGTTTAATTAGTTTCACTCTAAGAAGTTAAATCAGTCAAGCTGGTTAATGTAAAAGACTATTTAACGGATAAAATATAATTAAATTGTATGGGGAAATCTAAAGAAACAGAATCAACCTCTTACCATGTATCTAGAATTGGCTACATTGCAAAATACATATTATTTCTAATAATTCTCTTTGGAACTATAGCTCTTATCATCACGAATTATCCAGTCCCATTCATTTCTGAATTTTTGCCTATTCTATACCCAATAGGAATAATTATCGGTTTACTTGGTTTAACTATTCTTGAAGTTGGAATGAGATCAACAAAAATAAAATTAGAAGAATATAATATAATTTTCAACAAAGGAATTTTTTCGAAAAATACAACAAGAATTAATTACAAGAGTATCACAGATGTTAATATAAGACAAAGTGTTTTACAAAGAATGTTTGGTTATGGAAATCTTGAAATCGGTGTTCCAGGAGCTCAACAGTCAATAACACAACACTTCAGTGGGACAGGCGATATAAATCTTGGTGATGTCCGAGGTCATCATGCTATTGTTCTTCAGAACTTTCAGAAAATAAGAAAACTAGAAAAAAACATATTACTAAGAATGAGAGAAACACACGGACAGAGCAAGGATTGATTTATTATAACAATTAAAGATTCAAGAGATTCACAATCTTCTTCTCATTCAATTCTTTCAAAGAAAAAATCTTAATGTATCTCATTGTTTTTCCATTCCCCTCAAAAAGAGATATCTCTTCTTTAGATAATCCTTTGATTGCAACCCCGATATTAACATGATCCTTAAGTGAGCCAATATAATATTTACCACTAGCATATACAGGAACTCCCCACTTCATTTCCTCTTTAACTCCAGGAAGTGTCTTAAGAATTATCTTTCTCACTTTCTTGCATATTTCCTTCTGTGGAGATTTTTGTTTGTCTATATACTCTGTGACTTTTTTGTTCATACATTCTTTCTAACTATTTTTGTTTTTTAGGGTTTATCTTAGTCTCTCTTATTTCTTTTTTTATAAAAAGAAAATAATATTTTGAAGTGGGAATTTTATTCTTGAGTTGGATCACTCATTCTTCCCATGAATAAAATATTCCCGGAATCCTTCTGCTGGATTATAAATATAAATGGATGGTCTGCTGTGAAATACTTGGGTTCTTCTGTTGGACCAGCGCTTCCAGCTCCCACAAATACTGATGTTGCAGCAGCTGCCTCAGTCCCATATTCAGCAACTTCTATAAAAGTTTGGTGTATCACCTGACTAATAAATAATTCATCAGTAGGACTCATTCCAGTAAAATCAGCATCAGGATATTTGAAAGCAGAAGGCATTCCCATTTCTTTTAAATATTCAGTTAAAAAATATTTTGTTTCAAACTTAAATTTTGGTAATGCAACTCTTACTTTTTCGGTTTGCATATCATTCTTCCAGTCTTCAAGTTTTTCTATACTAAAATTATTTTCTATTTGAGTTATATTATTTTCTTTTGGGAGAATTATTAACATCGAAAGATCATTTCCAAGATAACCCATTTCCAATATTTGAAGGTTATCTGTTTCACCATAGCTATAATTGCTAGTTTGATACATCATTCTAGCATCAACACTTTGATCGGAGCTCAATTTAAATTTTCCGTCCCAAGTATCTCTTGCATCAAATTGACTTGACCAATTAGCTTTAAAGTAGATGGCATTTATTAGAACTAATCTTGTAGCACTATTAAGCGTTCCTGCTGGAATAAGGTCTTTTATCTTATCATTAGTTTTATCCTCAACCCAGTCATTAATTGCAACACGAGAATTTTCTGTTTCTGTTTTAAAATCAAGATTATTTACCTCTCCATCATAATATTCATCAACAACATTAAAATATTCATCAACAAAAACATAGTCTTCTTCAGCCCATAAAGCATTTGCGGTAGTTAGTTTATAGGTTTTGTCTGCTTTATTAAGTTCATTGTTAATACTCTTAAAATCAGTACGTATTTTGTTTTTATCATCAGGCAAATGTAAGACCGCCTGTATTTCTTCTGCTGTTTGTCCTTTTGCTCCCTCATAAGTCATTGACAGTGCAGATGAAATACTATAAGGTGAGAAAAATAGATTTCCATCTTCTGATTTGTATTTATCATAAATATCTGATGCAAATAGGCTATTTGCTTCAATAACTCCATTTGCTAAAGTAACTTGTTTTTGATTTATAATTTCTGGTTCAGGTGCCGGTTCTGGAGTAGGAATTGGTTCTGGTGTTGGTGTAGGTTCGAGTTGAGTTGTACATCCACTGATCACAACAACCGCTACTATCATAAGAACGGAGAGTAAATTCTTATGCTGAAGCACTTTGTATTTCCAACTCATAAATTAAACTTTGTTTTAATTCATATTTATATTAAACCTCTTTGGCGAAGCCAAATGGCGGCGATCTCCTTTAACCAACGATTTCTTATAACATTCGAGGTTAAGACTAGTTTCCTTTAGGAAATTAGGACGAACGTAGTGAGTGTCTTAATCTTTTGTTAAGTGATCCGTGACGACCGAAGGGAGAGTTGCGGAGGGCAAACTATTCAACAGAAGATTTTTCTTAGTAATCTCTTCGTTTCCTTCAAACCACGGCGGGTTCATGATAAGTAACAATTTCATTTTTCCTGAATAACAATATTCCTTATTTGGCGGAACTTCTATGAAATCTCCAAGTTTAACATCAAATTTAGTTCCGCTTATATCGAAAAATCCTTCGCCTTCTATAACAAAATAGATGTGAGTAATTTTTTTACTAATAATGTAATTATCATGCCCCATTTTCACGTCCACGAAATATACTTCTACATTCTTGTTTTCTAAAAGAAATTGATATCCATCAAGCCCTTTCTGTGAAAATGTGGGCTTTTCGGATTTCTTTCTGATAAAATCAACCATAATTAATGTAAAGAGAATAGACATTTAAATTTGCTCGTAGCAATTTCACTTAACGTTAGGGTTATAAGACGTTTTTCTTTTAGAAAAAATGTGGGTGCAGCGTAGCGGAACCTTTAAACTTCTGTTAAATAAGTCGAAAACCTTGGTTTGAGACCGAGGAGCGAAGCGACGAAGCGTATGACGGAGGCAGACCGTTAATCATATAACCTCTAAAATCCACTAAAATACATGAAACTTCCAAAAATTAATGGGGATAATGTTTATATCAGACAGTTACATGAATCCGATTTCAAAGATTTTGCAAAGACAAGAGAAAGCAAAGAATTCACTATAATGTGTGGAGGCTCAAAGAAATGGAAACCTACCCCACTAAATAAAGTAAAAGAAAGATTCAAAGAGGCAATTGCTCAGAAATCGGAATTGTCATTTGCTATCATCAAAAAATCAGATAACAAATATATTGGAAGTTGTCGTCTCCATCAAATCAATAAACAAGATAAAAATGTCAGATTAGCAATAGGAATTCTTCAAGACTATTTCGGAAAGGGATATGGAACCGATGCAATTAATTGCATTCTAAAATTCGGATTTATACAATTAAAACTCCATAAAATCAGCTTAGTTGTCTTAGATTTCAATAAAAGAGCAATTGCCGCTTATAAAAAATGCGGCTTCAAGGTGGATGGGATTCTCAGAGACAACGCCTATATAGATGGGAAGTTTTACAATGATTTGATAATGAGTATTTTAGATTCTGAATTCAAAATGCGGTCTGCCGAGTAATATGTTATTTAACATCAGCAGGTTGGCAAAGTCCGGTCTTTTAAAGGGCGGCCGATTTATTAGTATAGAATTTAATTATATTTCATGAGTTATGATATCGAGATAATGCCAGAGGCCAAGAAGGATCTGAAGAAATTTGATGCAGAAATGCAAAGACGATTTTTCAAGAAAATTGAAAAGTTAAAGGAATATCCAGATATTTATGGTAAGCCACTAAGATGGCCTCTGGTGGGAAAGTGGGAATTAAGATTTGAAAAGCGATGGAGAATCATCTACGTAATCATTGAAAAAGAGAAATTAGTTCAAATAGATACTATATTACATAAAGATGATTTCTAAATTCCAAGTTCTTTCTTCACATCTTCTAGTTTCTGCCCCTTTCCAGCTAGTCTTTCCTGTTCACCGCGTCTAATTTTCTCCATCGCCTTAGGGCTAGATAAAATCTCGAGAGTAGCCTTCATGCTCTCATATTCATCAAGGGATATAGTAACCCATTGAGTTTGGTGTTTTCCATGCATCTTCAATTCGCTCATAACAATAATTTGTATCCAGTTTATAAATGTTTTAGTTTTAAGAGACCGCCTTCATAGCAAAGATCGAATTTGGGAGAGCAGCAGCGAACCGCCAAGCTGCTTGTTATAAGACCGAGCATGGATTTCTCCTATTCTGAAATGGTTTCGCCATGCGAGGCAAGGCTGCGAAGCAGCCGCAGAGTCGTTGTGCACATAACTAATAAAGGAGATCGCCGCCGCGGACGAGATTCTTTGTCTTATGATATGTTTTAGGCTCAACCGAAACCTTTATAAATACTTGTTATATAAATATATATAACAAGGTGATTTTATGCCACAATTAATGGAGAAAGGAATTTTGCATTATCCACAGTTGGATACTGTACTTATGGTAGAGAAGTTTATCAAAAATAACAGTGGAGAGTACAAGAAAAGGCAGCTTTGGGAACATCTCCCAAAGAAAATGATGTACCAAACATTCTGTGTAGTTTTCGATTACCTTATGGATTCAGGTAAGATTGTCACAGACAAAGAAGGACATGTAGTTTGGATTTGGAATCCAGAACTTGTAAAGAAGTACATGAGTAAACCACATCTGTTGATTAAATGACACGATTAGTTTTCGCAGACGAAAATGTGAAGAAGGCGTATGACAATCTTAAGGATTCTCCTGGAGAGAAATGGTTATATGATAGTATAAGCAACGCCTTTAAGGAAATTGAGAAGAATCCGAATGCTTTCATTCATATAAAACAAAAACTGATTCCAAAGGAATATATCAAGAAATATGGAATAGACAATCTCTGGAAGTATGATTTACCAAATGGGTGGAGATTATTATACTCTCTTGGAAGGGACAAGATTGAAGTCATCGCAATTATTCTAGAATGGCTAGACCACAAGAATTATGAAAAAAGGTTTGGTTTTAGGACAAGGTAATCGGTGATAGATTCTTTGTCTTCTTTTGAAGATTATCTCCTTATAATTTTTGTAAAGTAAAAGCCCTTAGTTTTTCCAGGCAAGATTCTTACCCCTAGATTAGAAACCTTGTGCTTGATACCATATTTATCAATATTAGAGTTAACAACTGAAGCATCGCCGTTTCTTTGAAGAAATTCGTGGATTACGCTTTCATTTTCAATCTTATTCAAGGTACAGGTGGCGTAATTTAGGATTCCACTCTTCTTTAAGTGGTCAAAACCGCTTTGTAAAAGTTTTCCTTGTAATTCTGAAAATCTTTCAACATCTTCTTGTGAATATTGCACAACATTATCAAATCCACTAACATCTCTTCTCAATTTCTCATCATACACCACAGTCACACCTTCACCAGAACAAGGAGCATCAACCAGTACTCTATCGTATTTTTGACCTTGAAATTTTGTGGAATCCATTAATCGGGTTTCTGCATTTATTCCAAATTTTTTAAAGAATCCCATCATTATTTGATATTTTTTTAGGATCTATATCTAATGCTGTTATTCTTAATTTTCCATGTGTTAAATCATGAGCCAGAATAGACTTGAAACCTCTCGCTGCACATGTTTCAAGAAGAGATTGACCCTCTTTTAAATCAAGTTCTTTAACACAAATAACGCTTGCTAAATCTTGAATAAAATAATTTTTATTAAAGAATTCGTTCTTTTTACCACTAATCCACCCTCCAATATCCGAGTTTGTTGATTCATAAATTTCCTCAATACATGTTTCTATAAATTCTACTTCGATTCCATAATTTCTATTAAGTCTTTCCTGTAATTCTCTTATTTTCACTGGATGTCTCGTATTAATTCTAATAAATTTTTTTGGTTTGACGCTGTATATATCTGAACTAAGCCCTACTTGCTTAAGTCTCTTTTCAAGATTTTCTCTATTAATTTCTATTTGATTCATATTATCAATCCCTTAGTAGTATATAGGTGTTGTGTTATTTTTAATCTTTATTATGCCCATTTATGAGTACTACTTCCCTATGTCCTCGAAAACAAAGAATACCCTTTCTATATACTGCCGAAGGCAGGCTATCTTTGGCGAAGCCAAATGGCGGCGATCTCCTTTAACCAATCAAGACCAACGATTTCTTATAACTAGTGTTTCTACGCATTGTTTGGATTAGAATGTTCTATATTGAATGTTTTTACGAAGTCTAGAGGACTTTTTATGTTTTTCAGAAGAGCTCTTGAAACATGAGTATAGAGTTCTGTGGTTTTGACCGAGGAATGACCTAGAAGACGTTGAATTATACGAATATCTGTTCCTGATTCGAGGAGATGGGTTGCATAGCTGTGACGGAGAGTATGTGGAGATACGCGCTTTTTTATTTCGGCTTTCTTGGCTGCATTTTTCACTATCACCTGTATTGTTTTTTCCGTTAGCTTTCCTCCTCTTTCTGATTGGAAAACATATGGACAGTCGTCTACACTGAAATTATATACAATCTCTTTTAGTGTAAGAGGAAGAGGAACAATTCTGTCTTTCATTCCCTTTCCTTGTCTTATGAATATTATTCTTTCTGGAATGTTTATGTCAGATTTTTTTATTTTAGTTATTTCTGATACCCGGAGTCCACAGCCGTATAACATTTCAATTATAGTTCTGTGTTTTGGGTTAGTCGTGGACGATATCATATACATGACTTCTTGTACAGTTAAAACTTCAGGTATTTTTCTGGGTCTCTTCATGTAGTTTATGTAGAGGTTTCTGTGTAGGATGTTCTTGTAAAAGAATTTAACTGCGCTTATGCGCAGATTAACTGTTCTGGGATCTGCGTTTTCTGCTAATTGTATGAAATATCTTTGTATCTCTTCTTGTGTGGAATCTGTTGATATGTGACGCAAGAAAGTTGAAACGTGAAATAAATAGGATTTTACGGTCTTTCTGCTGAAGCCGCGAGATTTTAGTTCATTTTCCAAGCGTATTAAGAGTTCTTTCATATTATCGTGTGAGAAAGAAACTAGGCTGTTTGTAGTGCTTTTACTGACTTTTTGGGTATTACTTTACTTGCAGAAAGAATTTCGATTCCGATGAGTTTTTTATCTTTGTCGAAGTCTAGGATGATGTTTTCGTTCATGGTTTGTGTGCTTTTTACTTCGCCTTTTTTTATTGTGTCTTTTAGGTAAATGTATGCTGCATCCACCTCTTTGTCATATGTCATTTTCATATTACATTTAATATACGGTTATTATATTTATATGGGTTTTTTCCTCATTGTAGATTACATGAATAGTTCTTTCTGCTATTTGTTTAACAGCTATTTTTCTTTCTTCAAATGAAGATAAAACATAATTAGGGTTTCTGATTGTTTCTTCTATCTCTTCTTCTGAAATGTTTCTTTCTAATTTTCTTCTAATGGTATGTTTGCTATATCTTATGATTTTGTGACTCATATGAAAATTAAAGTTTATCCAGAGGACTCTTCACGTTCTTGATCATTTCTTCTGAAATTTTCATGTGTCTCATTTTTGTTGCATCATAATTTCCTAGAAGTGTTTGTATTATTCCTATTCTGACGCCGTATTCGAGGAGGTGTGAAGCAAAGCTGTGTCTAAGAGCGTGTGGGGAAACTGGTCTCAACCCAGCAGCAGCGAATGCATATTTCACGATCTGTTCTGCATCTTCTGGTGTTACGTGACCTCCGTTCCAGTTGGGAAACAGGTGATTATTATCTGGTTTTTGTGTGTATCTAAACAAGAATTCCAGTTGTGGAACCATTTTTGTTGATAAAGGAACTGTTCTCGTTCCTACGTTGACTCTACACTCTTTCAGGTTGATGTCATCTATCTTTAGCTCAATAGCTTCGAATATCTGAAGACCACAACCATACAATAGTTGTAATAATATTTTATGTTTCAAGTTTTTTGTTGAACCAATAAGTATTCTTATTTCTTGCTTGGAGAGAAGATTTGTTTTTCTCTTCAAGGTAGCATCAAGTAATTCTGTATCTACCACATGTGAAGAAGATATGAAACTATTTTCATAATTCTTCTCAATGACAAAAGGTGGTGTGAATTGAGACATTTGAACTTGAAGCCACTTACCTTCTTTGGAAGAAGGAATGTCTCCTTTAGGCCACTGCCTAAATTCATCAACGAAGGGTTCGATTTTATCTAAGAGTTGGGGTACTAGACGCATAGGGATCACTTTAGAGTAGATTTTCATCAGATATAAACTGGATCCTAGGACCGTGCCAGTATGCCAGTATGCCAATAAGCTCTATTGATGTGGTTTAGATACTCGTGCCAATAAGAGTTTATTGCGCTTTCTGGATAGAATAAGTTCTCCAACGAGCTTCGCCTTCAGCTAGAATTAACTTATATTGTATCATTTTGTCTAAATATTTTCTGATTGTTCTGTCTTTCACAGGTTCTATATCTTTTCTTTTACACTCTTCTTGATATTTTGTGTATAGTTCAGAAGGTTCTGTTTTGACACCCATACTAATTACAGAGTATATCAATTTCTGGTGATCATTCAATGTTTCTATACTCTTTTTCTTTCCTTGTTCTATCGCTTTTGGAGAAGCTTTCTCTACGTCATCATCGGTTATTTTTCCTTCATCTTTTTTCTCAGCTTCTTCCGAAGCTATTTTAAGAATATTAATTGCAATTCTAGAATCACCTAAAGATCTCTCTGCTATTTTCTCTAGTTGTGCATTTTTCACAACACCAGGAACTAGACCTAGTTCTGCTCTTTCTTTGAGTATCTCTGTTATTTCATCTGACTTGTATTTAGGAAATTCTATTGTATCTGCAGACGCTAATCTACTTCTTATTCTAGGATCATTGTCATGTAATGCTGTTTCTGAATTAGCTATTAGAATTACACTAACATTTGCTATCATAATTAAATCATACAAAATTTTATCATCTTCTAATTGATCCACTTCATCTAAGATTATCACTGCTTGTTTTTCTTGGACTTTTTTCTTAAGTAATTCTAAAAGATCATGCGTTGGAGTTCCTTTTGTGTGTATAGACAGAGATTCTCCAAAATTCTGAAGAATTGTGTATAATATTTTGAATCTTGAACTCGTATTCCAACAATTTATGTAACTTGTAAAAACAGACTGTGAAGCTAGCTCATTTATTATGTATTTAGATGTTGAAGTCTTTCCTGTCCCTGGAGCACCGAAAATGAACACGCTTCTTCCTGGTTTATTATTTAGAAGTGGATTTAGATCATCTCTCACTGCTTTCATTTGCCCATCTCTATGGTTAATTGTGTTTGGGAGAAATTCGTCTGTAAAGACTTCTGAATTCTTGATTATTGGCTTATCTTCATACATAACATTCTATTGGTAAGCAAATGCTTAATTTTTATTGTTCCCAAAGGAAGTATAATTATGATTGGTAATCCATGGTATATTATTACATTGATAGGAGATCCCTATATATGGACCGTATTGATAGGGGTATTCATATTCTTCTTTTTGATCTCTCTGGACACTGTATTCAAGAACCAGAAACTACAGAAAAGAAAGAAGAATTTCAAGAAATTTGTAATAGTTTTAGTAGCAAGTCTCCTCATCGCGTATATTGCTGTGGGTGGTATTAAGGCCATAACTGAGATTCCAAGACCATGCACTCCATGTTTAACAGAAACTATAAGCGCATGTAATCCTTTCTGTACTGAGGATTACTCGTTCCCTTCAGGACATTCTACAATAGCTTTTGTCATATTCACTTCTGTAATACTAGCTTCTAGGAGAAAGAAGCTAATTCCTCTATTCATAATACCAGCGCTAGTAGCTGCGTCTAGAGTTATATTAGGAGTTCACACAATAAGCGACGTTGTTGCTGGTTCTGCTCTAGGATTCTTAATTACCTTCTTTATTTGGAAACATGTGAAAAAAAGGCAAAAATAAGCCAAAAATGAGCTATTTTTGGTCCAAAAGCGCTATATATAGACCATCAGAAAGCTTTAAATACCCTTATTGTAACTATTTATCAGTGACAACTAATTGCAGCACTTAGACTATTAAAAACTACAAGTTAAGCGGAAATTATGGCGAGTGATATGAGCAGACAAAATGAACTATACGAAGAGCCTGAAATTCAAATGGTTTCGGGGAACAGGATAAACAAAGACAGACTAGCTGAAGCTAGATTCAACGATGGTGTAATTAAGATACCAGATTTTTCAGGAGCTTATCAAACTGCTAAAAACAGCGGAGATACATTCCTAGCAAGTGTAGCTAAAGGTATACAATCATATTTACTTGGTCATGAGCTTCAAGTTGAATGGTATGGAAGACCAGAAACAGACAAAGCAGAAATTCCTTTAGAAGCGGCATATATGAAAGAATTGAAGTATAATGCAGATAGAGGAATAGAAGGTGATAGCTTAATGAGTTATCTCACAGGACTAGCTTTACATGACATGAGATATGGAAACGGTGGTGGTTTCAGTAAAGCAGTTGATGGATATTTCAAAATAAAGGACAACGTAAGAGACGCAGCAAAGAAATATGGTACACTATGGAATGACATCAAAAATTATGCAAAATCAATACTCGAAGATGATATACCTGATCATGCTTATGCTTTTGCGGAGGTTGATTAAAATGATAGAACTAAAAAAATATCCTTTGGTTGATACAAAAGAATTATTTGATGATGGCGGTTGGCAAGTTCCGTTCCATTATGCTATTCATATAGCAGCGAAAGGTTTTTCCAAGCCTCCAGAAGAAAGAATAAGCAAATTTGATAAGGCTCTTCATGCTGGTCTAGACTGGATTGAAGAACAATATTTTCAGAGAGCACTTACAGGATTTAACAAAACCTTCCCTAAACTCAGTGCTTATAGAGGATTTTTTAACAATCCGACAAATTTAGAGACCATGTATACTGTGGTTCATAAAGGTCATGAACTTCCTATTTATCTCAGAGATTCAAATGATCCAAGACCAACTGATAGCATGCTTGCAGATAACATTAAGGTTGTAAGAGATACTGATGTATCTCCTTATGATCAAAGAGCTAAAGTAGAGAATTTCTATGATTCAGAATTTGGTGCTGTTGCTGCTCCTAAATTTACAAGAGGTGATATTGAAAATGAAAAACTTTTCCCTGAGCCTCTTAGATTTAGAGGATGGTTTATAAAAGATGATATGTGGAGAATGCAACAATACGGAGAAATGAAAGAGAGAAAAGTTTCTGCTGAAGGTGGTGACTTTACTGTAAGAGAATATAGTTTACCAGATAAATGGAACTCTTTCTGGTACTGGGCTATCGGTGACAAGATATACGATATTATAGACGCACCTTTCGATACAATACAAGAACAATTAATAGCTAAGTCGCCTCCTGCATTCAGGCAATATTTGACAAAGGAAGAATATAAAATGATTGCGGGTATTAGAAGGAGCTTGTTTAACCCTAGAACATCAACACCACTTACATTCGACTTAACAGAACTGAGAGGATATAGAACTCAAGAAGCAGAAACAATAGATATTACTCCTGCAAGCCAAGCAGCTTGAGTTTCATAATCCAAATATAAGCGTTCTTAACCAAAACTATTATATGGCTATAATTGATGTACTTGTTAACCTATTATGCCAAGGGAACACAGTTTCTACGTGTACTCAGTTTATACAACAACAACCAAATGAGTTGTATCAGTTATTCTTTTTCTTCTTCTTTCCCACAGTTTTCATTATACTTTTCATATTCATACTGAGCGATGCCATAGGAAGCTTCACAAACAAAGGAATCAGACTCATTTTAGCAATAGCTTTCTACATGTTCATTGTTCTTTCAAATTGGTATTCAATTATACTAACGATAAGCCAATTCTGGTATATAGCAGTAATCATAATATTCGGTACATACGTCTTCTTCAAAAAATTTATGGGAGGAGGTAGATCCTCTGGTGGTATGCCTGGCGTAGGTGGAGGGGCAATTGGTCAATTTGCAAAGGGCCAATTAACTGAAGTATTTACACACGATCAGAAAGATATGCGAAAAGAAATAGAAGATGCTTTTATGCAACTTGAACATGATTATAATGAAATAAAAGGAAATCCCAAAGGGACTGAAGCTAGAAGGGGAGCTAACGCACAATTTGAAGCGACTCAGACAAGACTTCGTGGCTTAATAACATCTTATGCAAAATATGGAAAAATAGGAAAAGTCAGTGTAACAGGACAAGCTGCAGGGTTCTGGAAAAAATATACGCAGTGGAGCGAAAAACACAGGAAAATAAATTAAACTTGTCTCTTTATTTCACTCGCTGTTTTTGGACCGACTAGGCGCGATAGAGTTTCTAGCGGGACTTTTCTAAGATCTAAAACTGATTTGATTTGAGAGCCGTATAATTTTCTTGCTCTTTTTCGTCCTATACCTTTGATTTTTATGAGTGGCAAAAGTTCTTCTCTTATGCCGTGTTTTACTCTCAATCTTGTTTTTCTTATATATTTAATCGTGTCCATTAAACCCATGAGTAGAGCTAGTTCTTGTGTTGAATAAAGAAGCCAGTCTGCGTTTTCTAGTCTAACACGCAGCTCTCCAGGAGCTATGTTGAATTTATCTAGAAGTTTATTTTCTCCATCTTCTTCTGTCCAGGATTTAAACATGGAAACAGTTTTAGCTAATCTGAAATATTCATCATATTCTATTTCCCATTCATTTGGTGGTTTCTTTACAAAATCATCCTGATGCTCTATCAAGAATTCGTTTATTTCTTCTGCATCACCTTTTCTCATATTTAGTAAAGGTTTCATTTCTAGACAATCGCATATGGTTTGTAGGATAGCTATGTGAGTAGGAGTCATCTTAGTCAAAGAAGATGTTATATTATTTGCAGTTATTGGATCTATATATAATTCAGAAACTCTTCTTCCAATTTTTGTTGCATTAAGTTTTATGTCATCGTCTATTAGACTAGCTGGTTTGAACTCACTGTTAGGCATCGTATCTGATACAGAATTTGTCATTTCTATGAACTTGAACTTCTCTAACATAGTTAGAACTTTTTCTAAGTTGAAGTTTAGTTGTGTCAAATCTTGATACTGATGAGCATAGAAAGTTTTGGAAAAGAAATCGAATAATGCTGGTTTAGATGGAGTTGTACCAGAAGCTATCAAAGCTAAAACATGTGTGCGGAGTACTGGTTCTACTCCAAGTTTTGAGTAGATTTTCTCTGGTTCCCCATTTATGTAATTCTCCCAAGCATATTGAGCATCTGCCATATTTTTTGCTATAATAATGGCTTCTCCTTCTGTATCATAAGCTGGTCTTCCTGCACGTCCACCCATTTGTTCAACTTCTAAGTTTGGTAAGTAATCAGTTCCCCTAATTGAATTAAATCTTTTGAGATCGCGAATTACAACTCTATAAGCTGGTAAGTTTATTCCAGCTGCTAAAGTTGGTGTAGCTGTTAGAACTTTTATCAGACCTGTTTTGAATGCTTCTTCAATTAATTTTCTTTGTTTACTAACTAAACCTGCATGATGAAAAGCTGTTCCCGTTACTATACATCTTGCAAGACGATCACATTGTTTTGTGTGACTCTCCACTGCTTTCAAAACTTTATTTGCAATTTCCGATAGTTTTTCTAATTCATCTGGTTTAATTTTAGGTTGTAAAAATTTTCCTAAGTTTTCTGCTAGAGCTTCTGTACTTCTTCTAGTTGAAACGAAGAACAGAACTTGTTTCTTCTTTTTTAGAGTATCTTCAACTATGAATTCTAAATCATTTTTAGCTGTGATCTCAACAACTCTTTGAGGAATAAAAGTAATTTTCTTCTCAAAAGAGATACCTCTATACAACTGGACAGGTCTATAATCTGACTTGACTGTTTCAGCATCTAACCAATCTGCTAACTCTTTGTAATTATTTATTGTTGCAGACAGGGCCAATATACGCGGGTTTATAAATTTTCTCAATCTTGTCAAAACCATTTCTAGTGTTGGACCTCTTGATGGATCATTTAGTAGATGAACTTCATCTACTACAACTAGCTTTACCTGATCTAACCAAGAAATTCCATGTCTTAGTAAAGAATCTAGTTTCTCACTTGTAACAATTATTAGATCATATTTAGCTAACCAAGTATCTGAAGAATCTGAATCTCCTATACTCATTCCAACCATTGTTCCTAGAGGTTCATATTTCTTTTTGAAATCTTCATATTTTTCACTTGCCAGAGCTTTCAAAGGAACAATGTAAATAACCTTTCCACCTTTTTGTATTGTATCTAAAGCAGCTATTTCAGCCATCAGAGTTTTACCAGAAGCTGTTGGAGCCGCCACTACTAAATTTTTATCTCCAACTAAACCCATTTTAACAGCTAGTTCTTGTGCGGGATTCAATTTTTCATAACCAGAAAGTTCTAGAACTTTATTGACAGGATCCATGAAAACTCATAACAATAATTTAAAATTTACTATTATAAAGATAAAGGTATGAAAACTCGAGTTCAAGCTCTAATAAAAGGTGATGTAAAGGGTGTTTTCTTCAGAATGGGCATCCTGAGCAAAGCTAATCTTATGGGCGTACGTGGCTGGGTTAAGAACATACCAGAAGGTGTAGAGGTTGTTTTTGAAGGCGACGATGACGTAATAACAGAACTTCTCGATTTTTGTAGAATTGGTCCTAATGGAGCATTAGTAAAAGCTGTTGAAACAAAAGAGAGCCCATACAGAGGAGAATTCACTAATTTTGAAATCAGAGGAAGATAATTAATGGCAGATCCAAATACCTAGTCTCTTATCATATACACAGTCTTGTTCTATCTCTCCTTCAGTAGATGTTTCTTGACATACTCCATCTATACATCCATGCTCACAGAACTCTCCATCTGTCACAACACATGTTTCTTCTGCAGAACATGCCCATATCTTACTTGAATGACCACTACAAAAATGATCATAAGGCAATCCACTAGTATCAGTACATCCTACTTCATCAGCATAGCATAATGAAATATCATCAATATTAGGACACTCGGTGGAGGTTAGAATTCCTCTTGCAACAAAAGAAATACATATTTCATTATGATGCAGTCCTATTACACTTCCATCAAGCTCAAATGCAGGATATAATATCTCATTTGCATCAACTATTGCAAATGCGCCGTCCTCAAAATCAGGATTTGTTGGAACAAGATAATGTGAATATAAAACAATTCTGTCAGTTTTTTCTTTTCCTATCTGAGTGAATATATCATATAATGATCTAGACCATATTTCACTATCATTATGTTTTTTACCAACCATACTACTTGGATAGTATTTATTTTCATTTACTCTTCTCAAATAATCTCCGGGTGTTAGTTCATCTGTGTCCGGATCAGTGTATCCCTTGGCATCCCACTCTCCTATATATGTCTCAAATGTTGTTCCTTGAGATTTTTCATAACCAACACTAAAGGCCCAGTAATCACCAAACCCCTCGGACATTGCTCCTGTTTCATCACCATATCCATTATTATTACGACCAAAATAAATACCAACTGTCTGATTGTCTTGTATAGCATGCCCATATTCATGAATAATTATATCAGCGTCCTCTGCATCGTCCACTCCTCCATCTCCTAGGGCAATGTATCCTGCCCCAAAAGGTTCTCCGAAGTAAGAAGAACTATCCATATTAAAAAGGCCATGAGCATCTACTCTTATTGGCATATTTAATATCTCAAAACCCAGGCTCTGTATATACTCTTGATTTCTATTAATGTGATAGTAACCCATCACTTCTTCAAAACCTTTATCACTTCTAGGAAATATGAAATTGTCTGGAGACGTTGGTGGATAATTGGTTGGAATCATCATATTCGTCATATTCACATATTTTCCTGTCAGACTGTACAACCCCCCAACTGGTGGATCTAAATTTTTTAGTTCTCTCACAAAATAAGCATTCTCAAAATCTTCATCAGGATCAGTGTCCCTTAAATCATCATCATTTAATTTTACGATCGGATTTGGATCAAACACTTGACCATCAACTTCTAGCACCAATTTACTCTTTAATAATATGGAACCGTCATGTGCATCTACAACAAATCTCCAGGGTTCTATGTACCCGTTGTCAACTGATAAGAATATTTCATAAGATAGTCTAGGTGGATCTGATGGGAATATAGAGAGTGTTACTTTTTTTCCTAAAACTTCGCTTGCTCCAATATCTGCAAGGGCAAATTCTAAAGATTGCTCAGGAGTTATGCTAGGAAAGGGGCTTACTCTCGGAATTTCTTTTGTGGACGAGACAGCATATACCACGCCCTCACCCGAGACAATAACACCAATATAAGAATCTATAACAGGGAGGTTGTTTTCCATCTGTCTAAAAGTGATCTTATTTCCTCCCGGAATATTTTGTTCTAAAACATTTTCTACATACCCAATTCCAAAAAGAGAAGAATGTTCAGTAACAAAAACTTCAGCTTTTTGTTCTGGGATTCCAGAGTATACAATCTCTCCACCCGATAGGGTTTTTGGGAAACCGTCTACCATTCTCATATCCCATGATTCAATGGACTGAATTTGCTTATTTACTGTACCGCTATCAATAGGTTCTAAAACTGACCTAAAATATCCAGAAGGGGATGAAGCTTGAAATAAAGTGAAGAATGTAGCCACAATTATCAGAATTATGAAGATAACTATTGTTGAAGCCTGACTCTGATCTTTAAAACTCATTTTACCCTTTAAACGATTTGCATTGAAAGAATAAATATCATGCTAAATTCCTAGAAATGCTAGAAAAGAACCAACAGGATCTGCCATTTGAAAGCTGATAACAATTGCAGCTGCTATTATGAATATTATAGCGAACCAGACCATACTATTAGTTGATTGTGCTTTCTCCATAATTTTATTTGTGTTTTTTCCAATATAAATTGTATAAATCCTCAGGAGAAGCAGTAATATTATACTAAACACAATATAATAACAGGATTTACATGGACTTCAAAAAACTTGAGAAGAAATGGCAAGACAAGTGGGAGAAAGCTAATATTTTTCAAGTGAAAGAAGATTCTAAGAAAAAGAAATATTATGTTCTTGAGATGTTTCCGTATCCATCTGGAAGCGGATTACACATGGGTCACGTAAGAAATTATGCAATGGGAGATTGTTTTGCTCGATTCAAGAGAATGCAAGGATTTAATGTGTTATATCCAATGGGATATGATGCTCTCGGTTTACCAGCAGAGAATGCTGCAATTAAGAACAATTCTCACCCAAAAAAATACACTCTGCAAGCAATTGACAATATAAGAGCACAACAAAAGGCTCTTGGATTAAGTTATGATTGGACAAGAGAAGTATCCACATGTGATCCTCAATACTACAAATGGAATCAGTGGTTATTTTTACAGATGTATAAGAAAGAACTAGCTTACAAAAAAGAAGCTCCAGTGAATTGGTGTAATCATTGTAAAACTGTACTAGCTAATGAGCAAGTTGAACAAGGAAAATGTTGGAGATGTAAAAGCAAAGTTAAGTTGAAAATCCTCAGCCAGTGGTTCTTCAAAACAACCCGATATGCAGATCAACTTTTAGACGATTTAGATAAGCTAGATTGGCCTGAGAACGTCAAAACAATGCAAAGAAACTGGATTGGTAGAAGTCGTGGGATTGATATTCATTTCAAACTCGAGAATTCCAAGATTGTTTTACCTACGTTTACAACCAGATGTGACACTATATACAGTGTTACATTTCTTGGAATAGCTCCTGAACATCCTTTAATAGAAAATCTTGTGGGTGGAACTAAGTATGAAAAGAGTGCAAAAGAGTTTGTAAAGAAAATGTTGAAACAGAAAGTTGAAGATAGAGTAAATGAAGAAAAAGAGAAAGAAGGGTTCTTTACAGGCAGATATGCAATTAATCCTGTGAATGGAGAAAGAGTTCCTATTTACATTGCAAACTTTGCTCTCATGTATGGTTCTGGTATAGTCATGTGTGATGCTCACGATAAAAGAGATTTCAGATTTGCAAGGAAATACAAAATTCCATTAAAGTTTGTTATCAGTCCTGAAGGTAAATCAATTGACCCTAAGGATTACAAAGACGCATTCACAGACGATGGAATATTATTTGACTCTGGTCATTTCAGCGGAATGAATAACAGGAAAGCTTTGCCTGAAATGGCTGACTGGTTGGAAGATAGGAAATTCGGAGCTAAAACAACTCAATACAAGCTTCGAGATTGGCTGATTTCAAGACAAAGATATTGGGGAACACCAATACCAATCATATATTGTGATAAATGCGGAATCGTTCCTGTACCTGAAAACCAGCTTCCTGTGATGCTTCCAGAAGATGTTAAATTCACTGGCAAAGGAAACCCTTTAGAAACTTCTGCTTCTTTTGCTGATGTGAAGTGTCCAAAATGTAGTGGAAAAGCAAAAAGAGAAACAGATACTATGGACACATTCGTTGATTCTTCTTGGTATTTCTTTAGATATACAGGCGCAACTAAGAACGCGATGTTTGACAAAGAGAAAGCAAAATATTGGATGCCAGTAGATCAATATATAGGCGGAATAGAACACGCCATATTACATCTTATGTATGCTAGATTCATTACAAAGGTTCTCCAAGAACTTGGTTTATCTAAAGTTGATGAGCCTTTCAAAAGATTATTCACTCAGGGCATGGTGATAAAAGACGGTAAGAAGATGAGTAAATCATTTGGTAATGTTGTTAGTCAAGAAGATATTTCTAAAAAATATGGAATAGATACTGCTCGCATCTTCTTGCTCTTTTTAGCTTCTCCAGAAAAAGAACTAGAATGGAACGATGAAGGTGTTGCAGGATCTTATAGATTCTTGATGCGTGTATATGGCTACGTACAGGACAATAATTTTTCATTTGGTAAATTTGATGTAAATAAAATTGGAAATAAAGAGAAGATATTATTAAGCAAAACCAACAAGCTGATACAAGACATTTCAGATTACATGGATAATTTCAAGTTCAATCTAGCTGTTGGAAGCTTGATGGGATTCTTTGGAGATTTACAAAAATTTGACGGGGATAAAAATGTACTTGGTTACGCATTGAAAAATTTTGTGATACTACTTTCTCCATTTGCTCCTCACATGATGGAAGAATCTTGGGAGAAAATAGGAAAGGGATTTGTTTCACAAGAATCATGGCCTAAAGCTGATGTAAAACTCATAGACAATAGAATAATGAAAATGGAAGATTTAGTAAAACAAACAAAATCAGACATATACGACATACTAAAAATTGTCAATAAGAAACATGAAAAAATAATCATATACGTAAGCCCAACATGGAAATATGAAGTTCACAAAGAAATTCTAGAATCTAAAGATCCTAAAGAAATTGTTTCAACAATAATGAAGAATCCTAAATTCAATAAATATGGAAAGGATACACTAAGATTTGCTCAAACCCTCACAAAAGATTTAGGAAAGATGAAGGAAATTCTATCAGAAAATGAAGAATTCACTGCTTTAGATGAATCAAAAGGATTGCTCGAGAAAGAATTCAAATGTAAAATAGAAGTTCATCATGGTTATGAATCTCGCGCCCTAAAAGCATTAAGAGCCGAGCCAGGGAAACCTGGTATAGAGGTTGTATGAAAGTAATACTATATATGGAAATTAGTGCCAATGGCATGATTGCAACAAAGAACGATGATACAAGCTTTATTTCTGAGAACGCTTGGAAATGTTTTGATGAAATGACTAGAAAAGCAGGTAATATAATTGTAGGGAAAAGAACATTTGATCGTGATGTTAAGGATGGTAATTTTCCGTATCCTGATCGCCTTAATGTAGTTATGACAAATAAAAAAATAAAAAATAAATGGGGAGACAATGTTATTTTCACTGACAAATCTCCAAAAGAGGTTTTGAAGCTTCTTGAAGAAAAGAGATTTAAAATCGCATTTGTTGGAGGCGGAGGAAAAATAAATGCATCTTTCTTGAAGGAGAATCTTGTAGATGAAGTATATTTTGATGTTGAACCTGTCTTAATAGGAAATGGTATTAAGATATCAGCAGATGAGGATTTTGAAATTAAAATGAAGTTACTAGAAACTAAGATTATTTCTGAAGATGAATTTCAGCTTCATTACAAAGTTCTGAAGAATTAAGTATAAACTTTAAAAGTAAGCGCGTGTACCGCTACACATGATAATAGTAGGAACACATCATAAGATTGACTTAGAAGGATACAATAGAATTAGTTATCTCTTAGGTGTATACAGCCCTAAAGTTATATCTGTTGAATTTCCTAAAGGAGATTCTCCTGAACAGGCCAGAGAGACAATAATGAATATCAGAGATCAGAAAGCAAGACAAATTAGAAGTTATGGACTCGATCCTGGTTATGAGAAAATGGTTCTAGACATTGAACGTAATGGAGGATACGAAGTTATAGCAGCCATAGATTATGCGAGAAGTACTGGAGCAGAAGTTCATTTCGTAGATCATCCAAAGTTACCTCTTCCTGTTTTCAATATTCCTGATCTTTCAAATTCGATAGGTGAAAGACTAGACTATAAAACTTTCAGAGCTCTATTTGTCAGTCTTGCTGACGCTAGTTATACAAATCCTGAAATTGCAGCTTGGTTTGATGAAATGTTAAGACCTGAAATTATCGGTGACAATCCTCTAGATGATCCAGCTTTCCAAGAAGAGAGAGAAAACATTCAAGCTAGTGAAATTATTCGAGTTGATTCCCAATTCCACACAGGCGGCATGTATCACGCATTCGGAGATGATGATTTTCCTGTTCCTTTACATAAAAGACTAGGATCTCGTGTTACTCAGAGTATAGCACTTGTTGATGCTTACAATCACAGGTAAACTTATTAATACTTCTGTTAAAACACAGTTATGGCTGTACTGATGATACTAGGATTATTGGACTTATTGTTAGGATTCACGTTAGCCCTTAGTGGAATTATTGATTTCACTGGAAATTCTCTCATATTCTTCTTATTCATCATAGCTATTTTGAAAGGAGTATATTCAATATTAACAGCAGCAGGCGCTGGATTCTACTTTGATCTTCTAGGAGTGTTTGATCTTGTTGCAGGAATATTCTTGTATTTAGTATTCACAGGCATGCATTTCCACTTCTTCCTATACATCGGAATAATTGTAATACTGAAAGGGGTTTACTCCATACTATTTGGATTAGCTCACAAGTAGTTTTTATTTTCAGAGAACCAAACCTATGTTATGGTTAATTATTATAGGAATATACCGTTACTCTACGTATACAGCGCTTTGATAAAAAGAGTCTCGATGCCTATAATTATTATATATTTTTTATTAAACAACCTGAACTATACACAAATAGGAATATTATTAGCTGTTACAGCTGTTGTTGTTCTAAGCACAGAACTTCATGGAGGAGTTTTCGCTGATTTACATGGAAAGAAAAAATCCCTTCTTCTTCATTCAGTTTTCGGTGCATTAACAATGTTTCTCTATTTCATAGGAGATTCTTTTGCTTATTTCTTGCTAGCAGCCCTCGCATATGGCATTGCAGGAGCCTTTGTAACAGGAACCAGGAATGCTCTACTTTATGACACTCTAGTTAAACTGAAAAGAACATCAGAATTTAAGAAATTCAATGGACGGGTTGTGCTATATTCTCATGTCATAAATGCGCTTGTTCTGCTTACCATTCCTGTAATTTATGTGATTGATACTAAACTTCCTTTCTTGATAGGAATTTTCTTTTTTGTAGGATCTTTCATATCTGCATCACTTTTTGTTGAACCTACAAAACTGAAGAAACAGAAAGATACTCTTTCCCTTTACAATAAGAAATTACTCGAATCTTTCAAAGAAATTGGTTCAAATAAAAAATTATTATTTGCTTTATTGGTGAATACGATTGTAGCTTCTTTCATTTTCATGAGTGCTACATTTACACAACCATTACTTCTAATCTCAGGCCTAAGTGTTATTTATTTCGGTGTTATATACGCTATTATGCGAGTAGTTATGGGATTAGGCGGAGAGACAATTCACAGATTAGAAAAACATATCGGATTCAAGGGCCTCTTATTTTTGGGCTTTGGTTTGATTCTACTCAGCTTCTTAGGCCAGGCATTTGGATTTGGATTAATAATTATCATAGCTGTGATTATAACTAGATTTGCTGAAGGATTTAATAGAATAGTTCTCGAGGACGAGATAAATAAGAATATAAAATCAAATAACAGAACCACTATTTTATCAATATCTAGTTTCACAAAGCAGCCTTTACTAGCTGCTCTACTATTTGTATTTGGTATAACTGCAGATTTGATTGGAGTGCAAAGCATGTACGTATATGCAATTATAACCTTTATTGTAATATCTGGACTTGTCTTCATGATTTTCAGAAAATAAGCTCTTTTATTTCTTTATTACAATTTTTCTACATGAATCTTGGAAAGATCTATGAATACTATTCTAGAGATGATGTACAACAAGCTATGCTGAAATCAGCTGAAGGCAGAGAAGTTGTGGGTGTTTTCAGGAATGGGGGATTTGGAACAAGACCCAACACAATCAGATACCCAAAAGATATTGTATCCATGGCTAGATCGGGTGTAGTTGAATTTCACTATTCTATTGAAAGATGGTCAAATCCAATGGCTCTAAAAACTGACAATTATTCAAAAATGAGATCTGGATGGGACCTA
Organism: Candidatus Aenigmatarchaeota archaeon; assembly: GCA_043824495.1. Lineage (GTDB taxonomy): Archaea > Aenigmatarchaeota > Aenigmatarchaeia > QMZP01 > QMZP01 > JBDRNB01. The sequence goes on along the minus strand of JBDRSV010000010.1, from coordinate 43,187 downwards.
TTACTTGATCTCGATTGTAAGGACTTTGAGCATGGAAAAATAGGCGCTTTAGTTTTTGTTCAAGTATTGAAAAAACATGGTATCATTCCTTCTATTAAATTCTCTGGAAATAAAGGATTTCATCTGGGTATTCCATGGGAAGCAATTCCTGATAAAATAGACTACAAACCAACAGTTGAAATGTATCCAGATTTGCCTAGAAGCATAGTTTCTTATTTGAAAGATTTTACAAAAGACATTCTTAGAGACGCTATTTTAAAGAGTTTTTCTATAGAAGAACTCGTAGAAAAAACAGGAAAAAGTAAAGAAGAAATATTGGATGGCGAGGAACTGAAACCATATGAAATAGTTGACGTTGATCCTGTAATGATTTCACCTAGACATTTAGTTCGCATGCCATATTCTCTACACAAAACAAGCGGATTCTTTTCTTTACCACTCTCAGTTCATGATCTTCCAGGATTCAAAAGAGAAACAGCTGATCCAGCTAAAATAAAAGTAAAAGAAAACTTTCTAATTCATAAAAAAGAAAACGAAGCCCAAGTTTTAGTCGCAGAGGCAATTGATTGGAGCTCTAAATATGAAAAACAAAAAACAAAAGAGCTAGTACAAAGAGCTCAGATAACTAAAAAAATTCCTTTGGACTTTGCTCCACCATGCATTCATAATATTCTGAATGGTTTATCTGATGGGAAAAAGCGATCTGTTTTCACACTGATAAATTTCTTCTCTTCGCTGAAGTGGAGCTGGGAAGAAATAGAAGCTAAGATTTTTGAGTGGAACACAAAGAATAATCCACCAATCAATGAGAATTACATAAGAATGCAGGTAAGATGGCATAAAAACAGAAATAAGATATTACTTCCACCAAACTGTGAATATAAGGGATGGTACACTGACTTTGGGGTATGTAAACCAGATTCGCAATGTGGAGGCCACAAGAAAACAATTAAAAATCCTGTAAATTACTCTATTAAAAAAGCAACGCCAATTAAAAAGAGGAGAAAATATGCTTCTAACGTACGAAACAATAATGAAAATCGTAAATGATGAAAAGGCTGCAAAAAGCCTAACAAGTCTTCCAGAAGGCTTCTTTACTGATGTAAAGAGTTATATAGAAAATAAATCTAAAATCTCAGGAAAAGAAGAAGTGTGGGAGCTTGAATCTATAAAAAGAATAGTTCAAGATTTATTGGAAGTGAGGGAGAGAAAGCTTCTTTCTCTTAGCTTATCTTTCATAAGATCTGGTGTAATTTCAGATAATATGACATCAGAAGAACAAGAGTTCTTCGAAATTGTTGTGAAAAATATAAAAGATTTTCAGAAAAAGAGAAAGGTATCGACAGAGGGAGAACCTAGAAAATTAGGATCTATAGCATTACTTGATGATTTACCCGAATTTGTTGGTATAGATATGGAGAATTATGGCCCATTCAGGAAAGGGGATGTTGCTAACATACCTGAAGAGAATGCAAATCTATTAATAGATAAGAAAATAGCCAGAAAAATGGATATTTAGGCCCTGCACATATCTTTTTATATATAAATATCTCTTAATAACAGATATTAGAAGTGATAGTATGAAGTATCCAAAGAATGTAAACACATATTGCCCAAAGTGCAAGAAACACACAGAACACGTAGTGAAACAGGGAAAGCAAAGAGGTAGAGGAACTGCTCACCCTAACTCACAAAGCAACAAAAGAAAAGACAGAATCAAGAGGGGATATGGTGGTCATGGTAAATATTCAAAACCTGCTGTAGCTAAAAAACCTACACAAAAGGTTGATTTAAGATTCAAGTGTAATGAATGTAAGAAAATGCACACCAAGAAGGGTTTCAGAGTAAAAAAGTTAGAATTAACGTAGGTGATTATGTTTGCAGGATATCAGGTCAGGGGCAAAGAATTAGAAATGCTATCCATGGATAATATTCGAATAGGAGCTTTGATAATACCAACTTCCCGTATTAGAAACTGGGACGGGGTTAATATGTTCCCAGAAATTTATATGGTCTCAGGGTATGGCAACGGTGTCATATCCGTTTTGGATGGGGAAAACGAATCATTGAGAATATTAGATTCCGAAATTCATGATTACAAGATATTGCAGACTGAATTAGGACCTGAAAACAGAGTGATGAAATTTAGAGATATGGACTTCGGTCATTTCATATATGGGAATGACGGAGACACCCTACCTCATCATTCATTTGTGGATGGTGAGATCGGAAATTATAGTAATTACGTAAAAGGGGAAGGATAATTATGACAGGTAAATTTTTGAAGGTTAAGTGTGAATGCAAAAATGAACAAGTGATATTTGAAAAACCATCTTCAGAAGTGAAGTGTTTGGTTTGTGGTAAGACACTTGCAGAACCAACAGGCGGTAAAGCTAAAATCTTAGCCACGGTACTAGGAGAAGCTAAATGAAGAAGAGTGGAAGTCCACAATTCAACGAAATTGTAGTCTGTAAAATATTAAAAATCCATCCTAATTCTGCTATAGCAAATCTCGTAGAGTATAATAAAACTGGATTGATCCAGGTTTCTGAAGTTGCAAGCAAATGGGTAAGAAACATTAGAGATTTCTTAAAAGAAAATCAGTATGTTGTTTGTAAGGTAATGGGAGTTGATAAAGACGGTATAAACCTATCTATTAAGAGGGTTCATAAAGAACAGGTAAACAGCAAGCTGAATGAATTCAAAAGAGAAAGAAAAGCAGAGAAAATGCTTGAGATTATTGCAAAGAAAATGAATAAAACATTGGATCAAGCATATGATGAAATTGGTTATGATCTACAGGACGGATTTGGTTCTCTCACAAAAGCTTTTGAAATGGCTGTGAAAAATCCTGATCTTTTGAAGACTAAAAAAATTAAGAGTGAATGGTTATCATTCATAGAGGAAGTAGCTAAAAAGAACAGAGGAAGTAAAACCTACATAGTTACATCTATTTTGAATATAGTCTGTTACAAACCAAATGGCATAAACATAATCAAGGATGTTTTATCTAAAATCAAAGATGATGAATTGACGATCAAGTATGTATCAGCTCCTAGGTACACTCTTCAGGGAACTGGTGGAAACTACAAAGAAATTGAAGCCAAAGTAACAGAAGTTAGCAAGAACATAGTAAGAGATATTAACAAGAACGGCGGAGAAGCAAGCTTCGAGCTCGCTGAATAGCTTTTACTCTTATTTTAGCCTTTTTAAATAAGCATAGACAGGATTATATATGGTCTTAGAAAATCTAGGTTCATCTTTGAAAGGCACACTCAAGAGAATCACAGGCTTAGGTATCGTGGATAAGGCTGCTGTAGAGGAAATTGTTAAGGATTTACAAAGAGCATTACTACTAGCAGACGTAGACGTAGCCCTAGTTTCTGAATTATCTACAAAAATTAAGAAGAAAGTTCTAGATGAGAAACCTCCAGTAGGAATGACTCTGAAAGAGCATTTTGTCAAAATTTTATATGACGAGCTTGTTAGCTTTTTAGGTGAAGAAAAAGGTGAAATAGAGCTCAAAAAACAGAAAATCCTTGTTATTGGCCTTTTCGGTTCAGGAAAAACCACAACCATAGGCAAGCTAGCCAAGTGGTTTAAGGTTAGAGGTTTGAAACCGGGTTTGGTTGCTTGTGATACACACAGAGCAGCTGCTCAAGACCAGCTCAACCAATTGGGAGATAAACTCGAAGTCCCTGTTTATAGAGAGGGTAAAAAGCCCGAGGATATAGCCAAGAAAGCCCTGGAGAAGAGTAAGGACGATGTAATCATCTTTGATTCTGCAGGTAGAGACGCTCTAGACAAAGATCTAGCCAAAGAACTCAAGAATCTGAGCGATATAATCAAGCCAGACGAGGTCATCCTAGTTATACCAGCTGATATAGGTCAAGCAGCTAGGAGACAGAGCGAAGAATTCACAAAACTTGTAGGTATTACAGGTGTAATCGTTAGCAAGCTCGATGGTACAGCTAAAGGTGGTGGAGCTCTAGTAGCTACATCTGTTTCAGGAGCTAAGATCAAGTTTATTGGTCTAGGAGAGAAAACCGATGATTTCCAGGTATATGATCCTAAGAGATTCGTATCCAAGCTTATTGGTTATGGAGATATACAGGGATTGCTTGATAAAGCAAAGGAACTTGGTGTTGATAGCGAAACTGCAAAGAAAATGCTTGAAGGAGAGTTCACTTTAGAGGAATTCTTTGATCAGATCAAATCTGTTAAGAAAATGGGCTCTTTATCCGGTATCATGGAAATGATCCCAGGCGCAAGCAAGATGAAGATACCAAAGGGTATGCTTGATGTTCAAGAAGAAAAAATGAAGAAATGGGAATTTGCTATACAATCAATGACTCCTAAAGAGAAAAGAGAGCCTGATTTAATCAAGGCACAGAGAATACAAAGAATAGCAAAGGGATCAGGAATATCAGAATCTGAAGTTCGCGATCTCCTAAAGCACTACAAGCAATCTAAGAAAATTATGAAGATGACAAAGGGTGGAAAAGGCTTGAAGCGTGGACCTCTTGCAAACATTGCTAAACAATTCGGTATGAGTGGTTGATTTATAAAAATTACAATCTAGTGATATATATGGCTAAATATGAATGTGAAAGTTGTGGATGGACTGGAAAACCATTATTCATGGAACCAGCTACACGACTTTGTCCTAATTGTAGAAGTATAAATGTTAAGAAAATCAAGAAGGAATAAGCGTTTATAAAAGTTAGTTTTAATTTTCTGATATGGACAGAGATAAGTTTTTAGCTAAGTATCCAATTATGCTAGATCTACCAGGAGGTACAACCGACGACGTAGCTGAAGCTTTAATGGACAAAGTTGTAGCTATGGATGAAAGAGTAGAATGGATACTCGATAATTTTCCTAAGAGCGAATTTCTTAGAAGAGTACTTCTAAATGATGGTTGTTATTTTGACGGAGACGATCCACAAACCATGATGGGTGTATTAGGACCAACATGGCTTAGAAAAGAAACGATGATGCATTTAGCATTTCTACAAGGAGCCAGAGAAATTGCAAGAGGTTCAATTTCTTTGATAGATACTAGTCCTTCTACTTTAGTAACCCCTGTAGTAATGAGCGAGGGACTTATAATAGATCTAAATTCTGCTGGAACTTTTTATACAGAAAGGCCAGATGTAGCTGAAATTCTTCAAGATGGTTGGATGAAAAATCATCGCGTGAGACAGTTGGTAGGGGAATATGAATCCGCGCTCCTAGAAGCTCTTTATGAATTTGATAAAAAAGACGTTCTTTCTGTTTGGCGTAAAGGTGTCAATTCTTTCATATACTCGATTGATGGAGAAATGGATGATGAAATTGCTCTTCAGCAAGAATTAAAAACCGAATACAACTCTAAAGGAGCTGATGTTCTCGATTTAGCATATTATGCAATAGCAAAAGTTATGATGAGGAGATGCACAGAGCCTTGGGATAGATTATACTCTGATGATTATGGGTCTCTTTTCGTTGTCGATGCGAATGAAAAAAAATACGCTTTGACTGAATTTATGAGACCGTTTTTTCAACTAGGATTAGAGGAATAACATTTAAATCACCAATAATAATATCATTCAATAATGCGCTAGTAGTCTAATGGTAGGACGTCACCCTGCCACGGTGGAGATCCGGGTTCGAATGACTCTTCCCGAATGAATACATATTATATCAACGGGTGGAGACCGACACTCCCGGCTGGCGCACTCTTTCTTCTAATCATAAATATAATAAATTCCCTTCAGGGAAAAGAAAAAGAAGAAAGGATTAATTCTTCTTGAGCTCTTGAATCCTTTCAGCGACACCTTTAGCTTCATTTTCTAAACTCTTTTTGTATTCTTCTAACATTTCTATTTTTTCTGCTTTTGTTACGAAGCTTCTTTCGGTTCCACAACCACAACTACCATTACTACCACATTTTCCGTTCATATTTTCACCTCCTGTGAATTTTATATCGGGTATACGATATATTAGTTTAGTAGGTATTTAAATGTATCGGTTACCCGATATATCATTTCTTCTTTAATATACAAAATAAGGCTTTAGGTTTCTCTGTTAGAGTATCGCTCTGATACTCGATTTCTTCTATACTTTCTATCTCGAAATATTTTTCAAACATGATTTTTATCTCATCTGGATCGAATTTTTGAGGTCCTTGTATCTCGGGTTCCCTTTTACTGAACAGTTTTAGGAATAATATTCCACCAGTTTTCAGTATACTCAAAACATTTTCTATATATTTTTCTCTTTGTTCAGGTTCTAGAACATGAAAGCATCCTCTATCAAATATGTAATCATAAGATTCTTTTGGAAGTTTTGTATCTAGTATGTCATCTACAACAAAATTGATTTTAGATTCGAGCTTTTTGGCTTTCTCTATTGCATGTTCTGATATATCAGAACCAGTTACTTCGAAACCCTTCTCGGATAATCTAATTGCTTGTGAACCAGGTCCTGTTCCTAAGTCGAGAAAACTACCAGAATTTATATTCATTTTTTTAATGGTCTCATCTAAATCAGAATCCAACTCTCTGCTAAACCAGGGCATTTTTTCTGGGTCTTCATTCTTGTACACATCGTCCCAATTAGGAAATCCTCGAGGCATACGATAATCTAGGATAACAATACATTTAAATGTATCGTATATCCAATATATAATATGGATAGTACGAAAGGTCATGAAAGAGAGAAACACGGTTGTTACTGTGATATGAGAGGCATGCTTTCTTTTCTTATACTCTTCTTGCTTTCTAAGAAAGCAATGAATGGTCAAGAAATAGCTAAAGAGATTGAAAAAAGAAAGGGCGAAAAGCCTAGTCCTGGAACTATCTATCCAGCTCTTAAGGGCTTGAAAATGTATGGGCTCCTAAATGAAAAAAAAGAGGGCAAAACAATCACTTACACTTTAACAGAAGATGGAAAGAGACATCTCAAGATTGCTAAAGCACAATTCTGTAAAACATTTACAGGCGTTTTCTCTTAGGATTATATTCTACCAAAAATAAATGTTATTCCACAGATGCATCCAACATCATTAGACTTTTTCATTCTTCTTTCTCAAGTAAATCCTTTCTACTTTTGTTTTTTCTATGAACTTCTCTATCTCTTTCATTACGTCTGGAGGTACTTGCTCATCATCAATCATTCTGGATAATTTGAAAGTATCCAACTGTGCAACACTATTCCACTCACCAAAAGCTTTTAGTATTTTTTCAAGATCATCACGTGTCGGATCATTTTTTCCAGGAAGTTTCGAACACTCTTTTATCCATATTTTTGCAATGTGGTCTGATCCATTGATTACAGAAGCATTCTCTTTTTCTGAAACTTTTATCAGTGCTTCTTTTACTTGATCCATTTCTTTATCAATCTTTTCACAGTGTTTAGTTTTTTCATTTTGTAGTTCCGCGTACCTATTCACTAGCTTGATTCCAGGCTCATCCAAGAATTTATTTGGTTCTAGATTTTCTGTTTTAACTATGTGACTCCACTCAGGACACTGCTCTCTAAACTCACACCAATCACATAATTTAGAAACTCGAGTCTTATGCTCTCTTTCATTTTCTATTTTCTGTATTAATTCAATAGTATCTTTTCTTAGCTTATCTAATTCTTCTTTTGTTTTCTCTACTACAATCTCTTTATCTGTAGCTAAGAAGTGCCAAATCAATTTTATTTTATTTGCATCTTGATATCCATGTAAGACAGCAAGAGCATACAAAGCTAGTTGTCTATCTTCTTTCATATATTCTTCTAGAGGAAGATCTGCATTGGTTTTGTAATCATGAATCTCATATTTTCCGTCACCCGTCGTCATTAATCTGTCTATGAAACCTTGGAGTTTATATTTTCCTTCTGAATCTAGATTGATCATAATTCTTTTTTCTAAACCAATAATTTTTCCATCCCTGAAAGGATAATATCTTTTGTAGTAATCTGTTATGAATTGTTCTCCCATCTTCCTATAATTCTCTGGTACATAATCCTTTCTAACAATCAATATCTCTGAATTCCAATTTCTTTTCCATTCATCATTGAAATGTATTAGCAATTCCTCTAGAGAATTAAATTTCTTAAATTTCAAGTCATTGTAAAGCTTTTCTAATGTATCATGAACTCTAGAACCAAGGAAAGATTCTATACTTTGCTCAAGTTTGGGTTTTATTTTTTCTATATACTTCAACTTAAACTTGTATGGACACTGTTCAAAACATTTCAAACGAGAGTGTGAGTATATCATAGATTCTTGTTAGCACTTAGATTAAAATAGTATGCTTTGTTTAAAACTCTGAGGGTAGGACCGTGCCAGTATGCCAATAAACTAGACAGAGTATTTTCTTCCTCTCCAGGATATCTCATCTAATTTTCTCACTTTGAAAATGTTGTACATGGTTAGTGGTTTTGTGAGAATGCTAGATAATATTTTCTTAGTTTTGTATTTCCCGAACTCTTCTCTGTACTCTGGCAATACCTTCTGTATCGCTGATTCACGCATAGAATCTCTTATCATTATCAGCACTAGAGTGAACAACAAGAAGGAAGCAAATACTAGATAAATTGGAGTGAATATCCCTATCACCATAGAAACAATTCCTATCAACCAGACTAAATTGAAATAACCATATATATAAAAAGCAGATTTCCATGTTTTTTTGTCATAATTTTTTACAAAGAACATTTGTCTGTTAGACCATTCTTTTAATTCTTCCCAATTTGTGTCTTCATATGTAGCAACTATGGATTTTGGCGAGAATCTTATATCTAAACCAGATTTTCTCATATTTTTCGTGATAACTATATCATCGCTTATAGACGTCTTCCACTGACTTATTATTTTTAATTTGTCAAAGTTTTGTCTTGTGAGAGCAAAGCTTCCTCCCCACACAAATCTATATTTACTAATCATAAGACCAATGTGACTTGCATCCCAAGTATATTTCAAAGCTGAAATGAATTTGTTTTTTATTGGAAAATACAATCTATATGAGGTGGTGACGCCTATTGATTTGTCGCTCAAGGGTTTTATAAGTTCTGCCAACCAATTCTTTGTTGGTCTTATGTCAGAATCTCCGAAAACTAAAACAGACCCTTTGGATTTTTCTACTCCACTAATCAAAGCTGCAACTTTTCCTGAGCATGTCTTGATATGTTTCGATTTTATTAGTTTGGCTTTTCCCTTAAATTTCCTGAGTATTTTATATACAGGATCTTTTACGCCATCATAAACAAAAATGAATTCTCTTTTTTTATAATTTTGGCTTAGAATAGATTTTATGTTTTTCTCTAATTCATAATCTAAACCTTTGAATGGTATTATTACACTTACTAGAGGATTATATGATTTGTATTTTTGTTCTGTTATTTCTTCCAGATTTCTTACAAAACCAAAGACGTTTCTGAAATTGACTATCTCAACTAAATACACAAAAACTGTCCAAATGAGAAAAGCTTCGAAGAGCATTTAATTACCACTCTATTTCTTCTTTATCTCTGAAGAATTTTCCAGTAGGACCATTAACTGGAAGTGTTGCAAGCCATACAGGAGTTTCTGCTCCTTTTTCTACGTCTCTCTCTGCATCTGACCCACCCATGTCTGTTCTAACCCATCCAGGACACACAGAATTGACTAGTATATCTGTCCCCTTTGTTGCTGCTGCTAACATTCGTGTGATAGCATTTAGTGCGGTTTTGGATATAGCATAAGCCGAATAGTAATCATCCATACTTGATAATTGTCCTGCACCACTCGAGATATTAACAATTCTGCCATATTTGTTTTTCTTCATTAGAGGAATGAATTTTTGACTCATGAATAGGGGACCGACTGTATTTGTTTCTAGTGTTTTTCTTACAGTCTCTCTATCCACATTAAGAGGAGTCTTTTTCTCATCAAGATAAACACCGGCGTTATTAACAAGAATGTCCAATCTTCCAAATTTCTTTTCTACAAATTCAAAAGCCTTGTCTATACTCTTTTGATCATTTACGTCAAGTTGACAAAAGATTATATTTTTCTTTTTTAGTTTTTCTATAGCTTTCTTTCCTTTTGTTTCGTCTCTAGCCGTGAGAATTACTGTTATTTCTTTTTCTGCTAGCTGTTTGACTATTTCGAATCCTATTCCCTTGTTTGCTCCCGTAACCAATGCTATTTTTGTCATAATAAGATAATTCTCCTGGTTTATAATAAAGATTATACTTGAATATTAAAACAATTAATTAAAGCATATTTTAGGGCTTAAAGTCATTATATTAATAGCGCTACAGCACTGTATTATTTAATGAGCAGAAAGGTATACCATGGAAATTATTATTGCACTTAGACAGAGAACATACTTTACAATAGCAGTAGTTGCTGCCGTGTTTATGTTCTTTTTCCTGCCTTATGTGCAAACACTTGGATTACAAACTGATCTGTGGTATCAAATAATACCACCGATTCAATTAGCGCTATTCGTAGTGTTCGTAGCACTTTTTGGTGCGTTTGTCTCATTCATTATATACAGATACAGAGGACCTAAAGTTTGTGATATTAAGAGTACTAGCGGAGGCGGAATTGGAGCTGCATTTGCATTTATAGTTGGCGTTTGTCCTGGTTGTATAGGATTCGCTGGATTATTGTTACCAATAGGAGTTGTTTCAACTCTGGCAATCTACGGACCTATATTCTTGTTGTTAAGCATCGCATTAATGTTGTTTTCAATTCACATGAATGGTGGATTTAAGACCAAGAAGAAGTTATAACAAAAGACCTTCTTTTACTTCTTTTGTTAATTTTACTATATTTGTTTTTCCAAAATGACCAGATTCTATCACACCCTTTTCCATCAATCTCTTTATTGTTCTATGAGAACTAACTTTAGTCATTCCTGGAAGACGTGTAATTTCTGCTTGTAAAATTTTTCCATGACCCTCTATTAACATGTCTACAACCTTTCTTTCTGCTGGTGTGAGAAATTTCATAAGTACTTGAGAATTTCTTTTTAGTAAATCTTCTTTTACTTCAAGTCTTTGTGACATCAAATAATACGTGCCTGCTCCGGCCATTATTCCGAATCCTACTAGAAGAGGTATTATATTTAGTAAGAACTCTACTTGACCTTCATGGGGACAATCTTCTCCACAAGATAATCCTGATTGATTAAGGTCATATCTCAAAACAGATGAAACTGCAACAATAAATATGAGAAGTCCTACAACTAAAATTATAGATGAAATCAGTTTTTTGTTATGAGATTGTTCTGACATGAATCTAAATTGAATTCTTCTAGTTAAAAATGTATGCCCTGTATATTACGGTTTCTAAACGATGGACGGTTTCACGAACCAATATATACGGTTTCACACTGAGAATTAAGTGATTGTTATGAAAAAAATGTTTGTCGTTGGAATTTTGACATTTACTATCGCCCTGATATTTTCAGGTAGTGTTTTTGCCTGTGGGGAGAGAGATGTTAAGTTAGTAGATAGTCTAGGTGAAGCAGAAACTGTTATGATAAAATCTGCATGTTCAAAAACATTTTTCCCAACAGACGGAGATAATTTAGTTATTGTTGAAAAGACTGATATCAAAATAACAGAACATCAAGCAAAACACATACTTGAAGATTATCTTGAACAAGACGGTAAAGGGACACATCTCTCAACAGCAACAAACACAGAAATTCCCGGTCATGAAGAACACACTCACGGTCATGGAAGAATACAAGACACTCACGGAACAATATCTTACTCTTTCCTAGTTGAAGGAGAATCATACGACAGTAAAGCATATCCTATGTTTGTAGACACAAAAACTGGAGAAGTTTATGGTGTAGGATGCGGTTTGGGTGCAGGTCCTGTTGTATTTACTCCAGATTTGAGCAACTATCCAGATACAGATAAGACAGACGAAGATTATCACGAACATGACGAAGGTCATGGACATGATGAAATGATATATACCGAATTCGATGTGTTCACGGGTATCACAGCATTTTTAATGGAACTTTTTGGAGTTTGAGGTGATAGGATGAACCCCAGGATTCATGTCACCATCGCTCTCCTCTTCTTTGTCATACTAATTAGTCTGATTTTTCTATTACAAGGAACAATAGAGTCCTATTCAAAATTACTCAGACAAGTAGCTATTATAATAGGATTAGTTTTTGTGGCATCATTGTTTGCTCTTAGGGAGTCTCCTGAAAAAAAGAATCGAAACTTACTTGAAATAGGAATAATAAACAGATTTGTTAGATGGAAATACTACAAGTTATTCTTACAAATTCCCACACTTCTGATTTTTCTTGTTGTTCTTTTCTTCGGATTTTTTGGTCCTGTTAACTCAGCTTTAAATGTGAATACAATTTTGACATGGACAATATGGTGGGCTGCTGTTATATTTACATTTGTTTTAGCTGGAAGACTTTGGTGTACAGCATGTCCTTTTGGTTTTCTGGGAGATATTTCGCAGAAAGTCTTTAGTTTAAGAAAGAAATTTCCTAGAAGAGAAAATGGACTGAAAATACAAATGCCTTTATTTTTAATATTCACTCTATCATTTGTTTTTTTTGGTGTATTATCAAGTCCCATATACACTTCATATTTCATAATAGTTCTCTCTGTAGCTGCGGTTGGATTCGCTTTGATTTTTGAGAAGCGCGCATTCTGTAGATATATATGTCCTATAGGAGCTGTTACAGGATTATATTCCATGGTTTCACCTATAGAACTTAGATCAAAAGATTGTGATACTTGTAAAAGTCATCTAAAAAAGAATTGTTTTGAATCCTGTTCGATGGGCGAATATATAGGAAACATGAAATCTAATTATAATTGTAATTTCTGTATGGATTGTGTTAAGGCATGCCCTAAAAATAACATTGTTTTGAGGTTTAGAAATTTTGGTAGTGATCTCTGGTCTACAAATATGGGAATCGCAGGCTCAATAGCAGCCCTCTTGATCATAGGTGTAAGCATCATACAAACAGTTGCAATGATGGGGCCATGGCCAGCTTTTCAGAACACCATAGCGTCTGTATCTGGAATATTCAATCCTAGTATTGTTTATCTACTGTCTTTCTTTTTGATAGTAATTGGTCTTCCTCTTGGAGCATATGCTATTTTCGTTTTCATGTCAAACAAGCTCTCTGGAACGAAAGAGTCCTTTGCTAAAACATTCTCTGTTTATGGGTTAATGTTCATGCCATTAGGTATTGCAATCCATCTAGCACACAATGTTGCACATCTTTTAGTAGAAGGTTTTCAGATAATACCAGCAGCTGCATTTAGTTTTGGTGCCACAACACATAAACTAATTGCTGTTTCACCTGTTCAAAACGAAACAGTATTCTGGATTCAATCATTTATTTTGTTTGCTGGATATTTCCTTAGTTTGTTAATAGGTCACAAACTCTCTCTGAGATATGGAGAAAAAAGATTTAGAACATTCATTCCAATGATCGTATTTACCATTATAATAATGTTAGTGGGACTTTACATATTTGGGCTTCCTATGAACGCTGCTCACACACATTGAGGGTTTCACGAACCAATATATACGGTTTCACACCATATTTGAATAAACAAGGAGGTTAAAATGAAAAACGAAAACATTGAAACAAAAAATAAAGACAAAGAAAACGATAAATCTACAACCAGTGTTGTATTAATAGCTCTTTTGATAGTTGGTGTATTGTTCGTCGGATTTAATCAGTACAATATAAATCAGGTCCAATCCAAAATCGATGGCTTCACACGAACCGGAATCATGTCATTTGATTCTACACAAACAATACAAAAGAAAAACGTATTTACGTTCAGTGTTGGTGGAGATGTTGTTTCCGCTGCATTGGAAGCTGTGATACCTACAGGAGTAACACCTTATGGAAACGGAGAGTTATCTTATGACGATGTTGTTGGCGGGATTAATATATTAAAAGCAGCTGACATTGGAATAACAACAGAATCTCTAACAGAAGACCAGCTTCAGAGATACATTTATCTAGGAACACACATCTCATGTGAATATTGTTGTAGTGCAAAAATGATCGTGTTTCCCAATGGAGCACCAGCATGTGGATGTGCACACTCGTATGCAATGAGAGGACTTGCAAAATATTTGCTAGTGGAATATGGAGATGAATATTCGGACGAAGATATAATGATGGAAATGACAAAATGGAAAAATCTATTCTTTCCAAGAAACACAGTTGAGAAAGCTGTTGCATTGATAGAAAATGATATGGAAATAACACCTGATGCATTGAATGATCATGAGTTATTAACCAAAATATCATCAGGGGACACATCTTCTATCGGTCAGTTAAGCGGAATGGTAGGAGCATGTTAAAAATAAAAGGAGATGAAATATGAGAACTGAAATAATAGGTGCATTATTTGTGATTTTGACGGTTGTATCAATATTACAAGCTGTCACAGTCATGTCGTTAAGTGAAAAGTTGGACTCCTCCTTTACAGGAAATGCAATAGCAGGAGATCAGAAAACAGTGTTACCATCCAGTGCAACTACAACAGATTCCCCAAAGAATGTACCAGAAAAAACAAGCACAAAGTCTTTAAGTGATTTAGCAGGTATGGTTGGTGGCTGCTAAGGCCCCTTCCTTACTCTTTATGAGGTGATTTTATGGAAATGTCAAAAGGTGAGAGAAGAAGATTAAGAAGAGAAATGAGGAAAGAGCAAGCTCAAAAAGAAATTGGAAGAAAGAACATGTTCGGTAAAATAAAAATTATGACGATACCGATCATAGTGTTCATAGCTATTGCAGGTTATCTTTATGTTTACTCTGCTCCTGTAGAAGGAGCTCCTGTGATGGGAATAGAAAGCACAACACACAATTTCGGTACTGTCAATAGATTCAATGGAATTGTTTCAACTGATTTCAAAATAAAGAATACCGGAGACAATGACTTGATTATGATGGGTATGGATACTTCATGTATGTGCACTAAGGCAAGTATAGTAACAAATAATGTAGAGGGACCTAAATTTGGCATGGCAGGGCATGGAATCAATCCAATGGGATGGTCAACACCAATAAAACCAAATGAAGAAGCCACACTAAGAGTTTATTATGACCCTAATGTCCACCCAGATCTAACTGGAAGAGTTACAAGAACTGTAAATGTATATTCAAATGACCCTAAGAACCCAGTTTCTGTAATCAGAATTGACTTGAATCAAATATAGGATTGTATATGTTATCGAAAAAACTAATATTATTATTGATTGTTCCTGTAATTCTTCTATCAGGATGTACTTCTGTTCAGATGGAAGAAATGGGACATCAAGACAATTTAAAAGACTTTGAAATATCTCCAACCCAGCTATCTACCAAAATAAACAACAAAGAAAATTTCAAGCTATTGGATGTTAGAGAAGACAATGAGTACGAAGAAAGTCATATAGATTATAATACTCTACTCTTATCCGTGAATAGTTTGTCTCAAGAAAATTTAGATGAAGTAGGACTTGAGAAAACAGATGAAATAATTGTTTATTGTGGATCAGGGAGGAGAAGCGAAACAGCATACAACACACTCAAAGCTCTCGGATATACAAATGTTAAGAGCCTTGGAGGAGGAATAATACACTGGGGTGAAGAAGGATATCCAGTAGAAACTGGTAGCTATTCAACATCCCCTCAAGGAATCGCGAGTACACAGTCTGCTATGATAGAAGTTGATATAGAAAGTCATGATTTTGGAGAAGTTCCTCAATTTGGGGGGACTGTTTCAACTGAATTCGTTGTTAAAAACACGGGTTCGGAAGATCTAATTGTAGATTACATTAGTACGTCGTGTGGGTGCACAACAGCTGAAATGGAGAAAAAGAATTTAAACCCAGGTGAGGAAACACTACTTAAAGTGGTATTTGATCCAGATTTTCACGAGGAACCAATAGATAGATTCAGCAGAACTGTGTTTGTAGGTAGTAATGATCCACTGAATCCAGAAATTGAAATGAGAGTTTGGGTTGATATAATAGAAGGTGTTTGATGTATAAGCAAGTATTAAGACCAATGTTATTTAGGATGGATCCTGAACATGTTCATGACATGATTACAAGAACAGGATCTCTTCTTGGACATGTACCTGGTGCCAGAGACATGGCTGGACATTTTCTTAGATATGAGAACCCGATGCTTGAACAAGAAGTTCTTGGAATAAAACTCGCAAACCCTATTGGTCTTGCTGCTGGTTTTGACAAAGATGCCGTACTCACAGACATTTTATATTACATTGGATTTGGATTTGAAGAAATTGGTTCTGTTACAGGAGATCCATGTGAAGGAAATCCTAAACCAAGACTTTTCAGACTACCAAAGGATAAATCACTTGTAGTAAATTATGGTCTCAAAAGCGAGGGTTCAGAAAAGATTTATGATAAACTGAAAAACAAGAAGTTCAAATTTCCTGTAGGAGTGAGTATTGCCAAGATAAACAAAGATGGTATAAACACAAAGGACGGAATAGCAGATTACGTTAAAGCTTTCAAAAAACTTCATTGTATTGGTTCTTACACAACAATCAACATCAGCTGTCCTAACACCTCTGATGGGAGAAGTTTTTGTCATCCAGATAATTTACAGAAGCTTCTAAAAGAAATAAACAAATTCAAAATAAAGAATCCTATTTTCTTGAAAATAAAGCCCGATCTCACTTCAACTGAGCTAGGTAAAACACTTGCTATAATTAATAAATTTAATTTTGTTTCAGGACTGATCGTAAGTAATCTGTCTAAGAACAGAGAAAATCTAAAGACCCCTAAAAAAGAACTGAGTAAAGTCGAGGGTGGTATTAGCGGATTACCAACAAGGGAAAAGAGCAATCAGTTAATCAAACAGATATACAAGAAAACAAAAGGCAAATATATAATAATTGGTTGTGGTGGTGTTTTCACAGCAGAAGACGCATATGAGAAAATTAAACTTGGATCTTCTCTTGTCCAACTTATTACAGGAATGGTGTATGAAGGACCTGCTGTAGTTAAGAACATTAACAAAGGTCTAGTCGAACTACTAAAAAAGGATGGGTTTAAGAATATCTCAGAAGCTGTTGGTAGTGGTATTTGAGTCCAAACTAACAAAATTCACAAACATTTTTGTTCTCTGGCGGATGTTTTTTTCCGTATTCTCTCATACAACCAGCATCGCAGAAATTCTTTCCTAATCTTTCAACCTTCTTGTCTCCAACATTTTTTCCACAGTTATCGCATTTTGTCATGATAATCACCTGGATATATAATCCATACACTAGTATTAATAATTTGTGTTTAATACTAGAAATATGTTTATACTTCAGGTAATTCGCATCCAGTTGTTTGTGACAATACCTGTAAGGTTTGTGCACCAACTACTCTGCTCTCGTCAGCAAATATCCATGTAGGATATCCTGTTATTCCATCTTCTGTACATTTCTCAGGTTGAGGAACTACATGAGATTGTACTCTGCCAGCTCCATTAACATCACATTCAACATAGTTTACAAATTCGAATGAAGGACCTAACATAAGTTCTTGTCTCTGGCAATTACTACACCAGTAAGCCCCATACATCACAGCTCCGTTGTCATTTAGGCACTGCGCAAATTCATCATATTGTCCTTGAAGAGTTCCTAGATTTGTTGTTACAAAAAATCCTACAGCAACCAAGATTACTATAACTACACCGAAGATTATAATTCCTTTACCTTTCTTTGATTCCTTAGGTTTATTTTGCACGTTTTGTTGCACATTCTGCATGTTCTGCTGTTTCTGAATCTTTCTCTTATTTTTCTTGGACATGTTACTTCCTCTTAATCCACTGCACAATAGTTAACAGGAATATTAATAAATACATCACAAAACCCATTGCACACACAGATAGTGGTCTTTGTATCAAGTATTCTTGTATCAATAACGATCCTGCAAACAACATGCCTATTATGGAAATAGCAAGCATTGCTTTAAGTCCTGTCTCATGTGCAATTTTACCCTTCCATGTAACTAAGAACAGTATTAGAAGAATTGCATACATCACAAGACCATAGATGCATGCAGGATATCCCAAAAATGATGGACAACCTTCATCTATTGGACATGATCCAGATAAACTTCCTGATGTTAACCATCCGGAAAATCCGATTCCGACGAGGATAACCAATAAAGCAAGTCCAGATAAAAATGTTATTTTCATTGTTTATTATTAAGAATTCATAGCATATAAGTTCTATATCTTGGTTATTCCAATAAAGATATTTAATCATTAGAATACAATTTATATTATAGATGAAACTGAATAGATCTCTAAAAAAAGAAAATGAAGGGTTTGCAATACCTCAACCACCAATGCCAACTGAACAACCACCAACACCTCCTACAGGAACACCTAGAGATTCTCCTCCACTTTTTATCAAAATAGATAGATACAAAGACGTTGTTAAAGAAATTCAAAGACTCAAATCATATTCTCTTGGTCTAAGAGACGCTTTAGATGCTCTCGTTGACATAGAAAATGAGTTAAAAAACGGGTTGTCTCTCGCTCAGAAAGCTTTAGATCACTTCAGCTCTGTTGTTTCCCTATTAGACGCCAAATTCTTGAGGATACAGGGCGTAGAAAGCAATGATCTTGATGATGTTCCAGACGAACTAGATAATCATATTAAAGGATTATACAACCAAATGGAAAAAATTAAGTCTGATATGAGAACCTTTGATGACGAATAACTTATTTTAGCCTTATAACTATTTATAGAGAAAATTCAAAATAATAGGCATGCGGGAGTTCCCGAGCGGTCAAAGGGGCAGGACTCAAGTTTGATTACTTGAGTATCGAGTTAGTACTATGAGATATCCTGTGGCTTAGTGCCTTCGCAGGTTCGAATGGATTTTTTGGTATGAATACAGACCAAAAAGAACTGGAAATCCTGCCTCCCGCATAAATTAGCCTCTGATAGAGGCATTTATATATATAAATACAAAAAGTAAGAAAGATCTTATGAAAATCAGGGACAAAAACCCGGTATTGAAAAGCCTATTAGTTGATTTGAATGAAAAAGGCTTGAAAGCTCCCGTATGGAAAGCGGTAGCTAAAGGGTTAAACAGACCGTCACGAATAGGACATGAAATGAATGTTCAAAGGTTAAGTAAATTAACAAAAGCTAAAGAAAAGGTAATAGTTCCGGGTGTTGTTTTGGCTATAGGTGAGATAGATAAACCGATAACAGTAGCCGCTTTGAGGTTTACAGAAACAGCTCAAAAGAAAATAGAAAAAGCAGGAGGTCACTGCTTATCTATTGAAGATATGATGGAAAAAGAGCCTAAGGGTTCTGGTTTAAGGGTGTTAGGATGACAGAAATAATTGTTGACGCAGCAGATCAGATATTAGGAAGAGTCGGTTCAAGAGTAGTCAAAGAAGCATTAAAAGGCGTAACAGTCAGTATCATAAACTCAGAAAAGGCTGTTATATCAGGAGATCCTGAACATACAATCAGAGAGTACAAAGTAAAGGTAGTAAGAGGAGATCCATATCATGGTCCATTTTACCCAAAATCTCCTGAACGAATTGTAAAGAGAACGGTCAGGGGAATGCTACCTTACAAAAAAACACAGGGCATGGAAGCATTTAAAAGAATTAAAGCATACATTTCTGTACCTGAAGAATTTGTAGGTAAAGAGACAGTTAAATTAAAACATACTGAAAATAATCTCAAAGACAAATACATAACACTTGGAGATTTATCCTTGAAACTAGGAGCTAAGAAAATATGGTAGAGAAAAAGGTTGATAAGAACATTGTATTCACCATTGGTAAAAGACGAAAAGCAATTGCTCGAGCACGATTCAAACCTGGAAAGGGTATAATAAAACTGAACTCAAAACCTATTGACAAAATTACAAATGAGCTCGTAAAATTAAAAATACAAGAACCTCTTTTGGTTCTAGGTGATGAATGGAAAGGTTATGATGTTAAAATAAACGCCACAGGCGGTGGTGTATTAGGTCAAGCAGATGCAGCAAGACAAGCTCTGGCAAGAGGCTTCGTAGAAATATTCGGAGACACTGCAAAAGAGAAATTCATGTCATATGATAGAAATTTGCTTGTTTATGATCCTAGAAGAACAGAACCTCACAAACCTTCAAGATCTTCACAAGGTCCAAGAAGACACAAACAGAGAAGTAAGAGGTAGTTTAATAAGGACGAACATCAGGTGATATTGTATGGAATTTGCAAGAATTAAACTCGCTGGAAGAAAAATTGAAGAAATAAAGGGAATATGTAATGAGATTAGTGAAATCGCTAAGAAAGCAGGAGTTTCTGTTAGAGGACCTATTCCACTTCCAACAAAAAAATTAATGATCAGAGCTATGAAAACGCCATGCGGTGACGGTACAGGACACGGAAATGCCACATGGGATAAATGGGAAATGAGAATTCACAGAAGAATAATGGATATTGGAGCAAATGAAAGAGCTCTAAGACAAGTTGTGAGAATCTCAATACCTGAAGGTGTTCGAATTGACATAGAACTAAAAGAAAAATACGAACACAAGTAAGCTATTTCTGGCATAAACATTTAAACTCAAGAAGAATCTATAGTCATGGAATTTGATGAATTTTCAGATGTAATGAGTAGAGGACATAAGAATCGATTAGATGATATTAGATATAGATCAGCTTTAGAAAATCTCTATGCTTCCTTAAAAATAGATGGATTAAATTCAACAGATCATCAAACAATGTTAGAGCGTTATGCTCTTATTTTTAATACTAGTTTCGATGCTGGTGACGAATCTGGTCATGAAAGAGGTTATGAAGACGGTCATAGAGCTGGTGGTCGCGAACTCGCAGAAGATCTTATTGGAGCTGGTATTCTCGGAATCGCATTAAGAGAAAGAAAAAATACTTCTAGACAATCTATTTAAAATTTAGCAGAATCTATAACTATGAACTTCGATTATTTTAATAATAGCATGAGAAATAGTTTGATGAAGTAGAAGAGAAATGACTAATTAATTACTTCTTTGATTTTTCAGGTTCATCGTCTACTGTGACTTGTGGCTGTTGTTGTGCTGCTTGTACTTCTTGAGCAATCTCATTCATCTTAGCAATCATTTTTGTTATATCTTCTTGTATTTGCTTTGTTAGAGTTTCTATATCAGCTCTCTTATCATTTACAACATCCTGTGCTTCTTTGATAGTTTTCTTCATTACCAGATTAGAACCAATTTCTACCATAATATTTTCTGGATCTTCCACTGTTCCGTATGTATATGATTCTCCACCGAGAGGAATCATAACTTTATTTCCTTTTTTGATCTTACTTAATTCTTCCATGGCATTTTTTGTATGTCCAAGTTCTCCTGCTTTTCTTTCGAGAAGCATTCCTTTTTCATTAAATTCTTCTAACTGTCTTTGAAGAAGCTGATACATCAATGCCTTTTCTTGCATTTCTTTTTGATCCATAATTATCAGTGTTTTACATTATCCTAGCAGCTTTAAATTACTTGTTATTTTATCTACATTCTCTTCTTTATCAGGTCCTATACCCAAGCAAGTAATAGTTCCTCTTGCTACTTGTGTTCTACCCGCATCTCTTATTACAGCAGATATCACACCGATCTTTTTGGCTTTTTCATGAACCTCTTTCAATTCTTTTAAGCTTCCAACTTTGACTACAACTTTTTTGGAGCCTTCGTCTTCCCATTTTTCTCGTGTTCTACTATCTGTTCTTTTGTATGATTCTAAAGAAGCGTGAGCCACTTGAGCTGCTAACTTACCTTTTCCCATTTTCAAATCAGTGCGTATTACAATCACTTGCTTATACTTACTCATATACTAATATACGGTAGATGTGAAATAAAAATAGCTTACAAGTCTCTAATGTCTCTTGATTGTATGAAGTCCTGAGCTCCGTTACACTGATCAGCTTGCACTGTAATTTCTGATAATGTTCCGAAGCTATTACCAGTACTATCTGCTATTGTGAATGTTTCTACAGAACCTGCTTCTACTGTTATATCTAATGTGTCTGATACTATTTCTACAGAACCGTTAGTGTAACTAACAAGTGTATTGAAATTTAGAGGAATCTTTCCATTATTGTAAACAACAAGACTTATGCTGTTACTTGTTTGATCAAAACTTGCAGAATAAATTATAACCCTTGCGTCTGTACAACTTTGTATGTTTCTTGTTTGGTCTTGAGAGAATTGAACTGCCCACCCTGCTAATATTCCTGCAACTACCAATGTAAATGCGATTAACATAATCACTGCAACGAGAGGTGAGATTCCCTTTAAACCCATTCTTTTCTTCTCCATTATATCATACTATTATTTTTAATTACTTATAAACTATGAAACCTGTGTAACACTGGCTATGGCCGCTGATATCGCATCACAAGCTTTGTTTGTAACCCTCACACTAGTTAGACTTCCTCCAAAAACAGTATTACCCAGAGTTGAATTAGATAAGTTGATACTAATGTACATAGAAGCTTCTCTACTTAGAGGATTTGATTGAGTAATAGTAGGATTAAGTGACACGTAAGTAAAATGAGCACTCATATTTGTCGTTTCATTTACTTGTAATACGTTTGTTCCATTATCTAGGATCATTCCAAATCCGTAAAGTGATTGCTTTCCTTTGTTTGTGATTCTGACAAGGAGAGTATTTTCCGCTGAAGTATTCTTGAATTGTGCACTGTCTATTACGTAATTAGTGTCTATTGCGCAAGAAATGTCATTAGAGCCTGTTTGTGTTGTTACCCAAGAAGTCACCCAAGTAGTAACTAGTATTCCAACTGAAACCGCAACCGCTATAAGTAGAACAGCTGAAATTATAGGTGAGACTCCTTTCCTAGAGTGCATATAATATTATTCTCCTGACTCATTAATATGCTTTACAGAGGTATCTGGATCTGTATAGCTAGAGTGAATATGGTATATCCAGCTATTATGAGTAGTATAGAGTGCTTAAACCCTGTTACTACAGATCCCTCAGACATCTTTCCTGCTACTATGCCTGCAAAGAATCCTTGAATTATAATGAAAATGATAAAGTTATCCACAAACACCTGATCTGTAACTCCAACTGCAGCAGGATTTGCTGTTATACCGGGTAGATCTTCTGATACTTGTAAACTTGGTATCAAGAAAACTTGTAATGTAATAAGTATGAATATGAAAACAAAATATATGAGATATACAGTCATGATCTGTGCTCTTACAGATGTGGATCTCTCCGTTCTTATTCGTTCTATTGTTAGAAGAGATTTTCCAATAGCAGCTAGAGTGTCAGATATCTTTCCTCCCATTTTATAGGTCTGGATTATGGTGCTTATTGCTCTTCTTATTGGAACTGAATTTGTTGTTTTCGCGAATGTTTCCAGAGCTCTTTCAAATGGTATCCCCCAATCAACTTGAGCTGCAAGGTTTTTCACCATTGGTGTGAGAGCCAAATAATTTTTCTTAGCTGTGTATTGAAGAGCCATTGGTAGAGTCATTCCAGTGTTTATAGATTCTGTTAACTCTCTTATGAAAACTAGAAACTGCTGCTCTATTTGTTTGTTTTTTTTATAAGTAGCATAGAAAACAAGAGTTGGAGGGACAACAACTATCAGTCCTCCTATCATATTAACAATAGGGACTATGATTTCAGCAAATTCTACTATAAAAATGTTATTTACTACAAGTATAACTATACCAACAACAATGAACAACGCTTCGTAAAGATACCTGAACATGTTTTATGATTTGATTTCCTGGAATAAAAATAGTTTAAGCTTCTGGGGTTACTTCTTGGGCATCTTTTGCTTTTTGGGCTTTTTTTGCTTCTCTTTTAGCTTCAGCTTTCTTCTCTCTCTTGATATCGTCTTTCAGTTTTGTTATTTTCATCAAGCAGTTACAACCAGTACATCTTGTTTTGAAAGGTCTCACCCATGGCACTTCTATGTGTTCTGCTTTTTCACATTCAGGGCATGTGTAATCAACTTCTGCCATATCAGAACCAGTTCTTACTATAACAACAATTCTTCCTTTATCTAAACCGTCTTTATCTTTCAAGACTCTTTTTGTTATGTATCTAAATTTACTCATGAGATCACTTTATTTTGGTATATGATTCTCTGAAACCGTGATATAAAAAGATTATGGTTTTTGTAAATATTATTTCCTTTTCAGAGTTATTTTCATGAAGTCATATGCAGCTTTTGTGTTTTTGAACACTTTCTTAGCTTCATCTTCTAGAGGCTTTACATCCAAATATCTTCTTGAAAAATGAGTTAATATCAATTGATCTACCCCAGCTTTCTTAGCTACTAATGCAGCATCTTTAGCTCCGGTATGCATCTTGTTTTCTGCATCATCTTCACCAAAGGTTGAATCATGAATAAGTATGTCTGCTTTTTTTGAAAGCTTGACTAGAGTATCACATTTTCTTGTATCACCAGAATAGACAACTTTAATTCCCTTTTTTATTACAGCAACATCATCTAATTTGATTTTCTTTCCTTTGTATTCTATATTTCCCTTTTCTTTTAGTTGACCCACCAAAGGTCCTTGTTTTAGTCCATATAGTTTAGTTGCTTTCTTTATGTCCACATTCTTTACATCATATTCTCTGAAAGCATAAGCTACTGAAGGTACTGTATGATTTACTGGTATACTTAAAATTTCATAGTTGTCTGCTTTGTATATAACACTTTCTTCTATTCCTTCAAAAGGCACGTTGATAGGAATGATTTTAAATCCTGGTCCCCAGTAATCTAGATCTAGCAAGTCTCCAACAAATCTTTCTGCTTCTGGACCATATATGTAAAGAGGTTTTTTTCTTCCCTCTAAATTCATTGTTTGCATCAAACCAATCAATCCAGCCCAGTGATCTGCATGCCAATGTGTAATAAAAATTCTTTCTAATTTCATGAAATTCAATCGAGCTATTGTTAACTGTCTTTGCGTTCCTTCTCCACAATCCCACAAAAATGATTCTCCCTCGAATCTCAAATAAATTGAAGGGTGATTTCTTTTTTTCGTAGGAATGCCTGATACTGTTCCTAGCATGACTATTTCAATCATATAATTAGAATTAGTTTTACTGTTTAATAACGCTTAGAACCAAATACCGAACTTTGCTCCGAACTCTAGCTTCTCTATGTTATGCGTTGCCTGTAAATCTTTTGCTATTGTTTTGAATTTAGTTGGAAGTATTGCATGTTTAATTGGGATTTTAAGAGACAATCCCTTGTCTTTCTTCTTCTTCCAGATTCTACTATTAAGTTCGGTTAAATCTTTTGTTTTGAAATCTACTTTTTCTTTTAGATAATGATTATTTACTTTCACAAATTCTTCATCTTCTATGATCTTGTTTCTAATATCTTTGTATATCTTGTGTGTTATGAAACAGGCTACCGGTGATAGAAGTATTAACAACCCGTCTAGAACCTCATTTAATGTAAATATGGCAGCTCTCTGTTCTGTTTTTGTGAATTTCCCGTCCTGATTGTAAGCTCTGCTCTTTACTAATTCTATATAATGTGATGCAAGTGTTTCCCAAATAAAGTGTTTTATTTCAATCATTGGTGTGTGGAAATCATAATTCTCGTAAGATTTTGTTGTTTTTTCTATGAGTTTGTGCATTTCTTTTAGTATCCAATAATCTGTTTTTGTTAGAGTTTTGGTTTTTGTTGAATGTTTGAACATGGAAATGAAACGAGCAACATTCCATAACTTGGTTAAGAATTTTGAAGCTCCTTCTATCCTGTCAAAAGAACATTTCAAATCTGAATTTGTTATGTTTCCCTCTATGGAGCACCATATTCGGAAAGGTTCTGCACCAAATTTCTCTATAACTTCCATAGGATCTATAACATTTCCTAGGGACTTACTCATCTTGTTTCCTTTTTCATCTAACACATGATAATGAATCCACGCATTTTCAAATATTGGTCTCTTTGTTAATTGGTACGTTCTGAGAAGAGTATAGTATAGCCATGTTCTCACAATTTCTTTTCCCTGTGGTCTCAGACTACATGGAGCAGTTCTTCCGAAGAATCTGTAATCTTTATCATATTGTAATATGTATAGAGGTGAAATAGAAGAATCAAACCATGTATCAAATACACGTGTCTCAGGTCTGAACTCTATGCTTCCGCATCTAGGACATTTTTTAATAGGAGGACTCTCTTTCCAAGGTTTGTAATATTTTCCTTTCTTAGGAACTATTGGTTCATTGCATCCACCACAATACCATAAGGGTATTTCAGTTGCGTAGTATCTTCTTCTAGAAATTGCCCAATCCATGGATAGGTTATCTATCCAGTCCATCAAGAATTTACGAGATCTAGGAGCAAAGAACTTGGTTGTCTTTCCCATTTTCCTGATATCATCTCTGAAGTCCATCTGTTTCAAATATAATTCAGGTAATCCTATGAATTCTATTTCTGTTTTACTTCTTTCACAAATAGGAGTTCTGTGTGTTATGGTCTCTTGCTTGTATAACAAATCTTTGGATTCTAGTTCAAGTATGATAGATTCTCTTGCTTCTTTAACTGTTTTTCCTTCTAAGAAACCAGCTTTATCATTCATTTTTCCATCTTCATCTATGAGTATAACTGGATCTAATTTTAGCTCCCTAAACAATCTTATATCTGTGTAATCACCAAAAGAACACATCATAGCGAGACCTGTTCCAGAATCTATTTTTGCATAAGTATGAGGTATTATAGGAACTTCTATATCGTATATAGGAACTATGGCTGTCTTTCCTTTCAAATCTTTGTATCTTTCATCTTTAGGATTGTAAATAACTGTTTTACAAGCAGCAAGAAGCTCTGGTCTTGTAGTTGCAATCAGAATTTCTCTTCCGTCTTGTTTAACTTTGAATTTTATGTGATTGAATTTTGTACTTTTGTTTTCATATTCTATTTCAGAATCAGCTATTGTTGTTCTACATTTTGGACAATAATTATTTACTTTTGTATCCGAATATATCATTCCCTTTTCCCATAGATCTATGAATGTATTTTGTGTAAGTTTTCTGTAATCATCCGAATCAGTATGATAAACATCTCCTATACTCGTTCCCAATTTCCAGGAGTTATAAGAATGTCCTAATCTGTAAAAAGACTCTACAGATTTCATACTTGATTTCTCAAGCAATTTCCTGCACATGTTTATGAATTCTTGTCTTGAGACATCATGAATAGAAACTTTGAACTTCTTTTCCGTTTCAACTTCCACAGGTAAACCATTTCTATCTAAGCCTAAGGGGAATAAAACTTGATGTCCCGTCATTCTCTTGAATCTGGCAATCATATCCATGATAGTGTATGTTGCAGCCTGACCTATATGAACAGGTGCATTTACATATGGTGGCGGCGTATCTATAGAAAAAACAGGTTTCTTTGTATTGGGACGGAAAGTGAATTTTTTGTCATCTCTCCATGCTGCTCTTATTGGATCTTCAAACTCTTTATCCCATCTCTTTCCTTTCAATTCAGGTTCGTTTGTATCGACCATATCATGTAATTGGTTTCAGAATTAAATAAGTGTTAATCCTCGAATAGATCTTTTACCTCTCCATGACCCAAAACTCTTTCGTTTCGACCTGTTACATCATCCTCCACTACCCGATAACTCGCTCTCTCCAAAGGTACTGGATAAGAATCGGTGAAATATGTCTCATAAAATATCTAGACGCTGCTACCATATCATCGTCTGTTGGATCTTCAAAAACTTGAAATTTACCAATCTCTCTACGATCAGCATAAAGATTAGAAGCGTAAAGATGAGTCCATTCAAGAGAATTATCACCTGATTTCGGATCCACATGATAGATAACTGTAGTATCATGAACTACAGGCAAAGGAACCTCTCCATCAAATATTAACATGTTTTAACTGACAAGAATGAACTTTAATAATGTATAGATCACACGTAGTTAATATGCTTTAGAAATGTAGACGACGTGTTCTGTTTTTTTGGATCCACATACTACACATTTTCCTGTTGGTTTTTATGAATAAATACTTAAATACATATAGATCAATATATATCTATGAGGAAACAATATCTACTGGAAAAGGAGGATTTTGTTAAAACTTTTGATTCTTTTCATCAGAGTCTGTTAGATGATTATTTCAGTGCGAAGGTATGGATGGATAGAGGCTTTAGACGAGCGGAAATTATTCAAAAAACAGGTATATCAGAACATAGATTAAGTAATTGGATTAGGAAAGAAAAAAGTGTTCCATCATCTGTTAAATGTCTTTTAAAGGCACAAAAAAGAGGTTATTTTTCTGTTTCTAGAGCTTCAAAAGATGCAGAAAAACTTGCTTATCTAGTGGGCTATTGTCTAGGTGATGGTAATATACATAGGAAATTATGCAATACTTGGTTCTACGGACATTCAGATGATTTGCCTGTCTTTAATGAATTACTTGAATCTTTCTCGGTTAGAGGACAAATACATGTTTATAAAATACACAATGGAAAAATGTGTATTAGTGATAATGCTTTCACACGTTTTATGATGTGCCTAGGTTGCACTGTTGGGGACAAAACAAAATCTGATTTTTCTGTTCCTAAATGGATATTGGACACAGAAAATCAGAGCGAACTAAAAAGGAAATTTTTACAAGGCTTATGTGACAGTGAGTTGAGTAATATAAAACTGATATTTAAAAACAGATTTGCATTCCAGTCCCTTAAGTTCTATTCTATAAAAACTAAAAATCAAGTCGATTCGGGAATATTTTATTTAAATCAACTAAGAAAACTTATATCAGAATTTGGTGTATCAACTACAGACGTAAAAATTGATCGATTATATACTAGATCAAGAGACAATAGTACTATGGTACAATTGTATTTTGTTATTCATAGTAATTACATAAATTTGAACAAATTCATTCAGAATATAGGATTTTTGCACAACACGGAAAGAAAGAATCAAATGATGAAATATTCCAGAAGGATTGGAGTCTGTGCCAAAAAAGAACTGGATAAAATAAGTAAATACGAAAAATCTCTTCAAATGAGAAAAAAAGGCTTATCAGCATATAAAATAGCACAAAAATTGGATTTGCCTATTCATAATGTAAAGAATTGGCTATATAGAAAAAATAAGCCCATGTCGTATCATGTGATCAACAAAAACTAATACTGCTTTCCAACATAAACAATTTCTTTTGCTTTTTTGCCACAGAAGAGGCATTCACCTGCAGCCTTTTCTTTTATGTCTATTCTCCTTCCTCTTACGTGTGCATGCGTTTTTTCTTGTAGCTTACCTGCACATTTCTCTCCATCAGAATCAATTGAACAAAAGCTAATTTTTACAAAACCACCCCCTTTTAATTTTTCTTCAAGTTCTTTCATGTTTTTTGCGGAATGAATTCTACTATTGAAATCTTTATCTGCTTTTTCTAACAAATTTGAAGAAAGTTTTTGTCCTTCCTTTATTATGGTTTCGTATAGTTTTTTCTCGTCAATTTTTATCTTGTCTTTCATGTCTCTTCTTGCAAGAGTTATTTTCTTTTCCCTAATCTCATTGTTTCCAATTTCTAATCTAATTGGCACGCCTTTTAATTCCCATTGATTGAATTTCCAACCAGCTCTGTTATCTGTAGTGTCTGTTTTCACACGAAGTCCTTTGTCTCTTAGATTTTTTTCAAGTTGTTCACATTTTTTCAGGATTTGGTTATCTAGAACTACTGGAATTAAAACAACTTGAATTGGTGCAATTTTGAAAGGTAAGATTAAGCCTTGATCATCACCATGCGTAGCTATTACAGATGATATCATTCTCCAAACAGCTGGACCATAACAGGTCTGCCAAGCTAATTGTTCTTTCTCATTCTTGTCTTTAAACTTCACATTAAATGATTTTGCAAAATTTTGTCCTAGTAGATGAGTAGAAGGCTGTTGTATAATCTTCCCATCAGGCATTAAACAATCAGCTGCAAAAGTATGAACAGCTCCTGGGAACTTGTCCCATTCTGGTCTTTGGAAAGGAATGAAAGGTATGCCAAATTCCTGGTGAAGAACTTCTTCAGTTGTCTGCATATCTTCTATTACCTGATCTTCTGATTCTTTTTTTGTTGCAAAAACATCATGAGCTTCTAACCAATAAAATTCTCTTCCGCGGATGAAAGGTCTTGTTGCTTTTGTATCACATCTCCAAACTTGAACAGATTGGTAGAGTTTTAGAGGCAAATCTCTCCAGCTTCTTATCCACAAAGAATACATTCTATACATAGCAGTTTCTGATGTTGGCCTAAGAGCTAGTCTCTCTTTGTCTTTACCTTCGCCAACTGTTATCCAGAAAACTTCTGGCTGGAAGCCTTTTACATGTTCTGCTTCTTTCAAGAAGTTTTCTTCTGGGATAACAGCAGGGAACAGCACAGGCTGATGTCCTTTTCTCTCAAGAGCAGCCTCGTATAATTTATACATTTCTCTCATTGTCAAAACTGCTGTAGGTCTATGAACCAAGAATCCTTTAGCATTATATCTCAAATCAGCTAACTCTGCCTTCATTAAGAGCTCATTATACCACTCAGAAAAATTAGATTTAGGGTATTTGAGTCCCACTCCTTCCTCTTTAGCCATATCATTCTTTTAAACAGAATGTCTTAAATAATAGTATGCCTATGAAAATCATCCAGCAAGGCGCAGAAGCTATTCTTTATTTGGATAAGTTTGAAGGGAAAGAAGTTCTTGTAAAAGAGAGGATAGAAAAGGGATACAGAGTCCCTGATTTAGACAAGACTATGCGAAGACAGAGAACTAAGAACGAGAATAGACTTCTTGAACGAGCTAGAAGAGCTGGTGTTCATGTACCCAGAGTACTAGAATTAGAAGAATTCAAAATCATAATGGAATATATCAAAGGTGATAAACTGAAAAATACTTTAGATTCTTATGACAAAACAAAGAGGATGCAAGTCTATAAGCTTATAGGAGAATCCATAGCATCCCTACATTCTTCTAGTGTGATCCACGGAGATCTCACAACTAGCAACATGATTCTCAAAAACAGTAAGCCTGGAGCGTATGAGCTATATCTGATTGATTTTGGTTTGGGTAGATTCTCGCAGAAAATAGAGGACCAAGCTGTCGATTTACATCTTTTATACGAAGCACTGAAGGCAGCTCATTTCAAACGTCTAGAAGAGACCTGGAACACGCTTTTAAATGTTTATAAAGATAAATATACAAGATCCAAAGAAGTGAGTAAGCAAATCGAGAAGATCAAGAAAAGACGACGTTACCTCGGTGATTAAATGGTAGATAAAAAAGAAACTAAAGAAAAAGTGAAAGAGCAAGAAGAAAAGCCTAAACAAGACATGGGTACAAAGGAAGAAATTGTAGAAAATGTCATAGAAAAAAAACCTCGTGGTAAAGGATCATTTGCATCCAGAGGGGACAGAAAACACCAAAGAAGAGCACCCGCAGAAGAATGGATTCCTAAAACACAACTTGGTCATAGAGTTTTGAAAGGCGAATTCGCTAGTTTAGAAGATTTGCTCATGAAAGGAGAAACTATTCTTGAACCAGAAATCGTTGAGACTCTGGTTCCTGACCTACAAACAGAGGTCATTTATATTGGCGGAAGCCCAGGAAAGGGCGGAGGTATTAGAAGAACTGCAACAAAGAGAACTGTGAGAGTACACAAATCCGGAAGAAGATTCAAACTAACTGCAGTAATTGTTGTTGGCGACGGGAGAAACATAGTCGGTGTAGGAAAAGCTTCTTCAAGAGAACACAGAGTTGCAATAGAAAAAGCAACAAAACAAGCCAAGCTTAATGTTCTTAGAGTTGTGAAGGGTTGCGGAAGCTGGGAATGCGGATGCGATGGATCACACTCAATTCCATTTAAAACAGAAGTTAAATTCGGTTCTGTGACAGTTAAATTAATGCCTGCACCAAAAGGACTTGGTATTGTAGCTGACAAAGAATCGAGAAAGATTTTAGGTTTATCAGGAATAAGTGATGTGTGGGTTAAAACACGTGGACAAACAGGAACTAGAACCAATCTTGCCTACGCAATTTTCGAAGCCTTGAAGCAATTAAATAAAACTAAGGGTGATTTGTGATGCTGGCAGTAATCCGTATTAGAGGTGAAGTTCATCTTTCTCAAGAAATAAAAGATACTTTAAGTATGCTTAGACTTAACAGGGTCAATCATTGTGTTGTAATTAACGAGACACTAAACATGACAGGCATGCTAAGAAAAACTAAAGATTACATCACATGGGGCGAAATTGATGATAAAACATTAGAAAAACTGGTAGCAAAAAGGGGTAGATTAGTTGGTGATAAGAAGATAGAAGAAAAGATGTCAAAAGAAGTTGTCAAAGAAATACTGAAAAATAAATCAACTAAAAATGTTAAAGATTTGAAACCGGTTTTCAGATTATCTCCTCCATCAAAAGGATACAAATCAGTTAGATCTTCATACCCAAGAGGATCTCTTGGATATAGAGGAGATAACATAAACATTCTACTAAATAAAATGATTTAAGAAGGATCCGTATGGTAAGAAAGAAAAACGTCAAGATGAGAGGAACAAAAACTCATGGTTATGGTAGCAAAAAGAAGCATCGAGGAGCAGGATCAAGAGGCGGAAGAGGATATGCAGGATCTTTGAAACATAAAAAATTCTGGATATTCAAAAATGAGCCTAATCATATAGGAAGTCGTGGATTCAGATCATTAAAACAAAAGGGATTCTCTTCAGCTAAGAAATCAATTGGCCTGAGAGATTTAGTAGGACTTACAAACGATACAGAAATCGATGTAACCAAGTTTGGTTATCAAAAAGTTATTGGAACTGGACAGATAACACAAGTACTCACAATCAAAGCTAACCAATTTTCTAAAATTGCTAAAGAAAAAATAGAGAAGGCAAAGGGGAAAGCAGTAGAAGTTTGAGGAAGACTTTTTATTGAAGTAACTTATAATTATACAATACAAAGTTGATTTTTATGGGATTCGAGAACTCTTATCTGAACGTGTTAAAAAGACTACCGTCAATAGCGAGTCCTATAAAGAGAATGACGTTTAAACAAAAAGTAAAATGGACAGTAATAATTCTTCTAATCTATTTCGTAATGTCACAGTTAACTGTATTCGGTGCGGATACAGCTAGAATTCAAGCTTTCGGTTTATTCGAATTGATTCTTGGAGCTAAGTTTGGTTCCTTAATGAGCTTAGGTATTGGACCTATAGTTACAGCATCCATTATACTACAACTGATGGTAGGTTCGAAGATCATACCATGGGATCTCAAAACAGAAGAAGGTAAAATGCTTTTCCAAGGATCTCAGAAGCTCTTAGGTATTACTTTATCTATAGTAGAAGCAATTGTATTCGTACTTATGGGTGCAGTACCAGCATCAGCTCCCGAACTGATATGGATAGTTGTTGGTCAACTAGCTCTAGGTGGAATACTTGTAATTTACATGGATGAGGTCATATCAAAGTGGGGATTCGGTTCAGGTATTGGATTGTTCATTGTTGCTGGTGTATCCTCAGGTATCATAACAAGAGCATTTAACCCATTCGCAACTAACTGTATCGATGGAGCAAGATTATGTTTACCTACAATAGACAATGCACCTGTTGGATTGCTTCCACAAGTATTCTTCTTCATTGGAACTGAACCACTTCAAGCATTCTTAGCAATGCTGCCGCTCATAGCTACAGTTGTAGTGTTCTTGCTTGTTGTGTATGCAAATGCTATAAAGGTTGAAGTTCCTCTAGCATTTGGTTCGGTAAGAGGATTCGGAAGAAGATGGCCATTGAAGTTCTTCTACACCTCAAACATTCCAGTTATACTTATTGCAGCTCTGTTAGCCAATGTACAATTAATGGGTAATATGCTGGCGCAGAGAGGAATAACGTTCTTAGGAACATTTGATGCGAACGGTCAAGCAACAAGTGGTCTAGTCTACTTTTTGTCAGCGCCTACGAATAACCAGGCTCTTGGTGGTGTCATGGTATTCATAGGTCTGTTTGCTTTGGTAGGCGCAATATTAGCTTACTTCACAAAGAAAAGTGCACTAAAATTAACTATATTATTTGCTATCCTAGGTGGCATTGTATGGTTTGCAATGGTGCCATTTTTGGGTCTAGGATCTCTTGGATACATAGCTCCAACTGACATTCTTAGAATGATCACATATGCAGCATTCATGATATGTGGATCTGTAATATTCTCTATATTCTGGGTCACAACAGCTGGTATGAGCTCTAAAGCTGTTGCTGAGCAAATAGAATCAACAGGTCTGCAGATACCTGGCTACAGAAGAGATGTAAGAATAATAGAAAGAGTTCTGGATAGATACATTCCTTCTTTAGCAGTTCTTGGTGGAGCTGCGGTTGGAGCTCTTGCAGCTTATGCAGATTTCACTGGAGCACTAGGAACAGGTACAGGAATACTTCTTTCAACAATGATAATCTTCCAATTATATGAGGAAATTGCACAACAACAGATGGAAGATGTACATCCTGCAATCAGAAAACTTCTAGGTAAAGGATAATAGGATAAAAACCAAAAAGATAATTGAATGAAAATTTTAATTACTGGCACAAGAGAATCTGGAAAGGACGCCATACTAGATCTTGTTTTAGAGGGCTCTAGAAAACTTCTTCCTAGATTTGAATATTCAAGATTTCACGACATCATGAAGAAGTCTTTACCAAAAGAGAGAGACGTGATCAGAAAGGCAACATCTTTTGATAACTTCAACGCAAAACAGATTAGTGATATAAAGAGTAATTTTGAGAAAAACGCAATAGCAGAATTTACACGACTTGCTAAATCTCAGAACTTGATAATCAGTGGATATTTCACAATCAGAGCTAAACAAGGATACATACCTTTGATATCAGAGAAGTTCTTTAAAAAATTCTCTCCTGACGTGATAATCAATTTAGAAATGAGAGCACCTGATAAACCTAAACCTAAAGACATGCCTGAAATTGCTGGCATCTTAAAACATCAAGAAACAAATAGAATCATGGCTGTATCTTTAGCTACTTTGACTGGTACAACTGTAAAAACAATAAAAGTAAGGCATGGGAATATAAAGTACGCACTAAAAGAATTATCAAAAACATTGGAGTATCATTTAGGTAGATAAAATGGAAGGATTTGAAATTGTTTTGTTGTTTTCAATTGCGCTCTCTATAGTCATATCAATAGCTTACAGACTCTTGATAAAGCCTTCAGAAATTAAGAAGATTAAAGCTGAAGCTAAATTCCATCAAGACAAAGCAAGTAAAGCTAGAAAAAGTGGAGACGCTGAGGGAGCTCAGAAACATCAGATGGAAGCTTTGAAAGTAACGCAAAAGCAAACAGGACTAATGATGAAGCCCATGATTGTCTCTTTCATCTTATTCATAGTTTTTGTTGGTTACGTTGGAGCACAATACGCAGATTTAGAGGTTTTAACACCAACCAGAGTTCCTCTCCTTGGATGGGACTTTCCATACGTTTACTTAGCTCAATCTCTTAACTGGTTCTGGTGGTACATAGTAATAACAATCCCTGGAACAATGTTCTTCAGGAAGCTGCTCGGTGTGGAGTAGCGCTAGAATCCACAGGATTCGCAACTATTACAACCTACAATTTCTGCGCAAGAAGCTTCTTTTATAACACCATTATCTTTATATTTCAAAACATAGTCCCAATCGGCAGGCACAGAATCAATTACACTACAACTTGTTGCTGCTTTCTGTATACACAATGTTCTAGGTGCCGGTTTATCCCATGTATCATATTGGTCTAACGTTTAATAAGGATAATAAAATAAAAAAAACAGAGAATAAATTATTATTCTCAACTATAGAATTAAAACTAATAACTCTTTTTCTTCATGAAACACTCTTTGCAGTAAACTGGTCTGTCTTGTGCTGGCTTGAATGGAACTTCGCAATCTTTTCCACATTCAGAACACTTTGTTTTGTGCACTTCTCGTGGTCCAGAATCTCTTCTAAATCCGCCACCATCTCTTCCGCCACCGTCTCTTCGGCCACCGTCTCTTCGGCCACCATCTCTTCTGCCATCGCGTCTTTCGAAATCTGACATACTAATCTCCTTTAAAAACACAAAAGAACTAAACATCTCCGTGTTATTCTTGTATTAAAGGTACTTGGGTTTATAAAGGTTATACTCACTCTATTTTGATTAAAAAGGAAGAATCCGGTGGGAGAGATTTGAACTCCCAACACCCCGGTCTCTGGGTTCTCTTCTGACCTAAGTCATAAAAAGACCGACTACAGCCGAGTGCTCTACCATTGAGCTACCACCGGATATCTAAATGTTTATCTGAAAGGATTTAAAAGCTTATAGAACCAATACAACCGGTCTACTCAATATACAGTGGATTAGAATAAATCTCTGTTTTGTTGCCTATTTTGTCAAAGTATCTCATTGTTGCTCTGGATAACTTTATGTTACCCTCTACAAGGGTATTGATGTTGTAGTTGATTATAACTTCTTCCTTTGGCTTTATGTTATCCACTTTCCACAGAAGCTCTGTACCTGCTTCTGATTTTCTTATTGTAGGCTTCATATTATAGAAATCTTCGTTCTTCACAACAGCTAGAGGAGAGACCCAATCTCTGATCATTACATTCTTTAGATGCTGTCTATAAGGATTCTTCACATACAAGACCACACTATGCTTTGTGTTCCCTTTCTTTCTGTTGTATTTCTTTATGGTAGGGCTTGTTGCTCTTGTAAAAGAGTATGTTACTAAGGCAATTGCTATTACAATAACTACTACAAACTGTAGGATTATAGGCCAGAATTCCACTCTGTATGTAACTGTTTTTATCTCATCTGGTTCAAGATCTGCTACCAAATATTTACAAGTTGTTTGACCACCTGAAGTGTCACACTCACTAGGTTTTGTTAAGAATCCTGTAAGGAAGTCGCTTCTAACTGTTTGGTATATTGGATATCCCTCTTCTTTCACATTTCCTCTATTTACGACTGTGACCGTAACTTCTTCATACAAAGGTGTCACAATTCTTTGTTCTGTTTCTTGGACATCATGAATCTCTTCAATTATAAAAGATTCTTTTGAAGAAGACATTTCACCAACCTGAGTTGGTTGAAAATCTACACTAAAATCATAATCACCCGCAAGAGCATCGTCAGGAAGCTGTAAATACTTTGTGATTGTGCCTGTTTCAGACAGAAGAGCTGAAGATGATGATGATACAATCTCATTCCCCATCTTATCTACAACTTTCATTTGAATATTAACATCTTGATTAATTGACGTGTCATATGAGAACGCAAATTTAATTGCATTACCCTCTTTTACAGAATCGAATGCTGTTATCTTGAATGGCTCAAGAATGTCTAAATGAAATCTCTGCGTCTCTTTGGCAGAAGATCTAATTGATTCCATTGTTAAGATGTATGTATGCTCTCTATCATCTATGAGTCTTGGTAATAATCCGATTTCTAATTTCTTCGTCTGACCCGGTTCTAGGTGCATGAGAATTATACTTGAAATGACCCACTCCAGACGATCACCACTTATCCTAACTGCAAGATCGTCTGGGGTATCTTGGTTGTTGGTCACAAAAAATTCATAGGCGACGTACCTACCTGAGTGTGTGGTTATAGAATCGGAAACTGGTTCGATTAAAATTGGAGCATAATCAATTGCATAAACTTGTGTAAGAATGATAGAAAGCGACATAAAAATTGAGATTATTAGTAAAAAATTCTTCATGAAACACCTCGCAGCAGGCTTTGATTAATAAGATTAAATTGGATAGTAGATATTTAAGCTTATCATATAACTAGATGATATAAGACATAAATTATATTTTAAAGTTGAGATTTTATGCCATTAAAAGACAGAAAAGCAGACCACATCAAGATTTGTTTAGAAAAACCTATAGAATTTGAAAAGGGAAATGGGTTTGAAAAATATGAATTTGAACATGTTGCCTTACCTGAAATGAAATTAGATGACATAGATATCTCCACCACTTTTCTTGGTAAGAAGTTCACAGCTCCAATATACATAGAGGGGATGATTGGAGGAACAGATCAATCAAAAACAATAAACTTGAATATCGCAAAAGCAGCAGAAGAGAAAGGTATTGGTATGGGTGTCGGATCACAGAGAACAGCTATAAGACACCCAGAAGTTGAACACACATATCAAGTTAGAGATGTAGCTCCTAATGTTTTCTTGCTAGGAAATCTTGGAGGGGCACAGCTAGAAGAGTATGGAATTGATTTGATTAAGAAAGCTGTAAGCATGATAAAAGCAGATGGCCTTGCAATACATCTTAACCCAGGACAAGAAGCTGCACAACCAGAAGGCGATACAAACTGGGAAAGAGTTTTAGTCACTCTAAAAAATGTATGCTCATTAGTTGATTTTCCTATCGTAGTAAAAGAAGTGGGTAATGGAATATCAGGAAAGCTGGCAAAGAAATTAGAAGAATCCGGTGTAGATGCAATAGACGTTGCAGGAGCTGGTGGAACCAACTGGATAAAAGTAGAATACTATAGGGGCGGAAAGCATGCTGAGAATTTTTTTGAGTGGGGTATACCAACAGCAGAATGTTTAAGACAGTGTAGAGAAGAAAATGTTAAAATACCTCTTATCGCATCTGGTGGGATGAGAACAGGAGTAGATGCAGCTAAAGCACTTGCTTTAGGAGCTTCTTTAGCAGGATTTGCTTTGCCTATGTTAAGACCAGGTAACATATCATCAGATGCTGTAAAAGAAAAGATAGATCAGATCATAAAAGAATTGAAAATGACTATGTTCTTATGTGGGGCAAGAAATATAGAAGAATTGAAACAGATCAAGCTAAACAAGCTTGATTAGAACTTATAAGCAAGTCCATGCAAATAAATAATATGATAGATCAATCAATTATAGATTATGCAAGATCTCAATTACGGGGCGGATTTTCTGAAGCACAGATAAAAGACGCTTTAGTAGAAAGAGGTTGGCATGTAGATGAGATCGATGAAATCGTTAGAGAAGCTTTGAATAGTTTATCACAAGAAGAACAACCAGAAAAGGATAAGAAAAAGAAATCAAAGAGTTCTGGTGGTGGAGCTCTTCATGGAATAGGTAATTTACTCACAGGATTCTTGTTGTTATTAATCGCTGTTTTCATATTTTTAGTTGATATTTCAATATTCAGTTCTAAAA
Organism: Candidatus Aenigmatarchaeota archaeon; assembly: GCA_043824495.1. Lineage (GTDB taxonomy): Archaea > Aenigmatarchaeota > Aenigmatarchaeia > QMZP01 > QMZP01 > JBDRNB01. The sequence continues at coordinate 3,995 of JBDRSV010000010.1, read as the reverse complement.
TTGCAACTGATTATGCATCAACTATTATTACATATGAAATGTCACAACTCCTTGTATTCATAATAATTCTACTTACTTTTGTTGCAGGTATAGCAAACATAATATCAGGAATAAAAATGATGAGATAAATAGTTAATCATGGAGATAAAATCTACAATTATCATGATATTTCTTTTCTCTATACTTCTATCTGCATCTGTAGATGCTCAGGCATGGAAAGAACTCTTACCATGTGTTGGAGACGAAACAAAATTTTGTGGAAGCAATATAGGAGTCTGTCAAGCTGGAACCAGAACTTGTTATAATGGGGATTGGGGTCCATGCACCGATTCTGTTGATGCGATTTCCGAAGTGTGTGGAAATGGTGTAGATGACAACTGCGATGGAGAAGTAGATGAATGTATAGATGTATTCTTCCCCCTAATCGGAGTTCTAGTTGTATTGATTTTACTAATTATCATAGTCGTAGTTAAGTTTATCTTTTAGGGGGAACTTTTAACGTAGATAACCAAGGGTTTATAGTATGTCACAAACTACTTATGAAACACACGATGAAGACGATCCCGGCGATATAAACAATAATCCTACGAAGAATCCTTACAAGACTACTTATTTGAGAAAGAACAGCAGAATGAACCCGTATAAATCTGGTGTGGTTCCTGGTTCATTTTCCTTAAATGACGATGAAGATTCGCTGTATATGTCCCCCGAGATAAAAGAATTGAGGAATCTAGAAACTAAAACGGATTCTCTGATACCTCAACTAATAAGAAGTGTTGTTTTCCTGAAAATTGGATCTACACGATTCTTGGATACTGTAAGAAAGAGTATTGAAAAAGAACAAGAAAGAATCTCTGAAAGAAAGAAGAGAATAATAATATCTGAAGTGATTCTCACTAGAGCTGAGAAAAAAATAGAATTAGGAGTATAATTTTTCTGCTGCCTTTTCAAGCATGTCAAATCCTGTTACTTCTTCTTTGAATAAACTCATTTCTAGAATTTTCAATCCCTTGAATTTTTCTTTTATTAATTTCACTCTCTCCTGTTGTATCTTTCTTTTTTCTGTACAGAATTTACAAGTAGGATTGTCTGGTATCAATTGATTAATAATTATTGTATTAACAGGGATGTTGTACTCCTTTAATGTCCCTATCAATCTTTCTGATTCAAAAATACTCATGTTTTCGGGTATCATAACTATATTGAAGTGTGTTCTTTTAGGATCAGATAAGAGTTTATTTGCTTCCTGTATTCTTTCTTTCATAGCATCTAACTGCTCTGTTCCCATACTATCATTACCTTGATCTTCTGCGAAAGGGATTAGTTTTTTGAATATACCCACCATTCCTGAGAATTTCATTCTCAGTTTGATCATCTTACCTATCCAAGAATCTAATACATCTGGCAGGGAAAGGAAACGTAAAGCATGACCTGTTGGGGCCGTATCAAATATTATTACATCATAATCATCTGAGTTCATGTAGTGTAAGAATTTATCAAAAGCTGCTATTTCATCTATTCCTGGAGTCATACCTGCCATGTCAAACATGTCTTCTAATCCAGCACCTTTCAAGAATTCAATCTTTTCTAATTGCGGAGAGAATCTCTCTTTGTATTCTGCAACTGCTTTTTTAGGATCTATCTCTAAACCATATAGATTATTTTTTAATTTTTTTACTTCATGACCAATCTTCATTTCAACTGAGTCTGAAAGAGAATGTGCAGGATCCACTGATATAACCAAGACTTTTTTCTTCTGCTTTTGTGATAACCATAAAGCTGTTGCTGCTGATGCAGATGTCTTGCCAACTCCTCCTTTTCCTGAGAAGAAATAGAAGTCGGTTTCTCTTTTTTTCTTGACAAGATCCTTCAACGCCATAGATATACATATAATCCCAGAATATAAATATTATACAATGATAGAAATTGTCTTTGGATTGATAATCGCCTTTGCGCATTACTTCAGTTCTAAAATACACATCAAGCACGGAGATCACAGAATGAAGACCATTTCTTTCACAGGTGGTATTTTCATCACTTATCTGATTCTCCATCTACTTCCACAAGTATATCAAGAGAATTTATTTATGACAAGAGTTGCCGTCATGTCTCTATTGATCGGTTTTGCTCTATTCCACACACTTGAAAAATACATATATCAACATGAATCGGGTCCTAGACTTAAGAAAGACTTGAGAAGAGCTCATTCAATAATGTTTTTCGCATATCACATAATAATAGGTATAATTCTTGTAACTCTGACTAGATTCGATTTGGTTAGCGGTGTTCTTCTATTCATTCCAATTTTCTTATTCACAGCAATAAGTAGTATTTCTCTTAAGGAAATTCATGAAATCATAACAGAAAAGAGAAAAATTAGATTCCTTCTTTCAATATCCACGCTTATCGGTGTATTGATTGGAATTTATTTAGAGATCAATGCATTCATGTACAACATTTTATTTGGTTTTGTTGTTGGAACTTTATTGTATATAATAGTGGTAGAATCCTTACCAAAGGAAAGAGAAGGAAATCCATTCTTTTTTATATTTGGTATAATAATCTATACTATTATAATAGCTCTTACATGGGTAGTTTAATCTAAGAATTACTTTTTAAAACACATAATACAATTCCTATACCATGCAGAGTTGACCGAGTGGCTAGGTAGTCGGCTGCAGGAATTAAGAGGGCTTGTTTCAAGCCTTATGATTGTTAGATTCCGGCGCACGGGGGTTCAATTCCCCCACTCTGCTTAATTTTTCATTAGAAATAACTTAGATCCTCAGGAGAATTGTGTTTTGTATGTTCTTGATATTTAGGATCGAATATTTCAATAATTTTAAATTTTCCAGATGTTGTTTGTCTTCCTTCTTCTCTCTGTATAGTTTGCTCTATGATTAATATTTTTCCCCAGTACAACCATTTTCCTTCTGTATTATGAACCAAGAAATTTCGATTTGGTGGAATGTGATACACTCTTGCTCCGGGTTTTTTCTGGAATTCGAACACTTTATTTTCGAAATCATCCACTGTAAACGGAACTTCCTTATGCTTCCTCAAATCCAATTCTACAGGAAATCCTTGCTCTGTTGTTATTTGTAATGTATCATTGAGTTCAATATAACTACCCATGATTTATGAATAGTCTGAGATTTTATAAATTACAATAGAATTAAGTTCCAAAAAATTTACCTAGATTTGATTGACCCTTCTTCTTTTTCTCATCTAACTTTTTCAGTGTGTTTTCTATTCTCTCTTCTGAGAAATCATGATCCATAAGCATTTCTTTTAAAGCTTCATAGTTATATTTTTCTTTTTTTATTTCCAGGTCCTCTACTGGTGGATTTTTGAAGAAATCAAAAACCTTTTCAGGAGAAGATTCAGCTTCCCACTTCACTTTCTTCAAAACATTTTCCAGTGTTTTTTCCTCTCTAACAAGCTTTAGAGCCCCTTTAGGCCCTACGCCTTTTATTCCGCCTGGATTATAATCTGTTCCTACAAGCATGCCTAGAATAATCAATTGGTCTTGTGTTATACCCAAGTGCGATAATACTTCTTCAAGATCTATTATCTCAGGGTTTACTGTGATATATCTCTCCTTCATTGGAACTTTTTTTCTTCCGCTTATAGATAGATTTCTAATCAACCTCGGTGTTGCAAATAGTAAAGAATCCCAGTCCTGAGAACCTGCTGCCCAAACCTTTCCTTGTTTAGCGAAATATGAAGCTTGTGCTTCTCCCTCGCTTGGAGCTTGTATCCAACTAATTCCCATTAACCCTAGAAGCTCTTTAGCTTCATCTATCATAGATGATGTGAGTTTAGATGATCCCTGCGAATACATTCTTACTTTTTCCAAGTCTCCGTCTTCCACAGCTTTTCTCCACTTAACTTCTGCTTCCTTACGTATTTTTGCTCTTTCTTCTTGTACAGAAGCTTTGAAGTCAGGAGCTTTTCCATCAAAAACAAAAACTGGAGTGACACCAACTTCGAGC
>JBDRSV010000009.1:0-7007 GCA_043824495.1 Candidatus Aenigmatarchaeota archaeon | reverse complement strand
AGAATTTTGTTATTTCTGTTTGTATATTTTCTATTCCACCATAGAATGTCATTAATACGATAAAGGCTGCTATAAGAAGTACTATGAGAACAACGATTATTCTCAAGGGTAGAGACATACCTTTACGCATAGTTTATATTTGGTTAAATAGCTAAATATTCTTTTCACACTTATTTTCAAGCGGACAGTTCTCACAAATAGGATTCTTCTTGCAGAACTGTTTTGAGTGCTCTACAACCAATGCGTGATATTCTCTAAAAAGATTCGCATCCTCTTCTAGTTGATTTTGAAAGAATTGTTTTACAACATCATACGAGTTCTCTTGTTCTATTAAACCTAAACGCGAAAATAATCTTTTCGTGTATAGATCAACAACAAAACTTGGTTTGTGATAAGCATACAAAATTATTGAGTCAGCAGTTTCTGGACCTACACCTTTCAAATTGAGAAGTTTATTTCTCATTTCTTCCACATCTAACTTTTCTAAATTGTTTTCTTCCAAGAAATTTACCATTGCTTTTAGCTTCTCAGCTTTTTGATTGTAATAACCAGAAGAGCGAATTGTTTCAGCTAATTCTTTTTTATTTATTTTTTTCAACTTCTGGAGATTTATCAATTTCTTTTCATGCAAATTGTACAAAGCTTTCTCAACATTTTTCCAAGAAGTGTTTTGTACGAGAATAGCTCCTATAATTATTTCTAATCTTTCTTCTTTCGTTAGTTGGATTTTTCTAGAATATTTTATTTTTCCGTCTTTGTCTTTAACAGGCCACCATCCTTGGTGTCCATATTCTTTTAGAAGAATATTGTAAACATCTAAGGGTTTCATGTTACATTGATTGAAAAATGGATTTATTAGTTTAGAAAGAACTTCTTCTTATTTTCTTCCTGTAAAATGCATACAATAAGATTATGAATGGGAATATCTCTAACCTACCGAGTAACATGTTTATCATGAGCATTATCTTTCCTACAAAATGCATATCCGCTAGCGGTATTGTGGATAGTCCGACGCTACCTTGTGCTGATGTTACATGGAAAAATGCGTCTAAAGGACTGTACCCAAGGAATGTAATTACAACAGTTCCTATGAGTAAGATGATAATGTAAATTGATATGAAAAGAGAAATTATTGTGAGTTCAGATTCTTTTATTGTCTTCTCCTTTATTTTGAAATGAATAACAGCCTCTGGTGGATAAGAAATTTTTCTTGCTAACCAAGGAATTGATTTACCTATTATACCAAATCTAATTAACTTGATGCCTCCTGCAGTTGATCCTGCATAACCTCCTATAACCATCAGTATTATTAGCAGTAGCATGGAGATTGGCGGTATCTGACTTGTTGTAGTAAAGCCTGTTGTAGTTAGAGCAGAAAATGCAAGGAATATCCCATGTCTAAATCCTTGTCCTGTGTCTAGGAATGAAATTGTTAGAAGTGAAGCAAACACAGCTATTAAACCCCAGAATAACTTAGTTTCGGCATTCCTTACGTATGTAAACAGTTGTTTTTTGAGTAATTTGTCATGAATAAAGAATGATGTGGCACCTACAATCATGAGTAAGACTATTACAAATTCTGCCATTGGTATATTATACGCGCCTATACCTCCAGCTTTAGCAGTGAATCCACCAGTCGATATAGAGGAGAACGATACTAGTATAGCATCAAATATAGGCATTCCAACTAAACTTAGTAGTATTATACCTACTATAGTATACATTCCGTATATCTTGAAGATCTTCTTAACGGTGTGTTGTATACTAGCTTCTATTTTCTCTTCTCTAGCTTCAGCCTTGTACAAATAGTTAGAAGATATGCCAGGAGATCCGACTAGCAAAAGGAATATGAGCAGTATTCCTATGCCGCCAATCCATTGAGTGAAAGATCTCCAGAAGAGTAAAGTGTTGGGAATCAATTCCACGTTTAATACTGATAATCCTGTTGTAGTGAATCCAGAAACTGATTCAAATACAGCGTCTACAGGACTAGCGTATGGTAAAAACGGTATTGCTCCAAATAAAGATAATAAAACAAAGCTTATGCTAGCAACAGCCATAGAAGAACCTAAATCTAAATCATTCTTAGGAAACTTCTTATCTAACAAGCTACCAATAGCAAAGGATAGGACAGCTGTTAAAAAGAAGGGTGTGTACATGTTTTCTCCGAAAATGAAAGAGATGAATATAGGAATGAGTGACATTATAGCAAACATCTCCAGTATCATCCCAACGTGAGAAAAAACAGACTTGAAGTCCATATTACATCTATTATACTATTCTCGGTCGCGGCTTAAATTTATTACAAAACAATACAATATTACATTATGAAAGGTGTTTGGTATTTGATAGAAGCTGTACTTTCAGTATTGATAATAATAACGTTTCTCATAGCGATCAAATCCAATGTTTTTGATATTACTTCTCAACCAGATGTTAGTCTAACTGGTTATAGTCTTTTGAAAGGATTGGATGATAGGGGAGTTCTAAGAAACTACACTGTAAACAAGGATTTTACTGCGATCAACTCATCAATTAGTTATTTTGTATATAATCACACAGTTGAAATATGTGATCATTTAGGTGCGTGTATTGGAGACGCGCCCAATGCGACGAATGCGTTTGTCTCTACATATATCATATCCGGAGACGGCTACTATAACCCGTATGAAGTAAGGCTATATCTATATTCATGATTAATATGAAAAAAAGAAAAGCTCAGTTTTTTGTATTGGGTGCAATCTTATTAGTTTCTCTATTCTTTGCAGGTTTGCCTAAATCAAACTTCATTGCAGTAGAAAGAACAGAAGATATTGTATACTTATTTGATAATGTGGAAAGAGAATTTCCTATAGCTCTAAACAATGCATTGAATACAACAAATGATATAGAACCTTCAGTAGATTACATGTTTAATTTTACTCGCTTTATTGATAGATTAATGACAGAGAGATTGGTGAATTATACTACACTCTGGGTAATTGCTCGTAATTCAAGTACAACTGATGTTAATCTAACTGTTGGTAGTTTCTTGAAGTATAATACAAGTGTTTTCCTAAATCTCTCAGGAACAACTAATAATCTAACAGTTGATCATAATCAAACAAATTCTACTACTGTTTCAGGTGTTTCATCAACATACAATCTAACAATACAGTTTGATGAGGAATCAGCAGAATCAGTTGAGTTCGCACGAGACAAAGTTAGTATGTATGTATGGGTAAAAATGGAGAGAGACGAGAACATAATAAGAGGCATTCTAAGTGTGTAAATTACTTCTTCTCTTCTTTCTCGTCGCGTTCTTTTATGATAACTTGTTGTTTTGGTTTAGATTTGAACATTCTACCAAATGGAGAGAATATCTTCTTTGTTATACTTAATCCGAATTTCACTGATGTGAAGAGCATGTAAGCTACTATGCCGAATATTGCAGACCATAATACGGACTCAAATGTGAGAGGAACTCCTAAACCAGCGAAATTGGCAACTATAGGAAATAGAGCAAAAACAGCTCCTGTCACAAAAACTCTGATGAGGTAAGATAGGACCTTGAAAGATATGACTATTATACCAAATAATACTACAACCAGTATGAGGGGATCCAGCGCAAGCATTCCAGATATGATTTCTCCTATTACCATAACTAATATTTAGCTAAGAAAGCTAAAATAGCTATTTAAAAGAAAGCAGCAATAATAATGAAATATGCCTCGGTGGCTCAATGGTAGAGCATCTGACTTGTAGCTGATATTGCGACGCCTTGTGGCGAATGACCGCAAGATATCAGAAGGTTGGGGGTTCAAGTCCCTCCCGAGGCTCTATTTGCCCGCAGTATATCGATTTCAGTGTTTTTGTATCGGGGCTTTAAACCTAAATCTGAATATTGATCCCAGCGTCATCTAGGATTTGCTGGGCTTGTTGTTTTTCTTCTTCAGTTGGATTTGGAGTAGGAGCTCCACTCATATCAACATTCCCACACCCATTCGGATTCTCTGCTCCTGCAAATAAAATGTCTATAAGCCATGCTAAATCTAAAGCGTCAATCTGTCCATCTCCATTAATATCTCCAGATTCTATTGGAACTGGTTCAATTCCTCCTACAAAAAGATAATCAATTAAATAACCGAGATCTAAGGCATTGGGCTCTCTGTCTGCATTGACGTCTCCGCAAACAAAAGGATCATAACTAATAGCTGCCAAAGCATCAACTCTTCCCCGACCCTGAGAATATTCATCATATCCTAAATCAATAGCAGTATATTTCAAAGATTGTTTTATCTGATACGGACTCCAATCGGGATGGGCTTGTTTTATTAGAGCAACAATCCCTGAAACTATTGGGGTAGCCATGGATGTCCCTGAAATTTGTATGTGGCTTTCATCTAAACATGGGTGATAATAAGGATGTTCGCCTTCTGGAAATATAGAATCATATCTTGCAGCACAGATATAAGCTCCTGGTGCAACAACGTCTGGTTTAGAAATGATTTCTTCGTTATAGATAACTGGTCCTCTTGAGCTAAAAATTGTAATTTGATCCTGGGAAGGGTTAGAGTCACCTCCATAATTACAGAAGGCTTGTCCACTTTCATTACAAGGACCGCAAAGACCAGAAGTTCCGGGTTCACAATTAAATACAAAATCATTATAATCTTTCTTATAAGTCGCACCAACAGTTATTGCCCTTCTTGCAGACCCTGTGCTTACTATAGCGTTTGGCCAATCCCCATCATTCCCTGCAATCGCAACAACCACCAGACCAATATTCACTGCCTGGTCTATAGCCTGGCTTAAAGGGTCATCTGGTCCACAAGATTCATCATAACCATTAAAACATAATGCTCCTACACTCATGCTAAGAATATCAAGATGATCATAAAAATCCCCATCTTGATTTGGATCAGTAGCCCAATCAATCGCAGATATGGCCGCACTGTAAAAGGCTTCTTTAGAATCAGATGTTCTGTGAAAAACCTTAAGGGCATAAATATCAGCGCCCGGGGCACTGCCGTCTAAAATACCATTTCCAGCAGCAATTGCGGCAACATGAGTACCATGTCCTTGGAAATCAATGGGATCTGGATCATTATCTCCAAAATCCCATCCCCCTACAACCTTACCACAATCTCCAATAAGAAACTGCTCGGTCGTACAATCACCAAGATCTTCATGTGTATAATCGACTCCCGTATCAATAACACCTATAGTTATATCTTCTCCTGTCAAATTAGTCCCATTAACTTGCAAACTCCAAACATCATCCGCATTGATCAAAGGAACAGAATCCATTAAATACGTATAAACTTTATAATTTTTGTACACTTTCTTAACTTCAGGTAAAGATTCCAGATATTTTGCTTCTTCTTCAGTTATATCTAGAACCTCAAAACCATTAAACACATTTTGATAGCTTGATTTTATATTTGATTTTGGAATGGTATTTTTAATCTCATTTTGTTTTTGAATGAGATTTGCTCTATAATTATTAACACTCGTTTTTAGAGTAGTTTTAGTTAAGGTATTTTTTTGTTCCAGATAGTAAACAGAAACAGGATCTTCTTTCAATTGAACTATGTACCCATTAAACTCTGGTCCTTGAGAATCACAGACCTCGTCTTCATCTATCAGTTCATCACAATCATTATCTTCTCCGTCACAAATCTCTTCGGAAGGCACACAAACTGGTTCCACATGCTCTGGAGATGTTGACGGTTGTATTGGTTGGACGATTCCCACACCTCTAAATAGACCCGCTGGGTTATCGTATACAGAAGAAACAGCAAATACTGCTACTATAGCTACACAGGCAAAAATAATTGAATATGATACAGGAGTTAAACCCATAATATTATATTGTACAGCAACATATTATAATCATAGGCAGGGATTTGAACTGTTTGTCCTAATCCCTCCCGAGGCTCTTTTTGCTTTTACGTGTCGCATGATATTGATTTAGTTCTAAAAATCGTAGTTCCCATAGGACTTTGCACTTCAATTTCCATTTATGCTTTATAGAAGGCTTTATAAACTATAACCTACTATAGTTTACTATGGTAACAACAATTCAGGTATCAGAACAACTTCAGAAAGTTCTAATAGAACGTAAATTCTCTAATAGCGAAAGCTATGAAGAGGTTATTTGGGATTTGATAGAAGATATAATGGAACTAAACGAAGAAACAAAGAAGGAAATAGAACTTGCAAGGAAAGAAATAAAGGAAGGAAAATTCTATACGATGGAGCAAATTAAGAAGGAGATGAAGAACTAATGTATCAGATTCTTTTTTCTTTGCATGCAAAGAAACAGTTTGATAAATTAGATAAATCTATTCAGAAACATATCGTTGCAGTTCTCGATAGAATAAAAATCCGTCCTGAAAAATTTATCAAAAAACTTGTGGGATTTCCTGGGTATAGGCTTCGTGTTGGGGGTTATCGGATTATCCTTGATATAGAAAAAGATAAACTTCTGATATTAGTTCTAAAAATTGGTCACAGAAAAAATATTTACAAGAATTGATACAGAATTCTCCTATAAGTGGTAATTCAGTTGCCAGGCACTCTCGAGGCTTAATTACTCGCAGTCTATCGATTACAGTGTTTTTGTATCGGGGCTTTTAACCTATTTCTAGAAATTATTTCAAAGCAGGAGGAGATTCATCATCTATACAAGTTCCTCTTAGTCTGTCCAATTTGTCACATTCTGGTTTAGGTTTGACCAAAGGACATGTGCCAGGACTTTCCTCTAATTCAGCGACAATTCTTTGAATTTTTATCACATCTCCCACATTCAAGGTACCATCTTTATTCACATCAGAACAGCAAATATCAGAAGGGCCTTCAATTAATTCAGCCAGAATTTGTTCTACAGATTCAGCGTCTTCTTCTGTTATTGTTCCATCTCCATTAACATCTCCTATTTGTTGTCCATTTTCACATGGAAACGGTTCACAAACAGGAGAAGCAGGCCATTCCCCCAGGGGATAAGACTGATCATAAGGACAAGA
>JBDRSV010000008.1:0-42995 GCA_043824495.1 Candidatus Aenigmatarchaeota archaeon | reverse complement strand
CACGTCGGATCCTGGTACACTATCTCCTACGACAATCATAGGTGATGTCAATGTACCGTCAGATGTTGCTACATAGTCTCCTAAAGTAGCTAGTCCACCGACCGTTAGTGCAGCTCCTACCATGACAGCAGCTAGGCTTCCTGCCAAAAATCTTTTAATCTGCATATTCTTTCCTCCTAGTTAAATTTGTAATTCATTCATCTACGCCCATTGTACCCCGTGTGAACAGCGCAAACCGTGCGTAAAATCATGAATGTTAATACTAATTGCGTTAAACGGGTATATATAAAGAGGCTGAAACAGTTTCAAAACCCACATTTTACCCCATTTATACCCAATTTAAGTGTTAAATAATACATAATAAGCCTATTAATTGTTCCAGAAGCTCTATTAGATCTTTTTAATATGAATAAACACTTCTAATACGTTTTTGTTCATGGGGACAATTTTAGTTCATTTTGGTCAAAATGAGTAATAAGTAGCCAATAATTGGGAAATAATCTGGATTAAGAATTTAAGCTTAGGTTCGAATTGTGTATTAATGTGCGGGATTATTGGTTATATTGGTCATAGAGATTCAGCAAAGATAGGACTAATTGGACTGAAAAGACTGGAATATAGAGGTTATGATTCAGCTGGTGCAGCTGTTATCAACAACGGTGTTATTTCTGTTAAGAAAGATGTTGGAAGAATTGACGATATAGAAAATGATATTAAGTTCTCAGAACTTCCTGGTCATATAGGCATATTCCACACAAGATGGAGCACGCATGGAGAACCAAGCAAACTAAATGCTCATCCACACACAGATTGTAATGGAGATATAGCAATAGTACATAATGGAATAATAGAAAATTATTCCTCATTGAAATCATTACTGATTCAAGAAGGCCATAAAATAGAGTCAGACACTGATTCTGAAATCATAGCACATATGATAGAAAAATTTTATGAAGGGGATTTAGAAGACGCTGTTAGAAAAACATTAACATCAATAAAAGGTGCTTACGGTCTTGTTGCAATACACAAGAATGAAGAGAAAATAATTGCAGCTAGAAAAGGAAGTCCTCTTGTACTCGGTGTTGGTGACGGAGAAATGTTTGTAGCATCTGATGCAGCAGCTATTGTGGAATATACAAGAGACGTAATTTACATGGAAGACAAAGAAATAGCTGTGTTAACCAAGGATGGATGTTACACAAAAACTTTGGACAACAAAGAAGTCAAGAAGAATATAGACAAGATTACCTGGGATTTAGAACAAATAGAAAAATCAGGTTTCAAACATTTCATGCTAAAAGAAATATTCGAACAACCAAAATCAATAGAAAATACTCTTAGAGGAAGGCTAAAAGATAAGATAAAACTAAGCACAGAAGTAGATATAAACAATATAGATAGAATAATAATAACAGCTTGTGGTACAAGCTGGCATGCAGCTCTAATAGGTAAATATCTTTTAGAATCATTTGTAAACATTCCAGTGGAAGTTGATTACGCTTCTGAACTTAGATACAGAAATTCTCTGATAAATGACAAAACTTTACTGATTGTAATTTCTCAATCAGGTGAAACAGCAGATACTCTAGCTGCTTTAAAGGAAGCAAAGAGAAAAGGAGCTAGAACAATGGGAATAGTAAATGTTGTAGGAAGCACAATAACCAGAGAAACAGACACAGGAATGTTTTTACACGCAGGACCTGAGATTGGTGTTGCAAGCACCAAAGCTTTCACGAGTCAAGTAGTAGCCTTAGTTCTATTTGCTCTCTACTTGAGACAACAACTTGGATTAGAAATGCCAGAAGAATTAATAAAAGAATTGAAGATTTTACCAGAAAAAATACAAAAAACTTTAAACAAGAAAGAACGTGTTCTTGAAATAGCTAAAGAATTCAAAGACGCAAAGAATTTTCTTTACTTAGGACGTGGATTAAACTTCCCAGCTGCTTTGGAAGGAGCACTTAAATTAAAAGAGATTTCTTACATACATGCAGAAGGTTACCCTGCAGCAGAGATGAAACATGGTCCTATAGCTTTGATAGATGATAACATGCCTGTTGTTTTCATAGCAAATAAAACTGCTGGCTATGAAAAGATTTTAAACAACATGGAAGAAGTAAAAGCGAGGAAAGGGAAAATAATATGCATAGCAACTGAAGGCGATGAAGAAATCAAGAGATTAAGTGATCATGTAATATATGTACCTGAAACAGTTGAGGAATTGACTCCTATAATTAATTCTGTTCCTCTTCAACTCTTGGCCTATTATATCGCTGATCTGAAAAACTTGGATTGTGATCACCCAAGGAATTTGAGTAAGAGTGTAACAGTAGAGTAGATGAGCCACATAATATTTATAGAAGGTAAGATCGTGTTTAAAGAATATGATAAAGGGATTGGATTAATATGCAAGCAGTAATATTAGCAGCAGGGAAAGCTACGAGAATGAGACCTCTAACTTTAGATACTCCTAAGCCTCTACTAAAAATTGGAGAGAAAACAATTCTTGAACACAACTTAGATCAACTCATAAGCTTAGTTGATGAAGTTGTTCTAGTTATTGGTTATAAAGGAGATGACATAAAAGCTAGATTCGGTTCTGATTATAAGGGAATGAAACTAGTTTACGTAGAACAAAAAGAGCAACTAGGTACAGGTCATGCTTTACAACAAACTAAATCAGTTGTCAATGACAGATTTCTTGTTTTGATGGGAGATGATTTATACGACAAAGAAGATATCAAAGCTTGTTTAGATTATGATTATGCAGTTCTTGTTCAGAAAGTTGAGGATCCAACAAGATTCGGAGTCTTCGTAACCGAGAATAATATTGTAAAAGATTTCGTTGAAAAACCCAAAGAGTTTGTTTCTGATTTAGCTAATCTGGGTGTTTACGTTCTTGACACTAAGATATTCGATGAGCTTGAAAAAATAGAAAAAACAGAAAGAAACGAATATGAACTCACTTCTGCTGTTTTAGCTCTTTCCAAGAAAGTGGCGCTGCATTGTGTTCTAGCAAAGAAATGGATACCTATTGCTTACCCAGAAGATTTAGAAAAGGCCAGAAAGCTTCTAAGCTAAATTTTTATACGTGTCTATACAATTATATAGTATGGTTGACTGGATACCAGACTTGATGGCTATCAATGATTTTGCATTATCAGGAGGAACAGACTACTGGTTAAGTCTTGGTATAAACTTGATACTTTCCACGGTCGTGGCCGGAATCTTGCTTCTTATTATATATACTGTATTAAGCAAGAGGTCTGGAGGAAGTGTACAGGTAACTAAAATCTTCCTCATCGTATTATTAATCAATATAATTAATTTCCTTGGCTTGATGGGTCTGATACTCCCATTCATTGCAGGAATACCTTTCGCTGGATTGTTGTTCCCTGTACTCATATGGATCATATTCCTATCAGCAAGTTTCCATGAAGTCCATTTCCTACACAATATAATAATAGCAATTATATTCTATTTCATCACCATAACAATAGTACCCGGTTTAGTTGGTGGAATCGCAGGCTTCGCTGGAATTTAGAATTAACTGTTAAATTGGAGAACTGTTCATCACTCTTCAGGATCCCCAGTATACTCAAGATCTGTTTTATATAGCTATTAATAAATAAAAGAAGTGCTCGATGTCTGCTGTTCAGAAGATTAATCGATATCTTTATTCTCATCATCGTCAGAGAATAAAAGATCAAATTCCTCTTCTGTTAATTCACTATTTGAAACGTTTTTTTCCTTTTTTGATGGTTTCATAATTTTATTTTATAGCACAGACTTATAAATGTTTTTTTGAAAGTGAAACTAATCCAATAAAACCCCGGGAGTATCTAGAAACTGAATTGCCACTTAGGAGAATTCTATATATGATTGAATTTGATACTTAAAAATCTCTCAATTTACATGTAAAAAATAAAGAAAGGAGAAATACTCCCTTAAGAATCTGACTTACTATTTTTTATAATCTCTGAATGAATTAGCGACTTTTTTCTCTTCTTTGTTCAGTCTTTCTAGAATTCTTTCTCGAATATCGGCGCTTTTCACTTCATCCTTGTCTTTGAAATTCTCTTCAACATCTTTTGCAACCTTGTCTACTATTTCTTTGGTTCTGTCGTTGTCGACGTCTGTTCTTTTTGCTGCCTCTTCAATAGCCTTTCTAACTTTATTGTTGTTGAAGTCCTCTCGTTTATCATCTCTCTTTATAACTTTCATAATAAAACCTCCATTTTAAGTAGTTAGATATTAACTTGGGGATATAAGAAGTATCTGATTCTAGATTTTATCTCTTCCTCGTGCAAACTCAGGTCTAAATCGATAACATGTGACACATAGAAGTTGGAAAAGCCCCAGAAGTTTCTGGCAACTGAATTACCACTTACAGGAGAATTCTAGTTATATTTGATCTTAGGAGTTAAATTATTTTAGTGGTAATCTTTCCACAATTTCTATACAACTACCATCTACACCTGCATTGTACATTATAATTTCATCAGGAGAAAGTGTATATCCATGAAGTGCAAAAACATCATCCTCTAATAATGCTCTAATTTCATCTTCAGATGGATTTGGTTCCAAAGTTCTTCCTATTGTAAAATGGGATCTGAATGAAGCTAAAGCAAAAGGATATGAAAATTCAACCATACTTCCAGACTCTGCTTCTGTAAGATCAATCAAACCTTGCTGAACGCCTATAGGAACAGCTTCTATTCTATATTTATCTGATTCACTAACAATTCTTTCATGCAATCTTTGCAAAGAATACGTGACAAATTACATTTCACGTTAAACTTCATTTGTTGTCAAATAATGGCATGTCGGACATTCCGATGCGTCTTGATATATTATTTTTATATTTCAATGGCTCCTGGAATTTTTCCGATAGTATGAGGTACTCTTCCTTGATTTTCTCTGGTTGTGGACTTGGCAAGCCCTTCAGTCTATTGAATATGGCCGGATCAAGAACTGCCACCCTCCCGATCATGACCCCTTTTATTCCAATATCTTTAAGGTATTTCATCTGCTCCATGGTTTTGATGTCGCCGTTTGCGATGATGATCTTTCCGGTATTAGTACATTCTTCGTAAACCTCGAAATCTGCAGGATTGGCATAGGTCTGAGCTCCATGCCTTGCATGAATCACAAAGAAATCTGCATCAACAGACTCTATTATCTTAAGATAAATCTTATGTTCTTTGTCCTTCTCATTCATTCCCAATCTCATCTTTATGGAAACGTCAAAACCATAATCTTTGAATATGTTTATTATCCTTCTCGTCTTGCTTATCTTCCTAATCATGGCGCATCCCTGTCCGAATTTTATGACATCCGGGCTCGGGCATCCTAGATTGATATTGAAGCCGCGAAAATCATTGGACGGCTCGAACATGTCAAGAAATTCCCTGAAATACTGTTCTCTACTACCAAGAAGTTGTATGACTGTAGGGGTTTCATCTTTACACTCTAGTCTGGACCATGTGCTTTTGTTATTCTTCACGAGCGCTCCCACCTTAGCCATCTCAGTGAACGTCAGGTCAGCACCGTATCTGTGACATAGAGTCCTAAAAGCATTGCTTGTCATATCCTCTATGGGAGCTAGCATGAATATAAATTCTGTCAGAAAATCACCTATTAATATTTGGAATCATGCTTTTAATTATTCTAACTACTTTATCAGGTTCAGAAGTGGCAATATGCTCATAAGAAAAATCCAGCATTACAATAGAAACAGAGAGCTCCGAGAGGGATTAGGACAAATAGTTCAAAGCTCCTCTAATTATTATATAGATTGAATCTTATTATAATTCATGAGAAAGAATTTTATGATACTTGGCCTTTTGGCGATTATTATAATTATTTCTGGATGCACACAATCAAATACAATCAATATAGTACCAGGAACCCAGGATCTGATTCTCAGTGAACAAGATCTTCAGCAGCTTGGAATGACGAGCGACCTTAATGAACAAGACCTTCAGCAGCTTGGATTGAGCACTGGAACCAATTGTCGAACAGAGGAAAGTTATACAAATATTGCAGATTCATCACTGGGGCAATATAGCATCTGTGCCTACCTAATTCCTAGCTTGAATGATACCCAAGTAATAATTGAATTGAAGAAATTTGCAAATTATGAAGCCCTAAATAACACATACCAATATGAATCCTCGCACTTGTACAGTGTCCAAGGACTTATAAGCGAGAATGATTTTGGGGATCAGAGTAGATTTCGTGTGAACAATGAAAATGATTATGGGGGCCAGTTTAATGAACCAGGAGTCTACTACTATCATCTTTGGGTTGCCAAAGGCCTGTACCTTATTCACATAACGTCTAAAGGCGCTGAAAATGCTAAAGATTATATTGTAAGAACAGGAGAACAATTCTTGTCAAAATTTGAGTAAATGTTCATTATTAGAATTAAATTCTAAGCCTCGGGAGTGCCTGGCAACTGAATTACCACTTATAGGAGAATTCTATGTATTATTGATCTTAGGAGTTAAAAATCAATAATTTTAGAATTTAAAACGCGATTTTTTCATTTTCATTATCTTTACGAGAGACAACATCAAAGGAACTTCTACAAGAACCCCAACAACTGTAGCTAAAGCAGCTCCAGAATTGAGTCCAAATAATATTATAGCGACCCCTACAGCGAGTTCAAAGAAATCACTAGCACCAATAAACGTTGATGGCGCAGCTTCATTATATGGAATTTTTAATTTTTTTGCTCCAAAATATCCAACAGCAAAGACAAAATATGTTTGTATTATAAGAGGTATGGCAATGAGAATAATGTGTATTGGATATGATATTATTTTATCCCCCTGGAAAATAAAAAGTAAAACCAAAGTTAATAATAATCCAAATGGGCTTATCCATTGAACTTTATTAATAAAAATATCATGAAACCAATCTTTCCCATATTTCTTAATCAAAAAGTATCTAGTCAAACCAGCAAGTATTAATGGTATACCAACATAAAATAGAACAGAAAATAAGATAGTATAAAATGGTACAGGGAAATTTGTCGTGATGCCAAGTAATAATTTACCTAAAGGAGCAAAAAGTATCAGAATGATAATATCATTCACGGAAACTTGTACAAGGGCGTAATTTACATTTCCACCAGCAAGATGAGTCCAAACAAGAACCATAGCTGTACATGGTGCAATTCCCAATAGGATCATTCCAGCGATGTATTCTGATTGAAGACCCAGAGGGATGAAAGATGAAAATACAAATCTTATAAAAAACCATGCTATGAGAGCTGTACTGAATGGCTTAATTCCCCAGTTAATTAAAAGGGTCAAACCCAATGGTTTTTTGTCTTTTTTTACTTTAATTATATCCTTTATGTTTATTTTTAACATAATAGGATACATCATAAATAATAACACTAATGTAATTGGAATGGATATATTTGATATCTCAAATTTTCCAATTGTGTCTGCAAAAGTTGGAAAAAAATATCCAATTAAAGTTCCTATACTAATAGACAAAACTACCCAAATAGTAAGGTATTTATTGAAAATATTAAGTTTTCTTTCAGACATCGTAATCCTATTAATTAATTATATAGGCCGTTATTTAATCTTCCAGAAATTCCAGCATCAACTTTCCGGCTAACCTGCAATTGAAGTGCAGTTCCCTAATGGAGATTTTATTTTAAGAAATTAATCGATAACAAGCGACATCTAGAAATTGGTAAAGCCCCGGGAGGGATGGAATTCCTGGGATGAAATCCCTGTTTGTTTTCGGTCTTCTGTCCTCGATTCATTTTGTTAGAAGCCACTTCCAAGCGGGCTTTACAGTTATTTTTTTGCCATCCGCCAAGAATTCGTCTTCCTGATTGTAGGTTAGAATAAGCCCTTCATTTAATTTAAACTCTTTCAGAGCGTCAAGAATGCCTTTCATTTCCCTGTCTTTGTTTTCCTCATTGAAATCAAAACAAACCTGAATTGCGCGTGTTATTTTATTCCCCTCTTTGATGACAAAATCACATTCATATTTCTTTTGGAAATAGAAAATATCCTTGAATTTCCTTCTTAATCCCAGAAAAACGACATTCTCAAGCATTCTTCCTTTATCCTTTGAGAATGAAGTTGAATTGTTATGAGAAAAGCCATTATCAATAGAATAAACCTTTTTTGGATTCACAATCTGCTGTTTGTATGAATAGCTAAAACGAGGCACGGTAAATATCATATAGGCATCCTCAAAATAAGATACATAATCTATGACGCTCTGGACTGACTTTATTTCGAACATCTTCTTTATGGAATTGAAGGAGAATTCCTTTCCTGCGTTGCTAATTAGATGGATTGCAACCTTGTTCAGCATGCTTGTGTTCTTTATTCCAAACCTTACAGCAATATCCTTCATCACAACATCTGAAAGCAGTTCGTGAAGTATTGGGGGATTCTGCTTCTTAATATATTCTGGGAAGCCTCCTGTATAGAAATACTTATCAAAAGATTTTAGGGATGGGGGTTCTTTTCTCATATCAAGAAATTCTCTGAAAGAGAAAGGAAACATTTCCTCCTGTAAATGCCTTCCTGTAAGTTTTGTTCCAAGTTCCCGGCTTAGAAGAGAGGCATTCGAACCAGTTATTACGATTCTTTCCTTTTTATCAATGAGGTACCTTATGAATTTCTCCCATTTGTCAACATTTTGTATTTCATCAAAAAAATAAACTCCTTTGTCTCCATGAAGCTCCTTCATTATTTCATCTATTTTGTTAAAATCCTGGAGTTCAAAATCTTCCAGACGGGGATCCTCAAGGTTAAGATAGTATCCTTTTTTCTGTTTTTTCAGCAGCTGATTGAGTAAAGTACTCTTTCCGCATCTTCTTATTCCGGTGATTATAGTGGCAAAAGAATCCAATATCTTTATCTTCTTTTCTCTTGGAGTTCCCTGATCCATCTTGTCCAGGAACTCTCTCTGTGAAACTATTACTTCCTTAAGCGTCTCTTTTGTTATCATAATAATATTTAGAGAGACGTATATTTAAATGTTTCTATTATCAATAGAAGATATTTTCTATCCACAATGCATACTTAAGCACATTCAATAAACCCATGACTGAAAACTGTCGGGGACCGCAGTCCCAGACTAGAAGCCCCGGGAGGGATAGAATTCCTGGGATGAAATCCCTGCTTGTCGTGTGTCTTCTGTTCTCAATTTAATTCATTAGAAGCCATTTCCAGGCTGGTTTAACAGCTATATCACCCAATCTGTCATCCTGATTTAATGTAATAATTGTTCCTTTGTTTATTTTTAGTTTTTCCATAGCTTCCTGTAATCCGGAGAGTTCTCTTTCTTTATTCTCTTCTGTAAGTTCATAACAAACTTGTATAGCTTCTTTTAGCTTCCCTTTTTCCTTAACTAAAAAATCACATTCTTTCTTGCCCTTGAAATAAAATATTTCCTTATACCTTCTTCTCAGTTCTAGAAAAATGATGTTTTCAAAAATTCTGCCCTTGTCATCTGAAAAAGAAGCGGAATTGGCTCTTGATAAACCGACATCAATGGAATATGCTTTCTTTGGATTAACCAATTGTTTCCTAAAGGAGTAATCAAACATTGGTATTGTGAAAAGCAGGTAACTGTCCTCAAAATAAGAAACGTATGATATTGCAGTGTTCGTTGAACCGAGATTGAAATATTTTGCAAGATTTGTATAGGAAAATTCCTTTCCAACATTTGTTAGGAGATATATGGCCATTTCCTTTATTATTTTTGTTTCTCTTAGACCATATCTTGTTATTATGTCCCTTACTATTATATCATTAAACAATTCCTGCAGCATTTCAATCTTTTTATATTTCAAAAACTCCGGGAATCCTCCATTTTTCATATAATACCCAAATGAATCCAAAGAGGATTTTTTTGATTCCAACTGAAGCATTTCAGAATATGAAAACGGGAACAATTCATAGTTTATATGTCTTCCAGTTAGCCTTGTGCCCAATTCTTTACTTAAAAGAGATGCATTAGACCCTGTTATTATAAATTTCTTCCCTGAATCCTGCCTGCTTCGTACAAATCGTTCCCACTCATCAACGTTCTGTATTTCATCAAAGAAATATGTTTTGGATTTTCCAAACTCATCGTTAAACACTGAATCCAAATTTTCAAAATCCCTAACAACAAAACCGAGTGCTCTCTGGTCTTCAAAATTGAAGTAATAATATTTGTTAATTTTATTGATGAGTTGTTTTAGTAGTGTGCTTTTTCCACATCTTCTCACACCAGAAAGTATTATTGCATGCGGTATATTCAAATCTATAGTTTTAAGGATATCCCTTGGAATTCCCAACTCAACAGATTTAAATTCCTTTCGCTGAAGTTTAGCCACATTTTTTAATGTTTCTTTTAATACCATGCTTAATATTGTGCATTACTAATATATAAACTTATGCATTATTAATGAACAATAATCATAGTCCCAGACTTAAAGCCCCGGGAGGGAGTTGAACATAAAGTTAAGAGCCCATATTTTAATGCTGCAATTTGTTCGTCAGAATCAGATTGTCCACGAGTGTAAACCGCTAACAAGAGGCTTCAGAATTCCCGTCACAACCTGTCCGTTGCGAGCAGATTGTATAGTTCTACTGCACTCTTTTCAGTTTTTTTATCTCAGCTATCATTGTCTTGAATTTCTTATTTTTTGAGTCACAAAAGAATTCCCTGCAAGTCATAGGTCTTGAATTATGAATAGAGCATTTGGTGCCTTTAAGATAATAGCAACTTCCGTCCTTTTTTTGTTCAATAATATTTGCACCGCATATTTCAGCTTCCTTAAAGTCCTTAACCGGTACAAACATTTCGAATTGTGTTTTATATTTACCTGATTTGTATTCCTCTTCTGTCAAATTTATCAAAAATAACTTACAACAAATCCCGTTCTTAAGGCATCTATGAACCATATGATAATGAATTATTCAATACTTAAAAACCCCGGGAGAACGTAGAACATTTTCTTTTATGATTATCACCAAAACAACTATCAAGAAATATCAGAATGCCCGTCACAATTTATTCGCTGTGGTCAGATTGCATCATTTATTTTAATAATTGGAGTTAATATTTTTAAGGCTTACGTTCTCAATAAAAAGTTTAGAGTACCGGGAGAGCAACACACCAATTCTGAAGACCGGATGGAGCGGCATTTCATCGAACATCCGGATTAGCCGAATTTTCATATTCACATCTAAGTGCTTCACTTATAGACCTCTGAGTGCCTGTCATTCAAGAAATTAACGGTTCTCTTAAACTCTTCAGTTACTTTCCCGTCGACTGTTGCAACAAGAATCTCCTCTTTATCACCACATTCAACAACAGGATCTCCGTAGGGGTTTATTACACGGCTTCCACCGGAATAAGTGAATTTACTGTCTGCACCAATGCGATTCGTAGCTACAAGCCAGAATTGATTGTCTAAAGCACGAGCACTGGTTGCCAGTCTCCACTGCGACAAAAAAGGGTTAGGCCAATTCGCAGGCATAAAAACAATGTCAGCGCCCTGCAGTGCTAATTGTCTTGCAATTTCCGGAAAGACGGCATCATAACATATCATCAATCCAACTTTTCCGAATTCAGTATCCGCAACAACATACTCCCCACCACGGGCGATGTGGTTCCGTTCCTCCATGAATAAGTGTATTTTCCTGTATTTTGTCAGGACTTCTCCACGGGGATCTATTAGAACTGCTGTGTTGTAAATCTTATCATCAGTTCTCTCAGGAATCGAAGCGACTAGATACACACCATTCTCTTTGGCAATTGCTCTTAGCCTGTCGGTTACATGCCCTGGAATCGGCTCCGCTAGTTTACTGCACTGTTCTAGGGCACTGCCTGTCGTGAGGTATTCTGGCAGACATACAAAATCAGCCTCTTGTTTTGTTGCAGTGGAAACCATCTCAGCAGTTTTCTTAAGATTTGCTTCCTTGTCTTCAAGTTTGATATCCATCTGTGCAACAGCAACCTTGAATTCTTTCATTTTACTTCCTCTTAACCTTTCAAAAAAGAGACTTATAAGATTATCTATATCTGGGATTGGAAGCCCCGAAGAGCTACTAAAAAGGTAAATAGCCTAGCCAGGGCTCGGCACAACCTACTCGTTGCGGTCAGATTGCATCGTTTTAGTGGTATTTTGGTATTCAAAGTTTAAGAATTTTTAGAATGAGCATTCTGCAATACTTTCAATTCAGTTGATATTCCAAACATCTTAGAGATATTTATTTTATCTTTGAATGATATAATACCCCAACTTGCAACTATTCCACCTGTAATTGCACCACCTAGAGCCAAATCCATTAACCAATTTGTCCCAATAATGAACAACTCGCCGTTCCAGAGGTGATCTATTCCTCCAAAAACCGCACCACCAAGTAGCATTATGTTCAACCAAAATCCATGAGAACCTTTCTTATTGAACACCTTTCTTCCAGTAAATCCAATAATAGTTGCTATTAGAGGAACAATAAAACAAACCATATTATGAATATGTTTTTGAGAATAAAAACATTTGTCTTTGGTAGTTTCAATAAAGAAAAAAATCGATTGCACACAAAGGTAAACCGCTATCAAGAAAAATCAGAACGCCCGTCACAACCTTTATAAACCTATAAGTCCATATATACCTATGGATATATAGGTGATGGTATGAAAACACAAAAAAATCTTCTTACTACAAAGGACAGAAAGAATACGGAATGGCGTATAGAGCTCAATTGCAATGTCGTTCATTATCCGCGATTAGACACTGTAATTATGGTAGCAGAGACTCTAAAAAGAATCAGTCCTTGTACAAAGACAGAGCTTTCAAGAAACCTTAAGAAAGAGGTTATGTGGCCGACACTCACAGTAATCCTGGATTATTTTGACACAATGGGATTCACGATCAAGGACAATAAAGGACATATTGTCTGGATATATAATCCAGAAATGGTGAGAAAGTACATAAACAGGGAAGATCTCAAATGGCAACCGAAATGATATTCAGGGATAAGAAACTGAAGGAAGAGTATGAATCTCTTGAAAAAAGCACTGAATTCAAATAGCTTTACAAAACATTGACAAAGGCATTTATCCAAATAATTGAAACCCCTGGAATTGGGATACCTCTCAAGAAATATAGAATTCCCAAGAATCTCAAGGACATAGATAACCTGTGGAAATATGATTTACCAAGTGGTTGGAGACTTCTCTATTCCCTCGGTAAGGAAGGAATAACAATCATAGCACTTGTTTTGGAATGGTGCGATCATGATACTTATCAGAAGAATTACAGTGGTAAGAAATAGATTGTCCACGAGTATAAACAACTATCAAGAGAAGTCAGAATGCCCGTCACAATCATATTGGATCATGTGAGGTTTTCATCATCAGGCCGAGGCCCATATAACAATTAACATAACCCTTTAAAACTGTATTCCCAGCATTTTGAGCTCTTTTACAAGTTGATCATGACTTTCAAACTTAATAGACTTGATTCCAAAGCTTTCTGCTGCTTCTGTGTTGTGACTATAATTGTCTATAAAGATAACTTCCTCTTTTTTCAGGCCAAATTTCCTCAGGGTGTAATCAAAAATCTCTTTATCTGGTTTTATCATACCAACATCACATGATAAGACGCATCCAGGGAAGACCTTATATACATCAGGATAATTTTTGTTTATGTATTTTACAGTGTCTTTATCCACATTTGATAAACAAAAGACCTTGTAGTTTTTCTTGATTTTTTCAACAAGTTCTATCATATGAGGATAAGGCTTGATTATATGTCTCCACTCGGTTCTGATCTTATGAAGAATCTTAGGATCAATATTGGTTTTTTCTCTTATTTTTTCTTCTAATTGATCTTCTGTAGCCTTTCCTTTGTTATACATATCCCAGAAATCTATATCAACAATAGCTTCGTATAGTTTTTGTTTACTGAATCCGGTCTCTTTCTCGTATTGACCAAAAAAATCCTTGAATTCCTCTTCTACTATTACTCCACCAACGTCAAAAAGTATAGTCGTTATCATTGTACCACGTATTACACAATTGTTTAAACAACTATTAATATGAAATGGACCGAGCGGGACTTGAACCCACAGCCTCTTGCATGCCGAGCAAGCGATCTACCATTGATCTATCGGCCCATGTAAAAAGAATATTAAACTTAAGATTTAAATCTTGCTTTTCAGATGCTCTTTTGCTATTATAACAGAAGTGAATAGAACAATCAATCCACCAACAATTTGCATGGGTGTTAACATCTCACCAAATAACAACCAAGCCAATGGAGCTCCAGCTATTGGGCCAACGGCTCTAAGAGCTGATACCATCCAACCCTTCACGGTTTTCAATGCCGCGAACCACATTGTAAGACCAATAACATTGAACAAAATAATCCATGCCAAGAAATATGTCCAACCCAAAGAAAAAACGTTCCAAACACTTGATGGAGAAAGGAATAAAGCAAATGGTAATAAAACTAAACCACCAAGACCCATTGTAACAAAGTTTGATTGTTTAGATCCCATGCTTGTTGAGAGTTTTTTACCTGGGATATATGAAATTGAAAAGAATCCCATAGCAATTATCACAAGAAGATCGCCTAATTGTCCCATACCGAATTCTAAAACACCACCTGTTGACAGTAATATAGCACCTATGATATGAATCCCAAGTAAAGCTACGTGCTGTTTCTTTATCTCCCCTTTTTGTAATAACCAAAACCAAAGAAGTACAAAATAAGGTTCTGCCTTTGTAAAAAATATAGCTTTAATACCTGTGGTCATACTCAGAGCGTAAGCGAAGATCGCAACACCTAAAATAAATCTGAATATTGTCATTGTTGTCAAATCAAATTTATTCTCTTTGATTTTTTTCAATGAGGGTAACTTCCCAGAGGATAATAGAATAAAGAAAATTATAATCGCTCCTAATATACTTCCAACAGAAGCAACAAACATTGGAGTCAGTAGCTTAGTTGCACCTGATTGAAAAATTGTAGCCATACTTGAGAAAATGGGTGATAAAATGGCCAACAATAATCCATAATGTTTTACTTTCATAAAATCAAAGTGGGCCGAGCAGGACTTGAACCTGCGGCCTCTGCCTATCCAACCAAGATCGTATTCACGATCCAAGATGTAAGGGCAGCGTCATACCACTAGACTACCGGCCCGATAATATCTATATAATATAATGGGTTTAATAAGATTTACGGTGTATTTCGAATCCCTAAACCTCAGTTTTACTAAATAAGTAAGCGCCCAATGCTATCATAGCAACTGAAAATCCTACCAGAACACTTTATAAGATTGCGTTTTTAAGTTAAAAAATGCGCCGACCGGGGCTCGAACCCGGGTCGCAAACTTGGGAAGCTTGCATCCTACCACTAGACTATCGGCGCTTAGTTTGATATTAGAATGAGAATTAAAAATAATGACGTATTGATCAATTTCCTTTATATTCCGTCTTTTCGGATTCGCCGATGTAGCCACGCTTCTTACTGCTTATATATGTCTTATTCATACCACTTGCATAACTAGTGAAATTCATTTCGTAGCTGCCTCCATCAATATCGTCAGTCTTGTATGCCCTTTCTTTTTCCCCTTGTTTTGTTTCAATCTTCATGACTAGCTCGGATTTGGTGGTTTCTATTTGTTCTGGAGCTTCTATAGCTGATTGACTACTCAAACTTGTTTGATATTTCCAGATCAGTTGTCCTTCTATGGTTATACAATAAATATTACAATCCCATGAACCAAAAACAATAAGATCTTCATGAACTGCAGGATTTCCAGTTACAAATCCATTAGTTTTGAACCTCCAGAGTTTTTCTCCAGAATTTCTATCAAGTGCGTAAAGATTATTGTCATAAGACCCAAAGTATAATACATCACCATCAATTGTTATGTTGATTACTGTTCCGTTTGCATTGAAATCCCATACACGATTTCCTTCAGAATCAATACAATAAACTTTGTTATCACCGCATCCAAAATATATTTTTCCATCTTTGACGCTAGGACAAAGGGTTCTGTCCTTTGCTTTATATTTCCATTCTAGCTGACCGTCTGAATTGATTGCATACATGTTCTTGTCTTCTGAACCGAAGTATATATTATTATTTTCAGAAGCTGTTGGAGTTATCCACCCATTTGTATTGAATTTCCATAAAAGTTCGCCTTCTAAATTCAGGCAATAGAGACATGAACCTTCGAATCCTACATAAATCTTATCATCTTTTATCAATGGTCTAACCAGAGGATATGGTGTACTGAAAACCCATATTTTCTCACCTGAAGATGCATCTATGACGTATAAATTTCCATCCGCGGATCCGAAATATATTCTGCCATTATGCTCTACTGGAGTTCCGAGTACGCGATTTGTTGATTCGAATTTCCATTTCAATTCTCCTTTTTCTGCATCTACGCAGTAGAGGTTGTTATCAGAAGAACCAAAATAAACGGAATTATCATATACTAGAGCGTTGGCTTGTATTGTTCCATTTGTTGGGAATTTCCATTTCAATCTACCATTAAAAGTTAAAGCATAGAAATTTTTGTCGCATGTACCGATGTATATAATACCATTATGAATAACAGGTTCTGCAGTTACACTTCCACCAACACTTATTCTTTCCCAGTATGTTTTGTTCCTTTCATCCCTGTACTGTTGAATAGTGCCAAAATTTTGTACGTCTTGAAACTCATTTGGTTTGTCAGCTGATAGAAATTTAATTTCTGTTTCAGCTCGTGATATATAATCAGTCATAATTAATATTGTTAAAATATCTTTTAAATGATTACAGCTTCTCATAACCAAATTTTTTCAGTTCTTCTTCTATATCGCTGTAAGATCTGCCGCATAGCATGCCGCCAGCCAAAAAGAGTTCTTGTGTAACATCTACTAAACAAAATTCAGGCATTTCAAAAGCATTCTTTTCTTCTTCTTTTTCAAATTCAAAATCAGCTAGTACCAAACCAGATAAAGCGCCATGAAATACATCTATTTCAGCTGTTCTACCATTTATCTCAAGAACATGTCTTGTTTTTTCCACACACTTGCCGGGTATTCTGGATAGTGAAATAAACTCTTCTTCTATTAAAGGTATTGTGTGTTCTTTCTGTTTGGATGCGTCACCATCAGAAGTTGGTTCCTTTTTTGTCATCTCGTATTTGTTTCCTCTACTCCGCAGTCTAAGAGTTGGATGATCTGAGTTCTCAGGGAAATACACATCTACCATTTCTATTTTCTTTGCTTCAGTCAAATCAGGAATCTTCTTCACAAGAAATGTACGCTCTATTTCTATCATATAATCACTCCGATACACTAAATTTATCATTCAAATAACATTCTATTACATTCTTTGCTGCAGGAAACATGTTATCTGGTATTTCTTTTCTTGAGAACCATTTCCATTCTTTCCAGTCTTCGGGTAATAACAGCTTTGGATCTCCATCCATTTCTGTCAATACACCTATTCCTATATAGTGGTTTCCTAAAGCATAATTGGTGTTCACACAAATTATTTTTTGTTTTGTTACATTGCATCCAAATTCTTCATTTATGTTTCTTTTTACAGTTTCACTTACTTTTTCTCCAAATCTAATATCTCTACCAGGAACGCCGTAAACGCTTCTACCTTCGTATTTCCATTTGTCTGTTAACAGACCAAGAAGTATCTTATCATCTTTAACTATAATAATATCCACATTTACTAAAGGTTTTTTTTCGTTCATAACAAATCAATAGCGACGAGGGGGGGATTCGAACCCCCGAGTGCAGATGCACACAGGATTAGCAATCTTACGCATTCTTCTAATTATTTAGAAGAATTCTGCGCCTTAAGCCGCTCGGCCACCTCGTCATATATTATCGTGTATTATTCTCAGTTTATAGCTTTAAAAAATATACTATCTTATTCTTAACAGGTGTTTTAATGGTAGAATTCACAGAAGATGAAAAACAAGTGCTCTCTCGTTTTGTAACCAATGTCGATGGTAATGTATTTGCTCTCAGAAATCTACCCGAAGTTATCAAAGGTGCATTATTCTCTAGATATTCCAGAACATCTAAGGGCTTGAGACAGCTTCTGCTTGATGAATTTGTAAAGAGTGATGAAGTCGGAGTTAAAGAGATTTTAGATTCAGTTAAAGGTGCAGGAGAATCAGAAATCCTTGCAATAGAGAAAGCTCAAGCATTTTATGATAGAATATTGGATGGTTATGGAGATGATAGTGTTGGTGAATTGGGTGGAGCTCACATAGCTATTGAGAACCTCTCAAATATAGCCACAAAGGTCATAGAAGACATGAGAATTGGAGGCTCTCCTCTCGAGAAATCAACGAGATATGTTTGGTTTGACAAGAAAATTAATGGAGAATATCAGTTTTATAGAGATCCTGTTATCATGAATTCTGAGTTTGCTGATGAGTATGTGAATGTATGCAATATGCTTCTTGATTTATATTCCAAGCTGATAGAGCCTATGAAGCAATACTATATAGAAAGAGTTCCAAGAGATGAAAATACACCAGAACAGGCATATAAATTCTCTATAAGAGCAAAAGCCTGCGACACATTAAGACCTCTTCTACCTGGAAGCGTTCTAACCAATATGGGAATTTTTGGTAATGGTAGATTCTTCGAAACCATGATACTCAAACTAAGATCTCATCCGCTTCAGGAGATGAGAGAAATTGCAGATCAAGTTCAAATGGAATTGAATAAGATTATTCCATCTTTTGTTAGACGATGCCAAACGGGCCATAAACACTTCGCACCAGCATATAATTTCCTAAATAAATCCACGGAAGGAGCAAGAAAGAAAACTTCTGAAATCTTAACAGAGGAGCCAATACATGCAGAAGAGGTAGAACTTGTGGAATATGACAAAAACGCGGACGAAAAGATTCTAGCCGCTTTATTGTATCCGCATTCGAAGCAGCCAATGAGGCAGATATTGGAAAAGGTAAGAAAAATGGATACAGAAGAACGAAAGAAAATAATACATGAGGTATTGTCTCATAGAGAAAACAGAAGACACAAACCTCCTAGAGCTTTCGAAAATGCTTACTTCACATTTGATTTGCTTGGTGATTATGGTATCTATAGAGACATGGAGAGACATAGAATTCTAACACAGGAAAGACAAGACTTGAAAACGGATCACGGGTATATTACACCTCCAGAAATTATTGATGCTGGGTTTGAAAACGAATGGAAAGAAGTAATGAATAAAGCAGCAGAAGTCTACAAACAAATATCTGAAAAATATCCAAAAGAGGCTCAATACATAGTCCCTTTTGCATATAAGATTCGATGGTATTTCACAATGAACCCAAGAGCAATATATTGGGTAACTGAATTAAGAAGCTCCCCACAGGGACACCCTAATTACAGAAGAATGGCACAGAAAATGTATAAACTGGCTAAACAGGCAAGTCCATTATTATTCGAGTATGCAAGGTTTGTTGACATGAATGATTATTCTCTAGGTCGTCTAGATGCTGAAAAGAAACTAGCTGAGAAAAAAGTAAAAGAAGAATAGCTAAGTGCTTCCAAAGCCGCCTTCCCCTCGTTCTGTTTCACTGAGTTCTTCTACTTCAGAAAACTTCATTTTGGGAACTTGATTTAGAACCATCTGAGCTATTCTATCCCCTCTATTTATTTTGAAAGGTTCTTTACCATGGTTTATTAGTATGACTTTTATTTCTCCTCTGTAATCCGCGTCTACTGTTCCAGGAGAATTAATGATACTTATTTGGTGTTTTGCTGCAAGTCCACTTCTTGGTCTTATCTGAGTTTCATAACCTTCTGGTATTGCTATTGATATTCCAGTTGGAACCAAGTAACTTTCTCCAGGTTGTATAACAATCTCAGAATCTACTGCTGCAAACAAGTCAACTCCGGCAGCTAAACTGCTTTTATATTCGGGTATAGGTAAATCCTTTGCAAGTCTTTTGATATCTACTTTTATTTCCATAACTCTTTTCTTGTTTCTAGAAATAAATAATTACCGACACTGTTTGTTGGTACACAAAAGGTTTATAAATATTCGTTTTAATACAATTATACTTAGTGGTGATGTAATGCCTATTAAAGTAGCTAGTGTTTCTCAAACTTGGATGAAAGATGTATTTACAGATAAAGGACTATACTGCGGAAAAGTTGAGGACGTCGAATGCGATCTCAAGAGGTTTAAACTAAGATCCCTGATTGTAAAGGCCACAAAGGGGTCCTATTTGTCAAACATGCTTGGAAGCAAAAAGGGTATAATAATTCCATTCCCTATGGTTGAAGCAATTGGAGATGTTGTATTAATTAAGCATATAACAGCACCTGTCTCTGAAGAAACAACTGACGTCGATACTATGACAAACGAATAGAGTCAGATAAAATTTTTACCTTATCTTTCTTTATTAGAACCATATCCTCTATTCTACAACCACCTATATTTTTGTAGACCCCAGGCTCAACTGTTATAACCATATTTTCTTCCAGAACATCAAATGGTTCATGAACATCTAAACCAATACCATGTGATATTCCATGCATAACTTTGTAGCCTCTGGAAGTCATCATGTTGATGTACATGCCTTGGACACTTTCAAAAGTCATTCCAGGTTCTATCACGTCTATGATTTTTCTTTGAATTTCTAAAACATCCTCATATATCTTTCTTTTCTGTGTATTGACACCGGAATGGAATGTTCTTGTGATATCAGAACAATACATATTCATTTTTGCTCCCATATCCACAACAGTCAGATCACCTTTTTTTATCATCTTGTTACTCGGTGTGTGATGAATAAACTCTCCGTTACTTCCTGTTGAGACAATTGTATCGAAAGAGTTGGTGGTGTTAGCTTTCACAAAACTCATTCTTACTTTATTGGATATTTCTTTCTCTGTTTTTCCAGTTATGTTACCTAATCCATCCAAAGTCTTCTTAACCAGATTAATGGAATTCTTTAGTTGGTCTAACTCGTAAGCGTCTTTAATGTGTCTGGGCTTGTTGATTATCTTATCCGCTGGTTTGAATTTAATTCCGTGTTTCTTCAGGTTCGTGTATATGTGGGTTATTAAGTGATCCTCTTCGAAGCTCACTGATTTCTTTCTCAGTTCATTTTTTAGGAAACCCCTAGAAATAAATGAGACTCGTGCTGTTTTCAACATTTTCGCATCATTTACTAGAGGAGAAACAAATAAATGTGGTCTGCCAGAAGAGTTGATTATCAGGAAACATGGATCCTCTTCACTTGCTTTATGGCCAGTGTAATAATAAATGTTTTTACTGTTTGTTATCAGAATCTTATCTGTGCTCATTTCTTTTTGGAGTTTTTTGACTCTTCGGGAAAAATCAGGCGTCATAACTTATATTTCTTGTTTTTTGTTAAAATACTCATATGCAAAAACTCGATATTCAGAGAGACGTGGAGAAAATAATAGAACATGTAAAAGATGGTAGTGTTTTTGTTTATCCCACAGATACCATTTATGGTATTGGGTGCAATGCGCTGGAACCAGAATCAGTTGAAAGAATAAGAAAGATTAAGAAGAGTAAAAAGCCGTTTTCTGTGATAGCTCCTTCAAAAACATGGATAAAAGAAAATTTAGAAATGAGGCAAATGGAGTATTTAGAAAAGTTACCAGGACCTTATACACTCGTACTAAAGAAAAAACAGAACTTCTTGAATCACGTATCAGATAACAATAATCTTGGTGTTAGAATCCCAGAACATCCTTTCACGAGCATTATTCAGAAGGCAGGAGTGCCATTTGTGACTACCAGTGTAAATGTCACAGGAAAATCACCTATAACAAGCGTGGATGGCGTTCCCAAAGAAATATTGAATAAAATAGATTTTCTGGTTGATTCAGGTGTCTTAGATAACAAACCTTCTACAATAATAGATTTGACAAGTGAACCTAGAATAATAAGATAATCATCTAAGAGCACAAGGTAAGCACACTCTTCTATTTTTCATCATTTGTTCTGTGATTTTATTGTGAGCTTCTAGGTGGTCTGAAGAACAAAAGTTTTTCTTGAATTTTCCAACCTTTCCGTATATTTCTACGTCTGCTTTTACCTCTTTACCCTTCTCAATTTCATTTTTACATGCTTGACATTTTGATGCTGACCAGAACATAATATATAATTCTACAGAAGGCATATATAACTTACTTCAAGTCTTAAAACTCGATTTAACATAACAAATATAAAACATGATTACAAACAGGTCATATGAAAATATTCTTAATTGTGTTGTTGGTACTCACAATTTTTGTAAGTGGTTGTACAACACAAGTAGAGAATGCAGGAGATGATAATATGGCAAATAGAATTGCTACATTTGATACAAACAAAGGTGAATTCAAAATAGAATTACTTGAAGATAAAGCACCTGTCACAACAAAGAATTTCATAGATCTTGCAGAAAAAGGATATTATGACGGGCTCATTTTTCATAGAGTGATTCCCAACTTCATGATACAAGGCGGGGATCCTAATGGTGATGGAACTGGTGGTCCAGGGTATCAAATAGACGACGAGTTTTATGAAGGTTCAACAAACATAAGAGGTACAATATCAATGGCCAATTCAGGTCCAAACACTAGTGGAAGCCAATTCTTCATAAACGTTGTAGATAATGTATACTTGGATTACGATAAAGAACCATTAACATCAAAGCATCCGGTTTTTGGAAAGGTTGTTGAAGGGATGGGTGTGGTTGATGCAATAAGCAATGCACCAACTGTTGGTGGAAGCAAACCAGCAGAAAATATTGTAATCAACAAAGTGACAATATCATAATTATGAAAGGCACTGCTACTGAAAAAATAGAAGGTGGCAAACTAATCACTGTGAAAATAGATTATGATAATACAATAAATACCATACAAATTCTTGGTGATTTTTTTATACATCCAGAAGAATCAATAGAAATGATTGAGAAGAGTTTCTTGAATAAGAGCATAGAAGAACCAAGAGAAACAACAAAGGACAGAGTGAATAGAATTGTAGAAGAAAACGACATACAACTTATAGGTGTCACACCAGAAGCAATAGTTGATATTGTTAGAAGGGCGGTAGGAAAATGAAATGGAGATTATTGCCATTTGAATCAAGAAGCGCGGCAATGAACATGGGAATAGACCAAGCTGTTACAGAATCTGTTTCTAGAGGTGGACCACCAACAATTAGGTTCTGGAGATGGCAGCCAAGTGCTGTTAGCATTGGTTATTTTCAAAGCTTGGAAGATGAGATAGCTCTTGAGAAATGTAAAGAACTTGGAGTTGATGTTGTAAGAAGAATAACAGGGGGAGGAGCTGTTTATCATGATTATGATGGGGAAATTACATACAGCGTTATCGGAAACCAAGAACTCTTCCCAAAAGGTATCATAGATTCTTATCATTTAATTTGTGGGTGGATCATAAACTCTTTGAAACTTCTAGGAATAGAATCAGAATTCAAACCAATAAATGATATAATTGTTGCAGGAAAGAAAATATCAGGTAACGCACAAACCCGAAGACAGAACGTGCTCCTCCAGCATGGAACAATTCTATATGATTTAGATGTAAGGAAAATGTTTTCACTTCTAAAAGTAGGACAAGAAAAAATCTCTGACAAAATGATACAATCAGTAGAAGATAGAGTAACACGTATCCTAGATCAGAAACAGGTGAGCATGGAAGAAACATACCAATCTCTTGTTAGAGGTTTCACAGAAGGCAAAGATTACGAAGAAGGACAATTGACAGAAGAAGAACTCACAAGAGCAAAAGAGGTTGCAGAGTCTAAATATTCTCAAAAAGAGTGGAATTTCATGAGATAAAACGTAATTTAAACAGCTATCTTCCAACACGATTTTAAGACATTTAAAATTTCGAACTATGAATTATTATGGATAATTCTTCTGTCCTAGAACAAGTCAAAAAAGACAGTGTGAAATTCATACAGCTGCAGTTCACTGATATTCTTGGTCATGTAAAAAGTATAACAATACCTTCTCAGCACCTACCTGACTCATTAGAGCATGGAACATGGTTTGATGGATCTTCTATAGAAGGATTTGCAAGAATAGCCGAGAGTGACATGTTTCTGAAACCGGATACATCAACGTATTCACTTATACCATGGCTGCATTCTAATGACGGAAACACAGCGCGATTCATCTGTGATGTTTACAAACCAAATGGATTGCCTTTCGAAGGCGATCCTAGATACATTCTGAAAAAAGTGATTGAAGAAGCAAAAGAAATGGGATTTATTTACAATACTGGACCAGAACTAGAGTTTTTTCTTTTCAAGAAAGATGGAGAATTTAAAGCACTTCCTCATGATAGTGGAAGTTATTTTGATCTAACAACGGATCAGGCATATAATGTTAGAAGAGATATGATAACAGCACTTCAACAGTTCGGTATTATTGTTGAATCTTCTCATCATGAAGTTGCACGTGGACAACATGAAATAGATTTCAAATATGATAAAGCGTTGAAAACAGCCGATAGTGCAACAACACTTCGATTTGTATTAAAAGCTATTGCACAACAAAATGACTTGAATGCAACATTCATGCCAAAACCAATACAGGGAATCAATGGTTCTGGGATGCACGTTCACCAGAGTTTTTTTGATTCCAATGGAAATAATGTATTCTATGATGAAAATGATCAGTATAAATTATCAAAAATAGCATACAATTTCATTGCTGGTCAATTAATACACGCAAAAGGAATGTCAGCAATACTATCTCCTTTAGTAAATTCTTACAAGAGATTGATGCCTGGTTATGAAGCTCCAGTTTACATAAGCTGGGCAAGACAAAACAGATCTTCCTTGATGAGAGTGCCTGCATATTCTACAGGAAAACACCAGTCTACAAGAGCTGAATTAAGATGTCCAGATCCAAGTTGTAACATTTACTTAGCTTTTGCAGTAATGCTGAAGTGTGGATTAGATGGAATCAAAAGAAACTTGATGCCTTCACCACCCGTAGAAGAGGATGTTTATAATTTGAACCATGAGAGAATATCAGAATTGAAGATTGACGTGTTACCACACTCTTTATGGCAAGCACTAAAAGAACTGAAAGCGGATACAGTAATACAAGAAGCTCTGGGAAAACACACATACGAAAGATACATTGAAGCAAAAACCCAAGAATGGGATGAATTCAGAATGCAAGTTACACAATGGGAATTAAAGAAATATTTAGAGATCTACTAGAGGGTAACGTCTTTATAAGTCCACTGATACTAATCTTATCATTAAGTAAGGTGTTAGAAGAAAAGGCGTAGACTTTTTCTTTGTGATATGAGTGAATTCAAAAAACTAGGTATTATACAGCCTATTTTAAGAGTAATAGAAGAACAGAGGTTTGACAAGCCTACTGAAATACAGGAAAAATCAATTCCTTTAGTCATAGCTGGAAAGGATGTAATTGCAGGATCTGCAACAGGTTCTGGAAAAACTCTGGCTTTCGGTTCTGGACTAATACAAAACGCAGAGCCAGGTCAAGGAATACAAGGACTTGTACTCACACCAACTAGAGAGCTTGCACAACAAGTAGCAGAGGCTCTAATATTATTTTCAAAATATAAGCATTTAGAAGTTACATGTGTTTATGGTGGCGCTTCTATAAACCCACAAATACAAGGACTTAAATCAGCTGACATTGTTGTTGGTACACCAGGAAGAATATTAGATCATCTAAACAGAAAAACACTATACTTAGGTCGTGTTAAAATACTCGTTTTAGACGAAGCTGATAGAATGCTTGATATGGGTTTCAGAGATGATGTAGAAAAAATAATAAAACACTGTCCGGAAAAAAGACAAACAATTCTATTCTCAGCAACTATCACAGATGATGTTTCTGTTATTTCAAAAAGATATATGAAAGATCCAGTGAAAATATCTGCGGAAGCTTACGTTGATGCAAAGAAGCTCAGACAGGTGTATTATGATGTTCAAGGAAAAATGAAATTCTCTCTTTTAACTCAGCTTCTAAAACACGAAAAAGCAGGACTTGTGATGGTATTTTGTAATACAAGAAGAAACACAGATTTTGTTTCTAAAAACTTGAAACTAAACGGAATCAATTCAGTTGCAATACACGGTGGATTTTCTCAGGATAAAAGAAACAAAACAATGAAGGATTTCCACTCAAAGAATGTCACAGTTCTTGTTTGTACTGATGTAGCTGCTCGTGGTCTTGATATTCAAGGTGTTTCTCATGTGTACAACTATGACATACCAAATGATAGTAAAGACTATATACACAGAATAGGCAGAACAGCGAGAGCAGGAAAAGAAGGGATGGTCATAAATTTACTTGAAAATAAAGACTGGAGTAGTCTTTCTAATGTTTTAGATGATGATAGAATTGGTCTCGAAAAACTAGAAACTCCACGCATAGTAATGGTAAAGGTTTCAGTGGAGAGGAGAAGAAGATACGACAATGACTCAAGAAGACCTCCAAGAAGAGACTACAATAAGAGATCAAAGAGATATTGATGATTTTTAATTCTTTTTATTAATTATTATCCATGAAAAAATGGAGAGTAATTCCCATAAAAACACATGATCCTGCAGTGAATATGGCAATTGATGAAGCACTGATGTATTCAGTTGCTGATGGTGATCCTATTATAAGATTTTTTAAGTGGAATCCACCATCTGTTTCTCTAGCTTACAAACAGAATTTAGGGGAATTAGATCTTGATGCATGCAGAGAATTGGGTGTGAAGTATACTCGCAGACCAACTGGGGGTAGAGCAATATATCACGACCCAAACGAAGAGTTTAGTTATAGTGTAATTGCACCGCGAGATATTCTACCCCCCGGATTACAATCATATCAAGAAATATGCGGTTGGATAATAAATGGTCTTAAGTCTCTTGGTTTGTCTCCCGAACTTGTGAACAAAAACGATGTATTAGTTGAAGCCAGAAAAATAGTTGGTAGTGCACAGTATCATAAATTTTTCCCTGAAAGGGGATCAAGAGTTTTATTGCAACAGGGTTCGATAAATTATAGAACAGAATATTTGAAAAAAACATTCGAAGTTTTTCGTGTGAGAGAAATGGAAAGAGCTATGCAAGCTGCTTCAGAATATATTACTTCAATATCTGATTATAGTGGAGTGTCTCTTCAAGAAGCTTATGAAAGAATAAGAGATGCATTTCTTGATGGGAAAAATTTTGACGAATCTGAACTTACCCCAGAAGAATTAGAAAGAGCAGAAGCTTTAGCAAGAGAAAAATATGGAGAACAAACAGAATGGACTGTGAATGAAGGAAGAGAAAATAGAGGCTTTTGCCACCTAATATGGGGAAGTCAACCAGGTGATATTGGTTATATGAATGAGTGGGATGGATTATTATGAAATGTCCAAAGTGTAAATCAAAGGAAGTAATTCCAATTATTTATGGAGATGTTGCAATGCCAAAAGGCGAGAAGGATGGAGACAAATATTTTCTAGGTGGTTGTATATTTGATGAGAACAGTCCTCAGTGGTATTGTAAGAAATGCAAACATAGATGGTAATAGCCTAAACTAACGAGAGGCGCTTACAAACTATAGTAATGATGCTATCAAGAAAAATATAGTTACACTTATTATATCCTGAATAATTGTCCCTATTGGGCCGCTACCAACTGCGGGATCCTTTTTAATTTTTCTGAACATGAATGGTATCAGAAGACCTGAAAGAACAGAAAATCCACTTGCTACTATTATTGAAATACCGACAACGATTGCAATCTTTATACTACCAAAAATAGCTAGACATAATAGAGCACTAATCAGACCAAGTATTAGACCAATCAATATAACTACTGAGAACTGTTTCAGAAAATACTTCGAGAATACTAACTTGCTATGAAAAGTGATGTCTCTTATAGTAAAGACTTCCATTTGCATGCCAACTGCACTTGCAGTGTAGACTACAAGTGGAATAAATGCTGCGAGTATAATATTCTGACTCAATATTTTCTCAAAGGAAGATATGACACCTGCTGCTAAGAAACCACCAAAAAGTCCAATAATAAGCCACAGTATTCTGAACCTAACAGCCTGCAAAATAGGCATTTTTAGTGTATCGTCGAAAGCTAAATGATTTTTTGATATTCCTACGTGAGAAAATCTGTTTTCCATGTGTCTTTCATGAAGGATTAATAGAATCTTGTCATATGTAATGACACCAAAAAAAGTTCCGTCATCATCAACTACTGGTATCATTGAGATGTTATTTTTCAGTGAAAGATATGCAGAAAGAACGGCCGTATCCTTCGATTTTACTTTTATCGTATCTTTTCCTTTACAAAGACTGTCAACTTTTGTTTTCGGGTCATGTGTATACAGTTTTTTAATTGAAAAAACGCCAACAAGTTTACCCTTATCAACAACATAGATATAATTTAGTGAAACGAACTCGTTTATTTTATTTTTAATCAATTTCTTTACATCAGAAATAGTGGATTCAGATGTTACAATAGGAACTTTATTAGTAACGTAATGAATAGCAAATCTCTTGTTGGATTTGTTTGTCATATTCATAATTTATTCGAACGAGTTAATTAATCAGAAAATGGAAAGCAGTGCTATAGAAGTTCTTCTTTGAGTTCGTTTATCAAGTGATCAGTATCTGAATACTCGATAAAATGAAGTGTTAAGTTCCTCAAAGATTTTGATGGTCTAGATCCACGCTTGAAAATACAAATTATTTTAATACCAAAAGACTCAGCCCACCCAAGTTCTACTCCTACTCCTATAGATGGGTAAGATACATCTGCTATTATAAGATTACAATTTTTTATAATGTCCTTTGAGCTTAGATTATTCTCGTTGTCATGTGGAAAAACAAATTCATGTTTATCAACTAGTTCAGAATTTTTCAATGGCTCATAAAGTTCTTTCTTGTAATCAAAATCTGTTGAGTGCGCAAGATATATTTTCATAAAAATTAGCTCATATCGATTAGAAGAAAATCAGGATCTTCCAAGTGATTCATGACAGAGCGGATGAATCTTGCTGCTTGTGCTCCATCAATTATTCTGTGGTCAAAGGCTAGTGATAGCGGTAACATCTTTCTGATTACTATCTTTCCATCTCTTACTACAGGCTTGTCCTGAATTCTACCTACACCAAGAATTGCAGCTTCTGGATAGTTTATTATTGGAACTCCAAATGTTCCACCAAGAGAACCATAATTTGTGATTGTGAATGTTCCTCCTTGCATGTCATCTAATTTAATTTTCCTCGTTCTTGCTTGCTCTGATAACATTTCTATATCATGAGCTAGGCTCAGAATACTTTTCTGGTCTGCATGTTTCAAGACAGGAACCATTAGACCGTGTGGTGTATCTACTGCGATTCCAATGTTGTAGTATTGCTTGTTTATGATAATCCCTTTCTCCATGTCTAATGTTGAATTCACATATGGATGTTTGATTAAAGCTGCTATGACAGCTTTGACAATGAATGGTATGTAAGTTAAGTGAACAGAAAGATTGTCAGCTTTCTTTTTCTGAACTTCTCTAATCTTGACAAGTTCTGTCACATCAGCTTCTTCCATCTCAACTGCATGTGGTGCAGTGAACGCAGAGCGAGTCATATTCTCAGCTATTTTTCTCCTAACTCCTGTAACAGGAATCTCAATAAATCTTCCATATTTGTTGAAGTTTACTTTTGGTGCCGTTAGTGTTGGTTCTGCTATTTCAGAAGGAGGATGACCTACATGTCCTTTAAGATCATTTTCTGTCACTCTTCCATCAGGTCCAGATCCTTTTACTTGTGTTAAATTAATTCCCATAGCCTTTGCAAGTTGTCTAACTTTAGGTAATGCTTTCACAGAAGAATCATCAACTTTGTGGTGATCTGGTATCACAGCTTGCGGCATTCCAGGAACAGGCTTTGGTGTTGGTTTATCTTCAGGAGCTTCTTCTAGTTGCCCTACTACAGCTCCTGCGTCTTTCTTTTTCTTTGGCATTTTTATCTCTGCATTAACTGCAGCTTTTACAACTTCTTTCACTCTCTCAGCTATTGGTGATCTCTCTCCAGATTCACCAATTGTAACAATGACATCACCAACGTTTATACTCTGGCCTTCTTGCGCGTTTAATTTCAGAATTGTTCCAGCTTTTGGAGATGGTATTTCTACAACAGCTTTGTCAGTTTCTATTTCTCCTAGAACCTGGTCTACTTTGATAGTGTCTCCCACTTTAACTTTCCACTTGACTACTCTACCCTCTGTGATACCTTCACCAACATCCGGGAACCTGAATTCAAATGACATAAAATCACTAAAAATTTACAACTTTCCAAACACCTTTAATTATCTTCTTAACATCAGGGAGATAATAGCTTTCCATTTTGTATAGAGGAATTACAGTGTCATATCCTGTTACTCTCTCTACTGGTGCTTTTAGGCTTAGTAAAGCCCTTTCATTTATTTGTGCAGATATTTCAGCTCCTAAACCACATGTTCTTGGAGCCTCATGAACTATGACAGCTCTTCCAGTCTTCTTAACTGATTTAATTATTGTGTCTGTGTCTATGGGAGATACTGTTCTAAGATCAATAAGTTCACAATTTATTTTTTGTTCTTTCAGTTTCTCAACAGCTTCTCTAGAGAACTTCATCATCGCTCCCCAAGAAATCAAAGTCACATCGCTTCCCTCTGTTACAACTTCGGCTTCTCCTAAAGGAATGGTATAACTTTTGTCAGGAACATCTTCTTTTATTGCTCTGTAAACTCTCTTAGGTTCCATGAATACAACTGGATCAGGATCTCTTATGGATGCTGCTAACAAACCTTTTGTATTGGAAGGTGTAGAAGGAATCACAACTTTCAATCCTGGTGTGTGTATTAACAAAGCTTCCATACTTTCAGAATGATGTTCAGGTGCATGTATTCCACCAGAATAAGGGGTTCTAACAACCATTGGACATGTGAATCTTCCTCTAGTTCTGTTTCTCATTCTTGAAGCATGTGAAATTAAGTGATCTAAACCAGCATACAAAAATCCAGAGAATTGAATTTCAGCTACAGGCTTAATACCATAAACAGAAAGACCAATTGATGTTCCGATTATTCCGGCTTCAGATAAAGGTGTATCTATCACCCTTTCTTTTCCATAGAG
This sequence comes from Candidatus Aenigmatarchaeota archaeon, assembly GCA_043824495.1. GTDB lineage: Archaea > Aenigmatarchaeota > Aenigmatarchaeia > QMZP01 > QMZP01 > JBDRNB01. The sequence goes on along the minus strand of JBDRSV010000008.1, from coordinate 11,815 downwards.
TTTTAGTAATCCTTCTGTTGCTCTGAAAACTCCGCCGTTTACTCCTACGTCTTCACCTAGAACTATGATATTATTATCCGTTTTCATTTCTTGTTTCAACGTTGAATTCACTGCTTGAACAATATTCATTACAGTCATTTTTCCTCCTCCAACGACTCTTCCAAACTCTTCATCTGTTCTTCTAAATGTTTAGGCATTTTTGCATACATGTAAGAGAATATGTCTTTCAAATCTGGTTTAGGAATAGCTTCTTCCTTTTTCACAGCCTCTTCAACTAGTTTTGTGTACTTAGCTATTACAGATTTTTCGTAAGCTTGAGTCCAGATCTTTTTCTTTTGCATGTATTTTTTCAATCTATCTATAGGATCTTTCTTTTCCCATAACTCTACTTCTTTTTTTGTTCTATATCTTGATGCATCATCTGATGTTGTATGATCTCCTCTTCTGTAAGTGAAACATTCTATTAGAGTAGGGCCCCTGCCTGCTCTAGCCTTTTCTAGAGCATTTTTTGTTGCTTTGTAAACTGCAAAAATATCATTTCCATCAACTCGTATTCCTTCAAAACCGTAAGCTATAGCCTTTTGTGCAACTGTTTCTGCTGCGGTTTGTTTAGCGAAAGGAAGAGAAATTGCGTATTGATTGTTCTGACAAACAAAAACTGTGTTAGCTTTGAATACTCCTGCGAAGTTCAATCCTTCATGAAAATCCACTCTTGATGTTGCACCATCACCAAAATAAACAACAGCTGCGGTTTTCTGCTTCTTCATCCTCATTCCCCAACCAGTTCCGGTTGCGTGTAGAATTTGTGTTCCTACAGGAACAGCAGATGGAAAATTGTTAATATCTTTAGGGGATTTGCTTCCTCTTTCATCTCCGGCCCAGTATTGTAAAATCATGCTCATAGGAGTTGATCTTGTAATCAAAGCTCCTGATTCTCTGAAAGCAGGGAATAACCAATCTTTAGGATTCATCGGAAAAGCGCTTCCAATCTGTGCAGCTTCTTGTCCAAGAACAGAAGCGTATGTTCCCATTCTTCCCTGTCTTTGCATGGCTAATGCTTTCTTATCAAAAATTCTTGTTACAACCATCAGTTCATACATTTTCTTAATTTCTGCGTTTGTGAGTTTTGGTTTTAACTTCTCGTCACAGTGACCTGTCTCGTCTAGAATCTGAAGATATTTAATTTCGAACTTCTTGAGAACTTTCTCAACCATAGTTATTTTTTGGTAATCTTACTTAAGAATTATAGTCTTAATAATGTAATATGAAGTCAATATTCGTTGCTGGAAGCAGAAAATTCTACGAAGATGTAGAAAAAATAGTAGAATTATGTAAGCAGAATGGGATCAAAGTGGAAACTGCCGGAAAATCACAATCAACCGAAGATACATTAGAAAGTGAAAGTTCTGCTCTATTTAGAGCTTTTGAAAGAATAGAAAACGCCGATATATTATACGTTTCGTCAAAAAATGGATATATAGGAAAAACAGTTGCAATGGAAATTTCTTATGCTTTCTCAAAAAACAAGGAAATAATATCTTCAGAAAAAATAGAAGACTTTTCAGTACAAGCTTTAGTATCCAAAATAATGGAAACGGAAGAACTAGTTAAGTATGCTACTTCTGATTAAGCATCCCTTTCAAAAACAACTCGCCAGCTCTGTAAGAGCTTCTAACAAATGGACCTGAAGCCACGTATAAAAAGCCCATTACTTCTGCAACCTTTTTATAATAATTAAATTGCTCTGGCTTGACAAATTCTTCGACTGGTAAGTGTTTCTCACTTGGTCTTAGATATTGACCAAAAGTAATTATATCAACTCCTATTCGTCTCAAATCTTTCATTGTTTGTATAACCTCTTCTCGAGTTTCACCTAAACCCAACATCAAAGAAGTTTTTGTGTAAACTCTTGGATCTTTCTTTTTCGCTTGCTCCAAAAGATTTAATGACTGTTTGTAACCAGCTCTAGGATCTCTTACCTTTTTCTGCAAATTCTCAACAGTTTCAATGTTATGTGCAATAACATCTGGTTCTGAATTGATTATAATATCTAGAAGTTTTTCTTCTCCCCTAAAATCTGGAATCAAAACTTCTACGAGAATTTTTGGACTTGCCTTTTTTGCCTCTCGAACACAGAGAGCAAAATGACCTGCACCTTGATCAGCTAGATCATCTCTGTCAACAGACGTCAAAACAATATAATCTAAATTCCATTTCGTCAGAAGCGATGCAATCTTTCTTGGTTCTTCAGCGTCTAAAGGAGCTGCAGGAAAGGTTGTCTTCACATTACAAAACTTACAAGCACGGGTGCATGTGTCACCCATTACCATAAATGTAGCGGTCCCACCAGACCAACATTCTGACATATTAGGACAATGAGCTTCTTGACAAACTGTATTCAATCCAAGAGCTTTAATTTCTTCCTTTATGTTCGCAAACTTCTCAGTAGTAGGAGGCCTTATCTTCAACCATTCTGGCTTAGGCTGAACTAACATATTATATAATTATTTCCAGAGACTAAATAGCTAAGATTATTTCTTTGCCATACTCCATAACAGCTGAGCATATATCTTGAAAGAATTTGCAACTTCTTGATTTTGTATTACAACTGAAAATGATTTTCCTTTATTGATACCAATTGTAACTGTGTCTGCATATATTTCCATCCATGCATGAGTAACTAATCCATCAGGCATGTATCTAACTTCGCTTAAAGGATATTTTGTTGATGTTTTTCCATAAGGTTTTTTTGCTGATTCATTATACAAATATCTACATCTTATTCCTTTCTGATGTCGTCTCTTATGGTAATCCTTAAAATAAGATGTCATGTAACCTTCATATGCAGTTTTTGCAATTCCAATGATCCACATCTGATCCCCTTTATTCATTATTTTCAATGTTCTTTCTCTAGCAGTTTGTATACCTTTCATACCATCATAGATTTGAGCGGTTTCTTTTGTAATTGCTGTATCATGTTCTAATTTCAGAAGCGGTAACATTTCATTCAATTTTTTTTCTTGTTCTTTCATCTCTTCCTTTTTCTCTTGAAGATAAACAACAAGTCTATCAGGATCTGCGGGTATGAAATATTTTGTCTTTCTTTTTACAATATGACTTACTAAACCTTTTTGAGAAAGTCGATTTAGAATAGTATAAACCTTAGACACTGAAACTCTAGATTCATCTACAATTGGTCCTGAAGTGGTTTCACCTAAACGTAAAAGAGCTAAGTAAACTTTTATTTCTCCTTCTGTTAGGCCAAGTTTTCTGAGGGGTTCGACGTCCATATATACCGTTTAGAAGCCGTGCTTATAAGCTTTCCCCCCTAGGGGAAGAGAATATTTATATATCAGAAATTCAAGTTTTATTTACTTAGAGGTGATTAATATGGCAAGAAACGCTTTCGGATTGGAAATATATGAAATTAAAGATGTGGTACAAGACGGGTCTATAAGAACTGTAATTAGAGATATGATTTCCCCTATTCTACACCATTTAGGCATAAGTCCAACAAAAACAGAAAAAATAATTGATGAATGTTTGACTTTAGCAAAAAAATATTCATCTATTGTTGAATATGAAAAATCTGCTCATGAAATTTTGGAAAGAGAAGGTGTAACAAAAGAAATACCAAAAAAGCTAGATAATAGAGCACAGATAATGTATAGTCAAGTTAAAGATTTTGTTTTGAAAGGTTCTATACTAGATCTTGGTTGTGGTGATGGAAGATTGGGTGAACTTCTTTCCAAAAACTTTAAAGTAATACTATCTGATGTATACGAACATTCATATGTTAAAAAAACAGTATTACAATTCAAATTGTTTGGGTCAACTGATGACATACCGTTTGAAGACGACTCATTTGAAAACACTCTAGACTTAACAGTGTTCCATCACAGTGATGTGCCTATCAAAACACTAAAAGAATCTCATAGGGTAACAAAGAACAATGGAAGAGTTCTTGTAATAGAATCTGTTTACGGTGTTGATGGTAAAGAACTTCTAGCAGAAGAAAGAGAGAAAGTAAAAAGTTATCTAGAATTGGATGCGGAAAAACAGAGAAAGGTAAACATATTTTTTGATCATTTCTATAATAGAATTATACACTTCTCTGAAGATCCAAAAACAAAGGTAAATGTTCCATTCAATTTCAACACACCAGAAGGGTGGAAAAAAATATTCGAAGAAAACGGTTTCGTTCAAGAAAAGGTAATTCATTTAGGAAGTGATCAGCCAACTGTTCCAGAATATCACACATTGCATATTCTAAGAGTGAAAAAATAAAAAACGCCGAGGACAGGATTTGAACCTGCATGTCCTTGCGGACACCAGATATATTTCCAGGGTAACTCTTCATAACCCGCCGGATCCGAGTCAAGCCAACTAGTCATTTAACCTCTTCCACAGTGGAAGGATCATCATAATATCTGGATTCAAGTCTGGCGCTTTAGCCATTCAGCCACCTCGGCATTTGTATTATTCTATAAAAGTCCAGTATTTAAATAATACGTTATGGCCAAAATCATACTTGTTCCTACTTCTCACATAGCTTCTGAGAGTGTCAAGAAAGTAGAGAGCGTGATAGAGAAAGAAGAACCTGATTGTGTTGCTGTAGAACTTGATATAAACAGGTTCTTCGCGCAGAGAAAGGGAGAAGGAGCTTCTGATTCAGAAGTTTTGAAAAACATAGGATTTAGTAGTTTTCTGGTTTATTGGACAATGAAAAAACTACAAAATTGGTTAGGTAAGAAAACAGGAATACTTCCTGGATCTGAAATGATGCAAGCTGTTAAGATTGCAGAAAAGAAAAAATTAACAATAGCGTTCATAGATCGTGACATAAGACAGACATTTTTACGAATTCAAAAAATAACCACAGGAGAAAAACTCAAACTTTTTTGGTTTTTGATAAAGGGAATTGTTATAGGTTCTGTCTGGTCTAAATTATCAAGACAAAAAATAGATCTTTCTAAACTTCCCCCAAAAGACATGATAGATGACGCTATGTCTATTCTTAGAGAAGAATTTCCTCAGTTATACAAAGTTCTTCTAACAGAAAGAAACATTTTCATGGTTAAGAAATTAGAAGACTTATCTACGAAATTCAAAAAAATTGTTGTCGTAATTGGCGCTGGCCATTACGATGGAATGAAGAAATTAATCGATATCATGTAGTTAATGATCTGAACCAAAATTTTTTGCATTCATCTCTCTCAAATACGTTCTAAGATCCTCTCCGTGTCTGGTTTGTCCTATTGGTGTAGGAAGAATATCATCTGTTAAATCAAGCTCACGTTCTAACTTTTCTATTGTATATGGTCTAAGACCACCTCTGGGGCTCATTCTAAGATAATTGTGTCCAGATCCTGTATAAATGAAAACAGGTTTATTTTCTAATTCTCCGGTTAAATTTAGCCAACTTTCTGGGTCATTGGCATATTCTGAAAGTTCGATTAGGAAATCAGCTGGTAAGTTATACGAATCTACTACAATACCTGTTCCACCTACTGCTAATTTTAACACTTTTCCATATTTCTTAATTTCGTTTGCAATTTCAGTAGAATTCATACTAATCACACACTTATATTGGGTATTTCCTTGTTAAACGTTGTCCACCCTCAAGATTATGTAATCTAATTTCTTGTGATGCGGGATCTATTTCATATCCAATTTTTTGACCATCTGCTATGTAAGTACCACAAACAGGTTCACCGCCAACAGGTTGCAAATCCAATATTCTATTTGTTGTTTTGTCATCCATAGGAATATATCACCTCATATTATATGTCACTACTTATTAGTGACATTAAGAGTATTTAAAGCTTTCTATTAGTCTCTACATGTGTGTTTTTGGCGAAAAATAAGACATTTTTGCCCACTTTTCGATGTTTCCTGCTATTTTAGGCATTTGAAGTATTTATTGTTTATGTGGCTCGAGCTTGATGTCTAATTTCTCTAAATATTGTATTCTCTTTCCTAAAGGAGGATGTGTAGAGAATAGTCTTGTAAACCAGTCATTCTTGAATGGATTTACAATCCACATATGAGAAGTAGCGCTTAATCCTCTCATTGGGTGTCTAGCCGCAACTGATTCTATTTTTCTGAGTGCAGAAGCAAGAGCTTGCGGCTTCTTAGTGAGCATTACTCCAGTGAAATCTGCCTTATATTCTCTTGATCTAGAGACAGCTAGTCTCACTAACATTGCGGCTAGCGGCGCGAAGATAACTATTAGTAAAAGGCCGAATAAGCTGTTATTACCTTGTCTACCGTCACTGAAGAACATGCTCCAGTAACCTATGTGTGCAACATAAGCAATTGCTCCTCCTAAGGTAGCAGCTAGGGTTGAAACAAGAACATCGTGATTTTTTACATGTGCCATTTCGTGTGCTATAACACCTTCTAATTCATCATCTGTGAGCTGAAGCAATCCTTTTGTGATTGCAATTGCAGAATTACTAGGATTTCTTCCAGTTGCGAAAGCATTTGGAACTTCTGTGTCCACTATGTAGAGTTTAGGTTCTGGTATTTTTGCATCCATAGCAAGCCTTGATATCATTTGTTTTAATTTAATATTGTCTAGTGGCTTAGCCCTATACAATCCTAAAACCATTTTATCTGAATACCAGTATGAAAAGAAATTTATGAAAAGAGCAATTACTAGAGCTACTACTGTTCCTATAAATCCTCCAATAGCAAAACCTACAACTAATAAAATCCCGGTCAATGTACCTAGGAGTAGGATTGTATTGATCATGGTAATCGTAAATTGACTGGACTACTTAAATTCTTTATTTTAAGGCGTTTCGGGCTCTAAATCAATCTTTTCTAATATTTCAGTCACAGTATCTTCTGGAGTTTTGTTAGTAGTGTCTATAACAATAACCTTTCTTGATAACTCCATAGCTTCTGATAAACAGACTTCCATTATTTCTGCTAGAATATTTTCCTCTATTTTCTTACCTTCCCATCCCCTTTCTGTCATTCTCTCTCTCAATTCTTTGGGATTGGTTCTCAGAATTATTGTCAAATCATTAAATATTTCATGCGCAAAGTGCGACTCTATGATTAGGTTACCTTCTATTTTACTGATTTCTTTTTGCAGTTTATCAACATCAACTATTTCACAATTTCTTTTTTCATCAAAGCCGCAATAGTATTTTTTTTGTTTTGCTAACTCATTTAATTCAATTAATTTCCAGTCTATTTTTTTTGATAATAACCTACATACGGCCGTCTTGCCTGTCGTGGGTGTTCCTGATACTGCTAAGATCATATAAAACTATTAAAATCTAAGATTAATAACTTACTTTAGGTGCTAATATGGAAGAAGTCTGGACTGAAAAATATCGACCAAAGAAATTGGATGATGTGGTTAACCAAAGACACGTGGTAGATAGATTAAAAGCATGGGTAAAAGAAGGATCTGTTCCAAACATGCTTTTTGCTGGTTCTGCTGGTGTAGGTAAAACAACAGTAGCCTTAGCCTTAGCAAAAGAGTTATTTGGTGAGAACTGGAGACAAAATTTCTCTGAAAACAACGCATCAGACGAAAGAGGGATAGATATCGTCAGGGGTAAAATCAAAGACTTCGCAAAAATAAAACCAATGGGCGCCAACTTCAAAATAATATTCTTAGATGAAAGTGACGCTCTAACACCTGAAGCACAACAAGCTCTTAGAAGAACAATGGAATCTTTTTCTAAAACAACTCGTTTCATATTTTCTTGTAATTACTCATCTAGATTGATAGAACCAATTCAGTCCAGAACTGTTGTATTCAGATTTAGAAATCTTGCAGAAGATGATGTAGAAAGATACGTAAACAGAATTGTGGAAGGAGAAAAAATAGAAATAACAGCTGATGGAATGAAAGCAATATGCGAACTATCAGAAGGTGATCTGAGAAAAGCAACAAATCTTTTACAATCATCAGCAGCTTTGGGTAAGATAGACAAAGATGTGGTTTATGATGTTGTTTCAAGAGCTCAACCAAAAGACATCAAAGAGATGATAGAAGTTTCTCTAAATGGAAATTTCATTGAAGCAAGGAAAAAATTACATGATCTTCTAATCAATCAGGGTTTGACAGGAATGGATATAATCAAAGAAATTCACAAACAGATTTTTGACCTAGACATCAAAGAAGAGAAAAAAATAGAATTAATAGAAAAAATCGGTGAATTTGAATTCAGATTGAATCAAGGCGGTAGTGATGATATACAGCTAGAAGCTTTTCTAGCTCATCTACTAAAAGCCAAATAAATTCTAAATCAACTATATATTATGAAGATTATTGGTGTTGTTGGACTGATAGGATCAGGAAAAGATGTATTTGCTTCTCACTTGACCAAAAAATACGGTTACAGAACAATTAACATGGGAGACATTGTAAGAGAATTTGTTCTTAGTTTAGGGAGACAGATAACTAGAGAGAATTTACATCAAACACAGAAAGAGTATAGAGACAAATACGGTGCGGATTTTTTTGGAAAAGAAGTTGAGAAGAAAATAAAAGCAAACGAATGGACACATGTGATAATAGATGGTATCAGAAGAGTAGAAGACATAGAGCCTATAAAGAAAGATTATGAAAAAGATTTTATGCTTATTTTTATTGAAGCAGATGATAAAATAAGATTTGAAAGATTGAGGAAAAGAAAAAGAGATGGTGACCCAAAAACTTTCAGAGAATTTGCAGAGCAAGAAAGAAATGAATATGTACATTTCCATTGGGATGATCTTTTCAGAATGGCAGAGTATAAACTCGATAACAACAGAACAGTAGACGAATTTCACAGAGTTATAGATAAGTTTGTTGTAGATTACGAATTGATATGATTTTACAAAACTATTTATATTTGTTCTATCAAACAGTAAGACAAGTGATAACATGAAAATTATTTTCCTTGGACCACCTGGATCTGGAAAAGGAACTTATTCATCTAGAATAGGTAAGCAGAAGAGTTGGGCTCATATTTCTACAGGAGATATTCTTCGTGAAGAAGTGAGAAATAATACAGAACTAGGTATGAAAGCAAAATCTCACATGGATTCAGGAGGATTGGTTCCTGACGATTTAATCATAGGCATGTTCAAGAAAAGAATAGAACAGGATGATTGTAAAGAGGGATTCATTCTTGATGGTTTTCCAAGAACAATAGCACAAGCAGAAGCTTTGAGTGGAATCACACAAATAGATGTTGTGATTAATTTGCAAGTACCTGAACATGTGATTATAGGAAAAATTCTTGCAAGAAGAACATGCGAAAAATGCGGTAATATTTACAACATTGCAGATATCAGATTCGGACCAAACAATGAATACAGAATGCCTCCATTAAATCCAGAAAAAGAAGGCATCTGCGATAAATGTGGCGGCAATTTAGTTTCTAGAAATGATGAAACAGAAGACTTAATCAAGCACAGACTAGCAACATATAGAGAGCAAACAGAGCCTCTTGAGAAATACTACGATGAAAAACAATTACTCAAAAACGTGCAAGTTATTGGCCCTCCTGACATCATGGTCCCAAAGATCTTAGAAGTCCTAGAAAAAGCTTAAGATATTTAATTCTTGCTAACATATTATCTCCCAATGAGAGGAAAATTTATTGTTATAGAGGGAATAGATGGTAGTGGAAAAGGAACACAGACCGACCTATTAGTAAAATTCTTGGAAGATAGAGGAATTAAAACAAAAACAATCCATTATCCAGAACATGGAAATCCTATAGGAGATTTCATTTATGATTTTTTGAAGAAGAAATTTGATTTGAATAGAATTACACAGTTCTTGATGTATACTGCTGATATGACAAAAGATGTAGAAAAAATAGAGCAGTGGTTAGAAGAAGGATATTATGTGATAGCTGATAGATACTTCACAACAACACTGGCTTACCAGGGATTGCATCTATTCTCTTTGGAAGATTGTTTGCCTTTACCAAAAATATTTAATATGACAAAGGCTGACATGGTTGTTTATCTAAAAATAACACCTGACACTTCTCTGGCAAGAAAAAGTCAACAAAAAGAAATGGATAGATTCGAAGAAGATAAAGAATTTCAATCACAGTTGGTTGTACATTACGAAAAACTAGAAAATGAAAATGTTCTTGGAAACTGGATCAGAATAAATGGAGAAAAAACAATACCGGAAGTTTTCGAAGAAGTAAAAAAAGCTTCTGGTTTTTAGTAAGGCTCTTTTTTTACATGTGCTAGATATCCTATTATACTGGCAATCAAATGTAGAACAGGTGTAATTACCAATAGAAGAATCCACCAGTCTAATTCTAAAACAATTAGAAGCGATGCGAAAACTAAAGCTCCTACAACAAAATCATCCTGATCTAATATAGGAGCTGACTCTCCCCTCTTTAAACCAAGTCTTCTCTTAATGAATGAACCTGCCATATCTCCAACAATAGTCCCGAATCCGAGTAAGAAACCTAACTGCAAACTCATAGGAACTATATTGAGCAAGCCTTCTCCAAGTTCCCATGGAAGATAAGGAGATGCATTCATCTGAATGAAAGCTATGACCACACCTATTATGCTACCGCCAATCAAAGCTTCCCATGTTTTTCCAGGACCAAAAATAGGCTTACCAAAAAGTTTCTTTCCAAAATCTACGGGGTGCTTACCCCTTAGAAGTGGAACTAAACCATTTGCTGCATAAGCTGGAAGAATTAACCAAATAACTTCAACTAGTGTGTAGATGTCAAATGTCATATTCTCACTTCATTAGTTCTTTTGAGGTCTTCTTAAAGTAACATGCCACTCAGCAGAAGGATTTTCTATATGTTCTAAAATCTTATCTGCAACAAATTTTGGATCCATATATTTACTTTTGTCTCTATCTGGATATAGTCTATGTAAATCTGTTTTAATTCCTCCTGGGGAGAAGATAGAGACACGAATGCCTGTGCCTTCTAATTCTGTTTTCAAGCATCCAGTAAATCCAATGAGTCCTGCTTTGGAAGATCCATAGGCAATGTGGCTGCTCTTATAATCAACAGCAGATGTTGAACCTATGTTAAGAATATATCCGCTACCCTGTTTTTTCATTATCTTTATTGCGGCTTGAGAACAGTAAATTGGTCCGAATGTATTTACTTCAAATGTGTGTTTAATGTCGTCTTCTGTAACTTCTTCTATAGATCCGTTCTTCAGAACACCAGCATTATTTATGAGAATATCTAAACGACCAAATTTTTCTTCTGCAGTATTAACAAATTTTTCACAGTCTTTTCTTTTTACTACATCCATTTTAACTACAACAACTTCAGTTTGTTTTAATTTCTCTGCAGATTTTTTTAATTGTTCTTCGTCTTTTCCTCCAAGAACTAGTTTGTAACCTTTGTTTGCAAAGAGTTCAGCTAGAGCTAAGCCCAAGCCTTTGTAAGCTCCTGTGATAGCAACTACTTTTCCCATGAAAATAATTAATGATCACAATTTAAATAAGTGCCATGAGCGATTAATTCTTCTTCCAGTATCTCAGTTGCCCTAGCACAAAACTAGAACCGAACAGAAGATATGTGAACAAAAAACTAAAATCAGTGAAGAAATATCCCATATCTATCATACTCTGAGAGCCCGACAATCTAAGAGAAAAGCCAACCGTGAAAAGAAGAAAAGGAAAAACAAGTGTGTATATAAGCGATTTCTGAATTTTGAATCTTCCAAGAAAATTAAGCATGAGAAGAACAGCTATACCTGTAACGATCAATTCTATTCCTAGCTGCATGAAATAATCCATGATTATTGTTAGAAACCAAAGTTTAAATGTATACTGGAATATATATATTTAATT
>JBDRSV010000007.1:0-9459 GCA_043824495.1 Candidatus Aenigmatarchaeota archaeon | reverse complement strand
AACTGTTTCAGATGCCAATACAAGAACAATGCAACATCAAAATTCTGCTCAAGATGCGGAGCAATCTTAGACGTGAAACAATACTTGAACCTAGAAAACAATGGAAACGACTTCCAGCAATTCCTTATAGAATTGTTTCAGAAGTGGAAGTCAGACAAAAGGATATAACAGTGTTATGTGAGAATCCACAATACAAGACTTATACCTTTTAACTATAAGTTTATATCTTTTACATAGATACATTTATTATGGAATGGGTACAATATAATAATATGAGAGAGGACTTTCAGCTCACTAAAACAGATGTGAGAATCCTAAAATTCTTTATAAAAAATATAGCAAAAGAATTCAGCATAAATAACATTTCTGATAAGATAGAAATAACTTATCCAACTGTCTGGGAAAGGATATTAGAATTAAAGAAAAGAGACATAGTAAAAATCAAAGAAATCAACCCCACACAAAAACTCTGCAGCCTTAATACTCGAAATAACAATAATGTGAGTATATTTTCTTACATAGAATTCCTGAGAAAGGATGATTTTTTCACAAGAAAAAAAGAATTGAAAACAATTACGGATGACATACTTAACAGAATCAATGGAAATTCGTTTACCCTTATTTTATTTGGCTCTCATGTTAAGAGCAAGGAAACAGCATCATCAGATATAGATATACTTTTACTAATACCTTCAATGAAAGATGAGAACAGGGTGATGAATTCCATTGCAACTGCAGAAAGACTTACTAATAGAAAAATGCATACAGTAAGTATGACGTACAATGATTTTTTTGATTCATTAAAAAAGGAGTCTGCAACACTCTCTAAAGAGGTGCTGGAGAATCATATAATAGTCTATGGTGCAGAGGCATTTTACAGGGCGATGATGATGTATGGATAGCAGATTTGAAATGGAAATACAAAAAGCAAGAAAGGAATATGAAGAAGCAATTGGGGCAGGGCAGATAAAGAAATCCAACGACAATAAAAGATTTACAAGGTTCTTTTTTGAACGTTCAGAAAACAGCTTGTTGACAGCAAATTTATTGTACCAGATTTCCAATAATTCTGAAGACAAAACATCGCTGAAAATTGATGAGTCGTATGGTTCTTACATGTGGGTTATAGTGACATGTTATTATTCCATGTTTTACATGGCTTCAGCACTGATATCCAAGAAGGGTGTAAAAGTAGGTAGTAGCGACGCCCATAAAAATGTAAAGAATGCTTTTCTTCGGTTGTATATAGAAAACTCTGATCTAGAAAGAAGGCTAGGGATGGAATATACACAATGCAAAGAAATTGCACATGACCTAATGCAGGAAAGAAACAAAAGGAGCAAATACCAATACGACGTCGGTTTAAATGTCCTGAAAAGGGATGCTGAGATGTCAATCAAACATGCCAAGAACTTTTTTGAAAAAACAAGAAAAGTAATAGAAGAGTGAAACAGTCAGTCACATATCACTCTTCACAGACTTAAGTAATTCCTATTAGAATTGTTTCACAAGTGAAAAGAGAATAAGATACAATAGCGTCATCTGTTGTTAATTATGCACAGCCATGGGCTGGGCTAAAGGAACAGGAATAGAAATTGGTTCAGTCTCATTCTGTATTCTAAGGAGTATGTGAATCCACATGATATTGCCCCTGAATTGCGCGGACATAGACGCTGAAGAGATCTTGGACAGTTTATTCTTGGGGATCTGGAATAACACATCAGGATTCAGTATTTCAACAGCTACTAACCTATTCTCTTTGTCCAGAGTAATTATAATTTCACCTAACTCTATACTCGCGTCAGCTTTTCTATCCTCGTTATACACCCAGAGGGAACTCACTTCCTTGTTATAACCGAATTTTATGTTCTGCATATTATCTCCTGTGTTTGTCAATGACTTTTATTATTTTGTCTTTCTTCTTTGTTGTATGATACGATGTAACTATGAATATTATCTTTTTGAGCTTTTATACGTTATAACAACCACAAGCTTCTTTCTCTTACTCAATTCAAATACAAGCTTGTATGTTTCATCATGAGGTCTCATAGAAGCCTGCTGCTGGACATCTATTAATTTGTCTGGATTTTTCAGGTTATCAACACTTCATTTGTGTCCACTTCGTGACTGACTTCTATCTTATTCCTGATGTCAGGCATTAATTTAATTCTTTCTGGTTTTGTCTTCCTCAACAAATTCTTTATAGTAGGCATATCCATATTGATTCACTGTTTTCTTGAAATAAAACCTTAAATTTCACTCTTCACATCTTTCAGCTTCTGTTGGGTTTACTATAATTTATATAACCAATCCAAAATCATTTCATGTTAAAGGCAATATTCTTTGATTTGGATATGACATTGATCAATTTCATGAAAATGAAGACAGTAGCATCTGATGAAGCTGCAAAAGCAATGGTGAAGGCTGGTTTGAAAATGTCTATTGAAGAAGCCAAGAAAAAACTTTTTGAAACCTATTTGAAGGAGGGTATCGAGTCTGATACTGCTTTCACAAGGTTTCTAAAAGAGAACAATTCATTTTCAGAAAGAATGTTGGCTGCTGCTCTAAATGCTTATCTCAAAACAAAATACAATCATATGGAATCTTATCCTGACGTAAAACCTACACTAGAAAAACTAAAAAGTATGGGCATCAAATTAGCAATCGTTACAGATGCACCAAGACTTAAGGCATATCAAAGACTTGATGCCATTGATATAGTTGATTTGTTTGACGTTGTTGTGGGATTTGAAGACACTGGACAAACAAAACCTAGCAAGCTACCATTCAAAAAAGCACTTGAGATGCTTGGTGTAAAACCTTCTGAAACAATGCATGTTGGAGATTGGCCTGAAAAGGATATTAAAGGCGCTAAAAGTGTTGGATTGAAAACATGTCTTGCTAAATATGGCTTTCATATGGGAAAATATATAAAACCAGACTATGAAATTGACAAATTCAGTGACTTGCTGGAGGTTGTGAAGAATGCCTAAATTAATATTTTATGGGGGAGTTAAGGAGATTGGTGGTAATAAGATACTTCTTCAGGACAGAGACACAAAGATATTCCTTGATTTTGGAATGGGATTTGGTAAAAGAGCCAAATTCTTTGAAGAGTTTCTCACCCCGAGAACGGCAAATGGGATGGGCGACTTCATTGCAATGGGCCTGATACCTGATATAAAGGGAGTCTACAGAGAAGATCTTCTTGAGCATATTGGCAGAAAATCTGAAGAACCTGAAATAGACGGCGTTGTGCTATCTCATGCACACGCGGATCATTCGAATTATATTTCTTTCTTGAACAAAGATATTCCTATTTATTGTGGAGAAACATGCAAAGCAATTTTAGATGCTGTTAATGAATCCACACAAAGGAACATAGAGTCAGAAGTTGTAGACTTCAAGCCCAGGCCACTATTAAGATGCAACTACCGAAATCCGCCAATAGAAAGGAAATTCAATACGTTCAGAACAGGCGACAGAATCAAAATAGGTTCTCTGGAAATAGAGCCTATTCATGTGGATCATTCAGTACCTGGAGCATACGGATTCATTATATGGACATCGGAAGGTCCGCTAGTCTATACAGGTGATATGCGGATGCACGGATTGCATGCTGACATGACAAAAGAGTTTGTTGAAAAAGCAATAGAATCCAAGCCAATATCTATGATTACCGAAGGAACGAGGATAGACATACCCAAAATGAACGAATCTGAGCAGAAAGTGTATAATGACTCAAAGAGCGAGATAATAAAGTGTAATAGCCTTGTTTTTGTTGACTTCAATTTCAAAGACGTTGACAGGTTCAGGACGTTCTACAAAATTGCCAGAGAAACGGGAAGAAGTGTGGTAATAAGTTTCAAGCATGCATGTTTCCTGGAACAATATCATAATGACAAAAAGCTTGAAGTCCCTGATTCAACAGGCGAAGGAATTTACATACTAAAACCAAAGCGAGGGACAGGTACATATAATGACAAGGAAGATTATAGTGATAAATGCATAAAGACCAGGCTTGACTATCCCAACCTGATAACAGCAGAGGAGATAGTCAAGAATCCGTCCAAGTACATGATGGTTCTAAACTTCTGGTATTTCAATCAGCTTGTAGACCTAAACGTTCCAAACAGCGTTTATGTGCATTCCTTATCCGAGCCGTTCAACGAGGAAATGGAAATGTCTTATGAAAGAATGAATAACTGGCTGGAATACTTCAAGGTAAGACTTTTTCAGTCCCACTGTTCTGGCCATATGTCCGGCCAGGAATTAAAGGAGCTTATAACAAAAGTTAACCCAAAGACACTGTTCCCTATACATACAGAACATCCCGGTCTGTTCAGAGATCTTACATCCAAGACCAAGATGATTAAAGAAGGAGTGGAATATAAGATATGACAACTATAAGTGCTTCTGATCTCAACTCTTGGAATTTCTGCCCCAGGCAGGTATACTTTAGGAAAGTTCTTGGAATAAAACCAGAGAAAAAGGAAGTGATGATAAAAGGTACAATAAAGCACAGTGTTTTCGAAAAACTGATAGAATCATACAAGAAGACCGGAAGTTTTGATATTGAAAATATCATTGAACGTGTCCTTTCAGAATATACTGAAGACTTTGAGAAATTCGGTACGGATGTGAATGATTTTAGGGAAGACCTGAGATGGTCGTTTGACATCCTCGGAGAGAAAATAAACAAAAAGGAGTTTCCCATACCGGAATTCTGCGAGCGATGGATCGAATCAGAGGAATTGGGCTTAAAGGCAAGGGTAGATGTTATATTTGATGAATCGGGTGAGTGGGTTGTTGGTGATCTTAAAACCAATGTTTCAGATTTCCTTGGCCCCAAACTACAGATAGGTGCAGGTGCCCTGCTGTTTGAGAAGCACATGAACACAAATGTGAATAAGATCAAGATAATATCCCACAACAACTGGGCAGAAAAAGAGATAGATCTGACAGGCGAACTGCGGAGACAGATACATGAGACACGCAAAGAAATAGATAAAATGCTGGAGAGCAAGGAACAGCCTCCGCTAAGTCCGAACCCAAACAAATGCGCCAAGTGCGACTTCTGGGAAACGCATTGCAATCCCAAAAAAGATAAAAAGAAAGACAAAAATAAACCTTCTTTCTGGGAAAGAGTTTTTGGATAAACACGCCTCCCCCATCCCAAACAAACACTTTTAACCGCCCCAGACCAACAATAAAACAATGCTGGAAATTTTCATAGCTGGATTTCTGGGCGGATTAATCAGAGGCCTTGTTGGAATTTCAAAGGAAATAAGATCATCACCAACAAAGAAGAAAATACTAAGAAGAGATTATCTAATTGTAACGCTTCTAGCTTCCGGAGGTTTAGGCCTGCTTGTAGGTGTTTTCATTGCAGATGATATAAGATTCGCTTTATTGGCCGGATATGCAGGAACAGACTTCCTGGAGAATTTGTACAAAATTAAGATGAAGAAGAAGGAATGGTGACTATTACAATTCCCCGCCAATCCTAGTAGGCAGACCAGAATCCTTCATACGTTTTATTCTTTCTTCGTGGGTCATTTCTTTTGTTCTCCCAGTATTCAGGGCTTTTTCGACTTCCTTCTTGGATTTACCACACTCATCACAACCTGAGAGGACGTCGAAGCGCTCTTTTTGTATTACAGTATTTCTGCCTCCTGCACGAGATCGACTAGTGAACGTGTTTGCTACAAAAGGTACATGAAGAATCTTGATAGTGGGCTTCTTGCAGAATGGACATGTAGTAATTGTTTCAGGCATATTATTTCCTTTTCGTTTTCTGCTTTTTACTCATTTCTATCATAGTCTCAAACATCATAGTTGCTCCTCTTTTGAACATTTCTTTAGCAACCTCTTTTTTTGACATCTCCTTTAAATCAGATTTAATGTCTTTCCATAACTGGTTAAATTCTTCCTCCATCATGGTATCCAGCAACGCATCTGATATGAATTTATCCTTAGGGATGTCCACATGAATTCTGTTAAAATCTTTTGGAGGGGATTTTTTCAGTTCCTGAAAACATTCATAACATGCATGTTTTTCTGCGCTCAACATATTAGGCGGACATTCTATTTCTTTCCCGCAAAAACTACAATCCACTTTTACAGATTCTTCTTTCATTTCAAGCTCCTAGTTATCACCCTTTCTAAACAACCCTTCTAGGCAATACACACTTAGTTTCCCTTCTTTATGCTCCTTTTTGCAGATTGCTGTCATGTCGCAGTGTGGGCAAAGAGTAGATTTTAATTCACTTTTATCAACATTCAACGTTCCTTTTTTCTCATGTAGTTCGTATACTAATTTGAGATATTTCCCTTCTGCAATTCTGGGAACTTCGTCTTTATGTCCAAGGCTAAACCACTCATAAAGCCTTTTCTTGCCCTTACTTGAATTGCATTTTCTACATGCTTTAATTGCATTATCTGGTATATCCGGCCCGCTGCAATATCTGGGGAGTATGTGCTCTACGCTCAAATCGTTCTTTGAGCCGCAATATATGCATTCATTCGGCTTTTCGTGTTCTTTCACCCACTCCCTAATGGTCGTTGACCATGTTATTTTATTGTCTCTCAGTGCGATGAAACGATTCATCTGAAATGCCCTCTGGTTGATGCCAAAACCAGCAGACTTGGAGATCAGTTTGGCATACTGCCATAAAATTTCATCCCTTATTGTCTTGACGACAGGCGGTGGCATATTAATTCAAACTCTCCTCTATAATTTTCTGCTCTTCTGGAGTTATCCCATAGATCTTATAGACAACGCTATCAATCTCATTGTCTATTTTCTTTATTTCTTCTTCTATTTTGACCCTCTCATCTGTTTTTTTGTCGCCTAGTTCACATAGTCTTTTACTTTTTTCTAAATGAATTTTTGCAAGATCTATCAGTTTGTACTTTTCTTTATTTGATGAAATTATAATGGGGACTTTTTCTATATACTGTTTATTAAATGCAAAATAACCACCACTAAACTTAGAACTAATTTGTCTTATAAAATAACTGATTAACTTACTATTCAATATAGAGAGTATGTATAAATATAAACCTATATTCTTAAGTGTAATTCCATATGCTCCTCCACCGCCTCCACCACTACCTACAAAAAAGAAGTCACTTTTCTCATCATAAGTGAAAGAACTTAGTTTTGCTATAGACGGTGTCATTATCTTAGTTTGACCAAACCTAGATAGATTCTGATTTCTGCTAAAAAGATACCATGAAGACCCTTTCATTTTTCCACTATCTCTTTTTTCTAGAACTGTTTTATTTTCATTTAAATAATTCCAGACAATAGGAAATTTCTTTTTTAATTCATGTTCTTCTATAGGAACAGCTTTATTCTCGATTATTTTGTATGGGAAAATTACATATTTTTCAGTGTATTCGGTTAGATACCTTCTTATATGTTTTGACCCCTTTAACAATGGATGTAACAGTTCTATTTCTAGATTGTATTCTTTTTTTGTTTCACTTGAATAGAACAATCCATTATCTTTTTTAATCAGAATATATATTTTATCTGCACCGGTTATAATACCTTGAAATATGTTTTCTGAAACATCACCTAGCCTTAACTTTATTGGTCTCAATTTATCCATAATTCGTTTATTCTCGATTCCAACAAAATTCCAATTATCAATTCCAGATGGCTGAGATTGAACTGATTTTTTGAATGAATCCTTCGCCAAAGGATTTGAAGATGCATTTAATTTATCTTTATCAATAAACTCAAGATAATCAAACTTATTATTTTTTGACTTCTTCAGAAACAATAAGCAGGTGTATGTTGTTGCATCGTCAAACACTTGAAAATCCTTAAAATCCATTATCTTGTAGAGTGCTTTATTATCTGCTATTATTTTTCTAAGTCCAGCCCCATAATCAGCATTGAAAAATTTTGAAGGCAAAATAAACCCAAGCATTCCACCTTCTTTAAGCAGTGAAAATCCTTTTTCAACAAACAAAGCATAAATATCGTAATTCTTTTTGGCTGAGTTATAATGTAAATTAAAGAAATCTACACTCTTGTTCTCAAGCGTCTGTATCCTGATATATGGCGGATTCCCTATAACAACATCAAACCCACCTTCATCCATTATTTTTTTGAATTCTTCGTTCCATTTGAAAGCTCTATTTCCCGCTACTTCTGGATCATCTATGAGAGAGTTGCCTATTTTTATATTGTTCTGGAGCATCGGGAGCCTCTGTCTTTTTTCTGCTGTTTTTAATAGAAGATTAAGCTGTGCTATCTCTGCTGCTTTTGGGTCAAGATCAACGCCAAATATGTTGTCTGTGAGTATTTTACCTTTCCTGAAGAATGTATCTATGCCCTTCATGTTCTTTTTGAAATATTCATCGAATACATCAAACGCTTTTATGAGAAACGACCCTGATCCACATGCAGGATCTAGAACTTTGATCTTCTCCACTTCTTCTGGTTTCTTGTTTTTAAGGAGTTCTCCTAAAGTATTCCTTACTATGTAATCTACAATATAAGTTGGAGTGTAATACACTCCATGTTCTTTTCTGTAGCTTTTCTTTACTTCAACTTTTGCTCTTTTTGCTGTTTTTTTGAGTATATGACTCAAGTATTGTTCATAAATATTTCCCAAAATATCAGCATCTATTACTGAGAAATCATATGATATTGTTCTGTCGTCTGAATCATAAAGTCCACCTAGAATTGTTCTTAGTGTGTCATTGTTTATTACAAGATCATCGCATAAGTGTTTCATGAAAAGCTTGCTGTTGTATTCTTTGTCAAAATACTCAAAAAGTTCTACAAGTTCTTTTATTAGTTGACCTCTGCCTTTATCTTCCCATACCCTAAGTCTTGAAATGAGTTTTTTTGGTTCAAGCTCCTTATCTTCTGCCTTTCTAATGAAAATTAATCTGTCAAGTATTCTCTGAACAGATTCGTCTAGCTGCTCTTCTGTCAAATTTATTTTTTCATTGTTTTTTAATATATCCTTAGTTAGAATAGATCGCCAGTTTGTGAAGTCTAGAAGAAGCTGTTTATCAATCGGAGATTTCTTTAGTTTCTTTCCCCACTTTTCAGCTTCCTTGTCTAACAGGCCTTGCTCAAGACTATCCTTTGACAATAACCACAATTGATCAAATCTTGGAATATACTCATTCCATTTTATTTCAAGAAACAGGCATTCTGATAGCCTTTTGGTCTTTACCTCAGAATTGAATACCTTTAGGCCCTCAAAATCACTTAGAACCGCCCACGTGGTTCCTTTGAGCCACGCATAGTTTATGGCTTGTTGCGACCATATTGGTTTGTCAAGGTCTGCTTTTAGTGATTTTGCTTCCAAGAAAAGTTTGGGTATGCCATTTATTCTGAAGGCGTAGTCAACACGACCTTTAGATATTTTCTCTTCTGTTGATACTTCATCCCTGTCTTCTGTATTCCACCCCAAAGCTTTAAAAAGA
>JBDRSV010000006.1:0-8091 GCA_043824495.1 Candidatus Aenigmatarchaeota archaeon | reverse complement strand
AGAACAATGATTTACGGTGTGACATACCCTGTTTTCCCTAACCCGTTGTGGTATCTGCCGCATATAATATTAGAAGTTATGGCTTACTTACTAGCATCTATAGCTGGAGCTGTGATGTATAAATCAATAAAAATGAACGGTGCCGGAAACTATACTTTCATGAGAGATGCTATTCTTTTGTTGATATTCTCTATAGCTTTGATCTTCATTGCAGGATATGTAGAAATAACAGTTCCATTCATACCTCGTGGATAAGAATATAAGAAAAATAAAAAAAATAAATAAGACATCATTTCATCAGTCGATTTTTGTGGTTAACGATCCGATGGAAGCGCTACTGGACTATTTGGATTTTGATAGTCACATACTCTGACGCTTGCTGATTCTATACATTTTCCTTGACTACAACCAAGTGTACATTGTCCTGTTGTAGAAATAATTGTATCCCCATCGCAGGAGTATTCAGTTAGGAATTCGCTAGTGTTTGTTTCGTTTCCTTGTCCTGGACAGAATTCACTTTTGATTATAGCTGATGTTTCATGTGTTATGATGGTAGTTCCTAGTATATTTGGATTATTTCCACCATCGTTTTCTGTACAAGAAATGAATGACATTGACCCAGCACCTATTTCAACTATATTACCTGCACACTGAAGTGTTGTATTTCCCGCTGATGTGTTGTCTGCACAATCACATTCACCAGAAACAGCAATCATCTGGGTTGGTGACTGACAGTAATATTCTGTGAACGTTCCTGTCGCGTTTGATAAATTGCCTCCTGTTCCCGGAATACACAGATCAGCTTTGTAAGACGCTGTCAATAGTGTGTATTCAACCTGACCATAGTTGAATGGATCATAGTTGTTGTCTCCTACGTATGTGCATTCATGTACGTTTTGACCCGAGGCTCCATAAGCCAAGAAATCTCCGCTTATTGTTTTGTAATAACATGTCATTGGGTATTTGAAATTTCCTGCTGGAGAACTAGCACCACCGATACCGAAAGCTCCTCCGAGATATCCGCCTATAAGAGCTCCTACCAGTGCAACCACAAATAATATTCCGATTTTTTCGTTTGCCATTTTAATATCGCCCTATTGTTTGTATACGTGTTAAATATTATTTGATTACGGATGCTTTTATATTAAAAATTGTTTAAATCAACAAAATTAAGTAAATAACAAGTCCGGATAAAATTGGTATTAACCAATTATCATCTATTATCTGTTTCTTTTTCAGAGTTCTGAAAGCTTTGATATCTGGGAGTAATTCTACTAACACAGCCACTAAAGCTCCTATTATTGCTGGAATTAGAGGAAGTAGTATAACAGCTGGTATAAGAGCTGTTATGTAGAAAGCTATAGAACCTTCTACGCTTTTCTTTCCTAGAATTTTATGTTTTCCATATTTATGACCTATCATTGTGGAGAAAGAATCTCCAATAGCGAGCATTAAACAAGCAGCAGAAGCTATGCCTATTGGGAACAACAAAAAAGCTATCCCACATCCAAAATAAAACCAGAAAGCTCCCATTAAAGGTCTGGCTACATCTTTTCTTTCGAACCCCAGAGCTAAACCTCTTAGTTTTTCTTCCATTGTACTGATTATTCTAGATACTCTCTTCTGTTCCATCATGATGTACTGAGAATATATGAAAAAGAAAAATGCAGCTAAAATGAAATAAACAACTATTAGAGGACCTATTAATTGTCCTAGTATCACAAACAAAACTCCTGACAAATGTATTAGCTGTCTAGAAAATTCATTCATAATATTAAGAATTAGAAAGATAGCAGATAAATGATTAATATTACACTCTCTCTATTGGCAAGGTGGCGCATCTGAAAGAAGCTGCTAGTGTAATAGACTCTGAATAATCAATACTTTCAATCTTAAATCCTCTAGCCTTCAACTCTTTTTGTATTCTCTTATCTGCTTTATTTACAACAACTGTTTCTGGATTTATTGAAAAAACATTGGTTCCCAAATTAACTGCTTCCTTTTTTGTAATTGGTATGAATTCGAATTTTTTTCTTAAATACTCTAGATCATCTTCTTGAAAAGCTTCGGTATATATCAATAACTGTTTGTTTGGAAGTATAGCCATTCTTGCATCCAAATGCATTACATGATCTCCTAAATAGAGAGTTTTTACTGGGAAATGTTTTTCAATTATCTTCACTGCTTGAGTGTTAGTTCTACTACTAATTCCGATATATAATTGTTTTTTATCAATAAGCACGTCACCTGCTTCTACTTTTCCTTCGTCTATTTTAATAATGTTTTTTGGATTCACATGTGAAAATATATGTGATAAACAATCAAATTCCCCTTCTCTTTCTTTTAGTTTTCTGTCATGACAAAAAAAGAATTTGTCGTGATATACAAAACCAATATCTCTTGTATACATTTGCCATGGCAAATTTTTATCCGTTTCAGGGAACAATAATTCAACACTATGTTTTTTCAGAATTTTAAGAAACGTTTCATGTTGTCTGAGCAGAATTTTTTTGTTCCATCTGTTTTTCAATGAAACGAATTTTAAAAATTCAGGGTCCTTGGTTTTATATACATCAAATTCTGGAAGAAAGTCTCCGCGACCAACAATGACCTTTTTTAGTGGTGAGAACTCGTCTCTTATATTCAATTTCATTTTCAAACCAAATTACGTTAGAAAGGCAATGTTCCTGTTTTGGCCATGAAGAGGAACACTCCTATTGCAATAAATGTCATAATTAATGAGTGTTTAGATCCTGCCACAGTTGAATTCTCACCTATCTGGCCTGCAATCAGACCTGTGAATATTCCTTGTATTATAACAACATAGAAGAACAGGGAAGTGTAATACTGTCCTATGCCTTCAGGTATTCCTAGCATTAGACCGGCTCCTTTAAACAAATCGCACGGGAATCCCCCTATACCTTTACACGGGTTCTCGAAATTCAAACCAAGAGCACCAGACTGCTCTGTCTGAATAGGCTGTGCCTGAACCATAGGAACCATAACCTGAATGATCATTACAGATATGCTTAGAAACATGAAGAACACACCATACATGATAAACACATGTTGTTTTACTAAAGATTCTCTTTCTGCCTCTGCCTCCTTAAGCATAAGCATGTTTCTTGCAACCGAATTCAAAGTGGCGGCTACATCTCCACCAGTTTCATAAGATTCTCTGATTATATCTAGAGCCTCTCTTATCATTCTAGATCTTTTGACACCATAACCAAATATCTCAAGTACTCTCAAGAAGGGAGTTCCCCAAGTAAGTCTATTATTCATTTTGTGTATTTCTGTTGTTAATTTACCATAGTCTGATTTACTCACAACTTTTACAGATTCTGGTAAAGACATGCCAGATCTTTTAGCATCTGCTAAATCTCTAACAAAACTCGGGAATTCATTTTCCACTGCTCTGAGCCACATATATTCAGTGTACTTGAACAAGAAAATAGGAACTATCACTATAAACATCGAGATTATGAACATGTTTCCTATGACTCCAGGATCTCCTGTGATTGCACCTATTCCAATCAATATGGCGCTCACTGCAAGAACGCCCAGCATCACTCTCTTTTCTTTCGATAATGTCATACTACTCCACTGGTGATATACTCCTTAGTATTACTATGAATCCTGCTGATACAAGAGGAACGAAAAAGAAAACCAGGAACGATTGAAGGAATAATATACTTATTCCTATTAAAGGAGCTATGATTGCAATTAATATTATGAAGAATAATGTACCTACAATTATCAGAGTTATGTAGATTTCGGTGTAAATTGAAATCTGTTTTGCGTAATCATTAAGTGATCTTAGATATTGGGCCATTGCGCTTCTTGCTTTTTCTCTCAAATAACTTTCAAGATCTCCTCCTGTTGTTATGACTGCGTTCATTCCCCAAAGAAGATCAGCAAAAGATGTTGAAGGAGAAACACTTGCGGCTCTCTGTATAGAAGCACTTAAACTCATTCCTAAACTTTTAACATTTGTATAAATCTTTTTAGATTCGTCTCCTATCAGCCCACCTCTAAGTGAAAGCATTCTAAATATTTCCACTGGATTAATTCCTGAAGAAGCAGATGTTGTCATATAAAATATTGCAAAAGGAAGTGAACGATCTATCTTTGACTGCAATTCTTTTGCTTGTATAGATGGATAGAAATAACCCAAGAAGAACACTGCACCACCAACAACAATAGAAATTATTATTGCGAGTGTATAAGCATAACCAACTTGTGACAAAGCTGTTGTGATAAATACTGAACTCACAACAAGACTAATCACAAACGATATGAATGACCAGAAAACCATCGCGCTCACATACTCTTCTAAACGAGTAGTCATTCTAGCTTTTTTCAGAGTTCCTTTAAGAGAGTCAAAATATTCCAAGTAGGGTCTTACAAGGCCTCCGAATATACTTTTTGCTAATTTATTGAGCATAATATCACTATTATATTTCGATTATCATGTCTAGAAGTTTGTCTGGATCTGTATAATAAAGAGATATTATTCTAGCTATCTCTCTATAATCAAATATTTCTTTTTCTAACATCCATTCTAGTATCTTTTTTCTTCTAACAACTTCATCTTGCACTGTAGCTTCTGAAACTCCAAGCTTCTTAGCCACTGTTTTTAGTATAACTGATTTATCAACAATATCAAAAGAATCTGTTATTGGTTTCCATTTGAATATGGTATTTGATGTGGGCAGTTTGTTCTTTACACCAGTTATTTCCATTATCGTGTCCACTCTTCTGACATATTTACCTCTGAATCTTGCCAGTGTAAGGAAAATTATAACATTCACATTCTCTATAAGCGATGGTGGTAAAGATATTGGTGGCGTAATCAATCTATCTATTAACTGTGGTATTGTAGCAGCATGTATTGTTGCAAGGCTTGGGTGACCTGTTGCCATTTGTTGGAATAGAACATATGCTTCTTTACCTCTAACTTCTCCTACTATAATGTAATCTGGTCTTTGTCTAAGAGAAGATTTAAGCAAATCGAATAAGCTTACATCACCTACTTTTCCTCCAGTGGATAAAGGTGTTCTTGCAACTTGAGGTACCCAATGTGGAAGAGGTAATCTTAGCTCAGCTGTATCTTCAATGGATACAACTTTCAAAGAAGGTCTAATAAATAGGGAAAGCGCATTAAGTGTAGATGTCTTTCCTGTTGCTGAACCTCCTGATATAAGAATAGATTGACCATTGTCTACAATTAACCACAAGTAAGCCATTTGTATAGAGTTGAATGTTTTGAATTTCAACATGTGAGTTGGAGTGACAGGAACCTCTGTGAATTTTCTGATTGTGAAATTGGATCCTCTTCTAGCTATATCTGTTCCCAAAGTTGCCTGTACTCTTGATCCGTCAGGCAGGCTTGCATCAAGAAGAGGTTCTGCAATTGTAATTGTTTTGTTTGCTTTTTGTGAAAGTTTTGAGATGAAATTATCTAATTCATCTTTTGATTTGAACATGATATTGGTTCTAAGCGAAGACAATCTTGGATTTCTATGATACACATAAAGTGGTATTAAAATACCATCACAGCTTATATCTTCTATATTTGGATCATTCATTAGAGTCTCTATTTTACCAAGACCTATAATGTCCTTTTGTATGTAATAAGCTAAGACTTTCTTTTTTCCTACGTCGGTTTCAGGAGCCAAAATATCAATAGAATCGAATATCTCATTTCTAAGTATATTCTTAGCTTGAACTTCTCCAAGTTTTGTGAAATCAACATCCAGTCTTTCTTCTAAATCCTTTATAACAGCTTCTATTAGATTAACATCATATTGTGTTATTGCTGGTTCTACAACCTCATAAACAACCTGATTCTCTGAAGGGTCCCATTTTATGTTTGCATATGCATATACAGGTTCTCCCTTCTTCGGATTGGAGGGTATTAGAGGATATTCTGCTCTAATATTCCTAAGGGTTTCTGTATCTTCTTCTATTCTAAGTGGTCTACCCATTGTACTATATGCATCTAGAATTTCAACGCCGTCTAAAGGTTTGTCTTCTTCTGTGGGTGGTTGTGGTGGTGGGGGCATTCCCTGGAATCCCCACGGTACTCCAACGCCTTGTACGTATAATTTATTGTCATCTTTCTGTTTTTCTAGCCAAGCCAAATAACCCCTCTTCATTTTCCTGATAGCTTTTCTTGGAGGAATAACACCAATTTTCTTCGGCTTGATTTTGGGAACTTTTAGATTCATAAAATGTACATTAATTATTTGAATATTTGATTATATAACATTGCATGCTTGTAATCTTGATGATGAGATTAGATTATTTTGATTTCTTTTCCTTTCTTTATAATCATAATTTTTCCTTCTAGACTCACTACTCTACCACCGAAGGTGTATGTATCATTGAGTCTAAGTATAGTAGATTCTTTCGATACTCCTGAAACTACTCCACTCACATTTATTCCATATTCATTGAGATCTACTAAGTATATTTCATTACCCACATGAGAAGGAATATCGATAATGACAGAAGCATTAGCATTCTCTTCTAGAGAGGTTAGCTTAACTATGTTAGTTGTTACTAGGGACTTAACGCCGCTTAGCTGATCATTTGCACCTGCTGTTAGAAAATAGACTTGATAAACATTGAATGTTGCAAAATAAATTATGAATATTGTAATTCCCATCACAAAAAGTATAACTTGCTCAAATACTAGAGATTGAGATTTTCTTTTGGATTTCAAACTACGCATAAATATTATTTGATTTCTTTTGATTTATGTGTTAATTTAGACAGGAACAACTGTTATATGTGTTAGAATTAGATCTCCGCCATTTCCTGCAGCTGCTGAAATTGTCTCTATTTTATCAAAACTTATACTAAGAGAAGATGTACCACTGATAACGCTTTGCCCATCATTCACTGCTATTTGGAAACCTCTAGGAACCACAGTATCGTTTGTGTCAAGCTCTCTGTATCTGTTTTTTATGAATATAGAATACTCTCTTCTATTACGTCCTTCACCTTCAAGTGTAAGTATATTTGGTTCAGCTTCTCCGTATATTCCAATCTCTTCTGCTGTCGAACCTAGGAAAACCGTGGTATCAGGGAACACCATTTGTTGCCCTGTTACTAGTTGGAGCTCCACAGAATTATTATCTTCGTCTGAACCGTCATATGGAGAAACTTTGATATAACC
The DNA here is from genome assembly GCA_043824495.1 of Candidatus Aenigmatarchaeota archaeon. Taxonomy (GTDB): domain Archaea; phylum Aenigmatarchaeota; class Aenigmatarchaeia; order QMZP01; family QMZP01; genus JBDRNB01. The sequence continues at coordinate 905 of JBDRSV010000006.1, read as the reverse complement.
ATTTGGTATTTCCATGGTTACACTTCCTGTACCAGCATTTGCAACGTCTATAATCTTATCATTAAGACTTCGCATAAAGGTTTTAGCTATTTCAACGTCTGTTACTGTTGATCTCTTTTCTATCAACGGAGCTCCCCACAAATAAGCAGCAGTAACTAAACTGATAATTATGCCTGTTATAAGAACAATTGAAATAACCTGGTTTTGTCCAACTCGATTCATTCTATCTGAATATTATTTGTTTTCTGTATAAATAAACCTGCTTAAGATTTATATGAGATTCCTTCAATTCTTAATCATGAAGCAGAACTTGGAGTTCATAATAGGCGGGTTCCTTGTAGTATCAAGCTTGTGGGCGAAGGATTGGACTTACTACGTAAGTACAAATGATCCAAACTCAGTCGCAATGCCTATGTTAGCTTTTGTAGTCGTTCTTCTAGCGGGTTTAATACTGATAGCTGACGCTATCTTTAAGAAAAACAAATAAGAAGGAAAAATAAAATAAACCCTTAACAATACACCGTGAAGTGCTTTACATTACCTGCTGTTCCGATATCTACGGCGTGTGCTCCAACTGCGTAACCTGCACCTGCATTGTTGTCACTTATTATTGTGGCTGCTGTTCCTGTTAATACTGGGAAGTTGGCAGCAACAAGTGTAATTGGCGCACCGTCTATGTCGTGTATTATGAAGTCGGCGACCTCAAGTGCTGTTGTTCCTGTGTTTGTTGCCAGAACTCTTATTGTATTAAATGTTGCAACATTAGTACAATAAGCTCCTCCGTCTAGAGCGACGTCGAAGTTCTTCTGCGTGTATATTCCCAAGTACCCTTGTAAGAAAGTCCATGCAGTACCTGCGAGAGCTACAGTTATAAGAAGCAGTATAATGATCGCAATTATTGGTGT
>JBDRSV010000005.1:0-153077 GCA_043824495.1 Candidatus Aenigmatarchaeota archaeon | reverse complement strand
TCCCATTGCAGTTTTACAGAATGCATCAGGAGCGTTGTTTATTGCAGCCCCAGGTGTCTCGTATGGACAAGAAACATGTTTCGTGTTCACTCCTGGCCACGGTAATTGCACAAATTCACAACCATAAAATCCTGGATAAGGACCAACTTCTACTGTTATGACTGTAGTATTATTGATCATATTTACCTGAGGATTACGCAATGGTCCTGATCCTGAGAACAATCTTTGAAAAAATGATGATATTGAGTCTATTATGTTCTGTAACCAGTCAGGTAGTCCTGATTGATCACTTTGTGCATTAACAACAGATGTGCTTAATAGTAAAACTCCAACAAGAGCAATTAAAAGAATTTTCATATCTTAGTTTTATTGTGGAAAAAGGTTTAAAAGTCTAATGTTGATAGTAATGTCTTCGACTAAGCTTATGTTCCTTCTGGTAATTCTTTTCTTGCTGTGGGATGTGGATGAAGATCAAGAGCTTCCCATGGAGGAGCGTCAGCAATTAAGATATCTTTTGGGCGATGAATTCCTGGTTTTCCACCATGATATGCAGCTTCAATACCTTCTAATTCATTTTCTGATATAACCATATAATGCTCATCTGATCGAGCGTGACTCCACATTAATCTAATACTACTTATTTGTGGTTCTAAATAACCTGTATCCCAAAGTAGTTGATACTGTTTTAATCCATGAAATAAACGAGAAGTAACTCTACCATCATGTTCTTCCATATATCTAGCTAAAGATCCATCTCTCTCTGGAGTATACCATGGATGAGACATATCATCATCTGTCATATGTAGAATAAGACAGAAAGATTGAAATTACTTCTTGATTCTGTGATATATGGCTACTATCACTGCAGATATGATATACCAAATAATAATATCAATTATGAAATTATACCACAAGAATTCTGGTTGTATGCATGGAGCAGCAATATCTGCAGTTCCTGCGTTCATTATGCATTCTATACTTGGAGGAACGAATCCCAATGGGAACCCGGCATACATGGTCTCAACAACGCCTGGCATGAATGACAAGAAAATTCCCAATATAATAAGAATAATGATCTTACTCGGTGTAGGTTTCAAGAATTTTTTCAAACTCATCAATTATTATTTGTTTTAACTAGATAAAAATTACTCGTATCATTTCTTTTTTGTTTTCTTTGTCGCTTTCTTTGTTGCAGTTTTCTTCTTTACTTTGGATTTGCCTTCAGGAATCTTTCCTATTAAATTGAATGAACCAGTGCCCATAGGCACAATCTGATTCATCATTATGTTCTCTATTGGTCCTCTTAGCATGTCAGTCTCTCCTCGTACAGAAGCAGCAGTGAAGTGCTTCTTTGTTTCCTCGAAGGAAGCTCTCACTAAAACAGAGGATTTCTGACCTGATATACCATATCTTCCAATAGCTTTAATCATTCCTTGTGAAGTCATCAAATCTGCCAAAAGCATAACATATCTCATATCTATTCCAAGTCCCTGTTCTTCCATTGTAAACTGAACCTGGCTAATTATAGCATTTCTTGCAGCTTCTACTCCAAGGACGTCATAAGTTTCGAAAATGTTGTTTGAGAATGTTCTTGAAGCATCAACACCTTCAACTTCAAACACTTTCTTTAAATTGGATCCCAATGTATTGATGATCCATTCATTTTCTTTTGTAACAACAACTTGTGATATACCCTTGATACCACCAAGATGAGAATCTAAGAATGAGTATTTGAGTTTATGCAAGTTCTTGACATCTTGTTTTTTAGCTTGAACAGTTAATTCATTACCTTCTATTGCAATGTTTGTATTTCTCAGCTTGATCAATTTAGGTAATTTAGTTAAATCCAAACCAAGTTCGCCTATTCTCTTTGTATCAACCTTACATTTAATCCATAGGTCTGTTAGATCCACGACTGTAGACAAGGCTACATCCTTAACCTTGACTTCTCTGATAGTTTCAGCTATTTTCTTTATTTTTTCGATGTCTTGATATTCTTTCTTAATGTAAATAGTCATAGCAGGTGTTCTTGGTTCTTTTCTTGCATCGAATAACTCAAGCATTCTTGGTAAACCAAGAGTAACCTGAATACCAGCTGTACCTGCGAAATGGTATGTTCTCATCGTCATCTGTGTTGCTGGTTCTGATAAAGATTGAGCAGCGATGACACCAATAGGCTCTTCAGGATCATATGTAGATTTGTCATACAATTCCTTGACATTTTCTATTAGCTTTTCCTGCTGTTTTTTATCTAGCTTTTTCTTTTCTATGAATGCCATTAATTCTTTTTGTATCTTAATTGGTAAGCTTTCCATAATTATCATTTTTTCTTTATATTTTCCTTCCAATCGAATTTACCCCAGTCGGATTTAGATGTGTCAAGACCATCTTCTCCTGCCTTGAACTGAACTATTTTACCGTTTGAGTTTCTAACTGTTAAATCATCACAGACTTTCAAGTCTTGTAAAGCATTCACTAAACGTCTCTGCATGTAACCAGACTTCCTTGTTCTAAGTGATTTATCCATCAGTCCTTCTCTACCATTCATGATGTTCCAGAACAACTCAAATGGAGTCAAACCTTGTTTGAATCCTCTAGCTACAAAACCATGAGACATTGGAGATAAATCACCTGGTCTAATATGTGGAAGAGTTCTATCTTGATAACCCCTCTTTATTCTCTTACCTAAGATGGTTTCTTGTCCTACTACCGCAGCCATCTGTGTTGTGTTAATAATAGAACCTTTTGAACCAGATTTTGTCATATGAAGAATATCCTTATTATTACCGTCTAGGCTATTATCATCTAGACTCTTACCAACTATATCACTCACTCTACTTACACCATTTGCCAAAACATTCATGATTTGTGCTTCAAGTGATTCTTCTGGTGTCATACCAGGAAGAATATTTAGTCCACCATGGTTAAATTGTTCAATAAGACCATTGGCATCATCAATTGATTTTTGTATTTCTACTTTAGTGGCTTTCTGTGTTTGTGTATCCAAATCCATATCAGATATTCCCACGGAAAATCCTCTTCTCATGAGATAAGAAATTCCTAATCTTCCAGATTGGTCAATGAAATTCTTAACAGCATCTTCTGATACAACTTTATGCAATTTTTGTATGATCTTACCTTTCATTGCTCCAACAGCTTTAGAATCAATTACACCTTGTTCAAGAACACCATTATTAATTACAACAACTCCATCATGTTTTTTCTTTTGTTCTCTTGTTCCTTCCAATCCACTGGCAAAATTACTTTCAAATTCCATGGTTAATTCTTTTGGTAATAGCACGCTGAAAATTTCTTTACCTGTGAATTCTTTCTGGTTTGGTAATTCAATATCAATTGCAGCGTCAGCGAGTAACTGAACAGCATCTTCTTTACTCATTTTAGTTTCTTTTCTTGTAAGTAAATATGAACCTGATATTTGATCCAAATCAAGCCCTATTAAAGGTCCTCCGAATTTTGGTGATATAATATTATGCTGAACTTCCATCAATAATTCAGCTTCTGTTCTAGCTTCTTCTGTCTGTAAAGCATGAAGATTCATCTCGTCCCCATCGAAATCTGCATTATATGGTGGACACACACTAGGATTCATTCTGAATGTATTTTCATCCATTATTTTAACTCTGTGAGCCATTATAGACACTTTATGAAGAGATGGTTGTCTATTGAAAAGAACAATATCATTATCTTCTAACTGTCTTTCAACTATCCAATCTTCTACTAGATTGTCTAAAACCATTTTCTTGTTTTCACCTGTAATTTTGATTCTTCTTTCATCAGGTCTAATAACATAATTTATCTTATCGTTCTTAAACAATTCTTTGATTTCTTTCATGTTATTCTTCGTAACAAACATGCTAATTGTTAATTCTTCTGCAATTGATTTAGGAACTCCAACTTCATTTATTGATATTCTTGGATCAGGAGAAATTACAGTTCTTGCAGAGAAGTTTACCCTCTTACCAAGCAAATTGCCTCTAATTCTCCCTTCTTTTGATTTCAATCTCTGTACAAGACCCTTTAAAGCTCTACCAGATCTATGTCTTGCAAGAGGTGTTCCTGTCAATTCATTATCAAAATAAGTTGATGTATGATATTGTACTAATTCCCACAAATCAGCTAAAATAAACTCAGGAGCACCTATGTCTATATTCTCTTTCAAGCTTTGATTAATTCTAACAATATCAACTAATTTATGCGTCAAATCGTCTTCTGATCTTTCTCCACCCTCTAGTGTGATTGATGGTCTAATTGTTACAGGTGGTATTGGGAATAATGTTAATATTAACCATTCTGGTCTTCCTCCATTTACACCGATTTTTTTAAGATCAGCATTAGGAATGTTTTCAAACCTTTCTCTTATCACCTGAGGAGATATTTCATCTTTGTCTTCATAATAATTGTATGGTTTAACAAAGCTGATTTTCTTTTGTTTAGCATTACAATGTATGCATTTCAATGGTGGTGTAGTCAAAAGTTTCTTTAATGGTTCATCCTTCATCATAACTCTTGAACACTTTCTACAAGTAATTTTCAATAGACTGTATACTGTTTTTGTGTATAAAACATTAACTATTGGTTTAGCAAACTCTAAATACCCAAAATGACCACCACAATCACCAATTCCACCACCACAAGTTCTGCAATGTAGTCCTGGATCTATAACACCAAGACGTGGGTCCATAACTCCACCTTCTACTGGATAACCATCTGCATCATACAAATCTGATGTGACAACTCTAACTCTAGCTAGAGCTTTGATTAGGTCTGGTGAAAGCAAACTGAAGTGCATTTCAGATATTTTTGAAGTCATTATAATTCCTCCGTCTTAATCTTTGGGTATATACCCATTGATTTTAGTTCATCTAGAGTAATCTTGAAAGCATATGATGTTTGCACCCATGATATTTCACTGTCTTTACAAACTGTGCAGTAAGCCCTGTTTTTAGTAATGTCGTATGTAGCAAACAATCCACATTTATTACAAATTGGTATCTTTGTATCATCTGAACTAAATCTTTCTCTGAGAGTCATAGCTGCGCCATGTCCAACCAAGCACTGTTGCTCCATTTCTCCTATTCTTAATCCACCTCTCTTTGATCTTCCCTCTGTTGGTTGTTTAGTTAACAATGTTACAGGTCCTCTTGATCTGGAATGTATCTTATCCACAACCATATGATCAAGTTTCAAATAATATGAAATACCAGTAAATATTTGAACATCATATTTTCTTCCTGTTCTACCATCATACATTACTTCTTTTCCATCATCTCTGAATCCCATACTTTTCAATAATTTTCTAATATCTTCTTCTTTTTCATGATTGAAAGCGGATGCGTCTATTTTTCTTCCTGCAAAAGCTCCCGCTTTGCCTGCTAATATCTCTAACAAATGACCCAGTGTCATTCTTGATGGAATTGCATGAGGATTGAATATTATATCAGGACAAATACCACTTGTTGTGAATGGCATGTCTTCTTGAGGAACAAGCAATCCCATAACACCTTTTTGTCCATGTCTTGAAGCAAACTTGTCTCCAACTTGTGGAATTCTCTGATCTCTAATCTTAATTTTTAGTAATTGATTAGCATCAACTGTCTCTGTAATCATGATTGTATCAACAATTCCCTTCTCTCCATGTCTAACAGCTATAGATGTTTCTCTCTTGTTATCTGTTTCACTGATAAACTCTTCAGCTGAAAGGAATCTTAGAGGTGAAACTTTACCTACTAAAACAGAACCAGAATCTACAGGTGTTTCCGGGTTGATTATTCCATCTGGTCCTAAATCATTGTATGCGTCTTCTCCTCTGTAACCCTTTATTCCAGGTTCAGGTATCATGATTTCGTCTTCTTGTCCACCCCAATATCTCTTCTTGATTGTTTCGTATGTTCTGAAATAGAATGATCTAAACAATCCTCTTTCCACTGAGGATTTGTTCATCACAACAGCATCATTAAGATTGTAACCATCATAACACATAATTGCAATCACAATATTTTGTCCTTCAGAATAATTATCTAGAAGTTTATCTGCACCTGTTGTAACCATTGGACCTTGTGGATATGCAAGAACATTGAATTTTGTATCAGACCGAACTAGATAGTTATTAGCCATTAAACCAATAGCTTGTCCAATCATCTTAGCACCATAATTAATTCTGTCTCCTCTGTTATACTCAGGATAAGGAATCAATGAAGCAGATAAACCAAGTAAACTCATTGGATCAACTTCTACATGAGTATGATCTTTTGTTATGTCTTCTTCCTCTAATGCAATGTATGTATTTTCTTCTTCTTTCGCATCCACGTATTCAACAATACCATGTTTCATAAGGTATTCCCAGTCTATTTTTTCCTCTTTTAATTTTTCTTTCAATGCTGGCGTTAGTTTAGATTTTCCACCTTCAACTAAAATAAGAGGTCTTCTGAGTCTTCCGCTTTCAGTTGTGATTCTAACCTCATTATGGGTATAATAATAAGCAACATTTGTTTGTTCTGAAATCAGTCCCATTCTTCTCTTGTGTTTGACTTTTTCTATAAATGAGTGTGGATCTTTTGAAATTCCAATATGATTTCCATTGAAATAGATATCACAAAGGCCCTTGATTGCTGATTGGGGAATTAAATTAATATCATCATGTCTCTTCACTGGTTTATGAGCTGACTTCACATGATCACTGTGTGTAGTTTCATGTGTCACCGGCTTATGTACTTTTGCATGTTTGACTAGTTTTGCAGTCTTAGGTTTAGCTATGACTTTATTTACAACTTTTTTAGGTTTTGCTTTGACCATATTAAGCGTTCTCCTTCAATATAGATTTCAGTGTATCTTCTGTTTCTTTCTCACCTAATCCGGGTGTTATCTCTGAAAGTAAAGCTAAATGTTTTCTCAAACCAATAGAAGAACCTTCAGGTGTCTCTGCTGGACACAATCTTCCATATTCTGTTGGATGAATTTGTCTTGCTTTAAAGTGTTCTTGTGTTGATGTAAGTGGTGAAACCACTGATCGTAAATGTGATAATGTTTTGATGTAAGAACTTCTGTCTAATCTCTGAGAAACTCCTGTTCTTCCACCAATCCAATTCCCTGTTGCTAAAGAGGATAAAATCTGTTTAGTAACAGAATTAGCTTCAATGATTGCTTGTATTGATGGGTGTTTTCCCCTCTTTACTAATTTCTGATAATTATAAGTCATCTTAGCTAACAACCCCCATCTTCCTAAAAGAATTGATCTAAATAACTGTGCCAGCAATTCACCAGCTGTTAGAAGTCTCTTGTTGCTGTAATGATCTATGTCATCTTGTGGAATTTCTCCTAAAGATAATAAAACAACTTTTCTTATAATTTTAGACAAAACAATTGCTTTTTCTTTTCTGTCCTTACTATTTTGTCCAATATGAGGAAGTAAATATCTATCTAATATTTGGCTTACTCTTTCTTGTCTATAATTTTCCATTACTCTTAATTTCTTACCAATTACATCAATTGCTTCGTCGGATGTTGTTGCTTCTTCTTGATACAAATTGATGTATAATTCATTTAACACCCTTGGGTCATCTGATATTTTATCACAAATCTCTTTGTCTGTTTCCAATCCCAAAGCTTTTAATAATGTGATTATTGGAAGTTTTCTAATGTTTGCAAATGAGATTGTTATGTCTCCCTCTGGTTTTCTTTCTATGATATGTCTCTGCTTAAATCCAGATTTTTCTGAATTTACTCGCACAGAAATAGTACCATCTTCTTCATCTTTTTCGAATATTGGCTTATTAGAAGCAATTTCTTCGATAAGAACAAGAACACGTTCAGTTCCATTAACAATAAAATAACCACCAGGATCGCTTGGATCCTCACGCATATCAATCAATTTATCCTTTGTCATATTTCTTGTAGAACAAATTGAAGAACCAATCATCACAGGAAGATCACCGATGTGAACGGTTTCAGGTTTTTCTTGGATGCCATTGACAATTGGAGTAATTGAAATAAAAACTGGAGAAGAATAAGTTAAATTTCTAATTCTTGCTTCATGAGGAGTAATTATCCTTGTAGATCCATCAGCTTCTTTTACTATTGGTTTTGAAATTTGGACACTCCCAAATTTAAGTTTTATTCCACCTTCTTCGGGATTTAATTCTACTGTTCCTATCTCATCTATAATTGACTGAATACCACTTACAATAAATTTATCAAAAGAATGTATTTGAAAATCTACCCATCCCCTATCTTTCTCATATGCTCTAAGCAAAGGTTCGAATTTCATATTACCACCACAGGGCTGGCTTAGCTCCAAGAGCTTACTTGCCCACAACGACTCTGTAGTACGTAGATTCTCCAGCTGTAATTGATTTTCTGATGATTTTCAAAACATCGCCTGCTTTGGCGTTAATTTCTTTTGAAACAGGATCTGAAGAATATATTTTTGGAAGGAGTTTAGAGGTCTCAATACCAAGGTCTTCCAATAGTTTTTTTGCATCTGGTTTTGAAAGAATTTCGTGTTTCGATACCAAGTCGTGCTCTAATATATTACTCATAGATGAACCCCAATAAAGACGTGTAATTTATAACTCTATAAACATGATTTCGCGATTATATATAGTATAGTAGAACATTGATATAAACTTTTGTGCGTTCCCTAACACACCCTGTTATAATATTTCTTATAATATTATGGTTTTTTTGGCTAGATTATTGCTAATATTAGGTCTAAGTATTTAAATAGGTTTCGGTTTTCAACGTAATTTAGGCACTTTAGGAATATTATGCTCTAACCAAGAATATCCTATTATAATTATTTTCATAATTGAAAAATAGGTAAAATGTTTAAATTTTATAATTTTGTCTAATCAGGAATACTTTCAAACAAATGGGCTACTCTGTTCCCATTTTCATGTAAAATAGCTAACATCTGAGGATCAAAATGCTCAGGTCGTGCTCTTCCATTGCCTTCTAGCATAACTCTCATTGCTTCTTCATGAGGAAGACTAGTTTTGTAAGGTCTTCTTTGTCTTAAAGCATCATAAGTATCTGCCACACGAGCAGCTCTTGAACTAAGATTTATTTCATCTTCTCTTAAACCGTCAGGATAACCAGAACCATCATAGTTTTCGTGGTGGTTTCTGCAAAGCAAAGCTGGACTTTCCATAGATGTCATATGTTCTGTCATCCCATAACCAAGTAATGTGTGTCTTTTAATAAGATCAAATTCAGCATCTGTCAGCTGACCTTTTTTATGAAGAACATTAGCTGGTATTCTACTCTTTCCAACATCATGCAATTCTCCGCCAATTTCCCATAATCCCCTTTCACCATAACCGAGACTAAGTGCATTAGCAAAAAATCTCATATATTGTCCTACTCTAATGGAATGAAAATATGTACTATCATCTAATCCTGATTCTCTGAGTATCCTATCAGCTTCTTTCCTCATGTAACTTGAATCTAAAATTATCATATATATTCCTATTTACTATTGTTTAGTAGATTATTTAAAGGTTATACATGCAGTATCATATTTAATAATAAACGCTATAGATAACGGTTTTAGCAGATTCCTCTTCTCATTTAATTTGTTGTATATATTCACTATATAGTAGTTAAAACAATAACCTTTATAAGTAGTAATATTAACATTTTATCATGACTACTTTAGCAGTTAGTGAACCTCAAAAAATTGAAAGAGTGAACACAATTAGACAACCATATATTGATGAAGTTTTTGATCTATACAATGGTAATTTAGGTGATGTTGCTCATGTAGGAATCGATTATCTTGGTATAACTTCTAGAGATGATGAAAAACCGGTTTTGGGTACATCTGGTTTTCCTACATGTCTTGTTGCCACTGGTTATGACAGTCTATCTGGTGATAGTTTTCTATTTCACAAATCTAACGCTGTACCTCGTAAGTTTCTCATAAACGTATATTCCGCTCTACCTGAGGGCGATTATGATGTTACTGTGTTCAGAACTCCTGGTCTTTATCCTTCCGAAGCAGAAAGCGAAATAAGGGAAATTCTCTCTATGGAACAATTTTTTAGAGTAAAATTGCATTTAAATGATGTTATAAATTTAACTCAAAAATCTCCTGGTGGTAATTCACCATGTGATGGCATAGCATTAGATAGTAGAACAGGAAACCACTATACATATAGATTAGATGAACCAAGAGAATCAGATCGTTCTCGTTTAATTGAAATTTGATTCAATAATTACATGACAATCTTGGTAGGTTCATCTGTTTGCTTGTTTCTCTCGAATTTATACAAACTTCCTGTTATGTTTTCTGAGAGTTTTTCTTCGTGTGTGATTAAGAATATTTGGTCTGCGAATCTCTGAATATTCTCCCGCAGAATTTCTGCAAAAGACGTAATTCCGCTAGAATCTAGATTATGAGTTGGTTCATCAAGTATTAACCATTTGAGGTTAGGTATAAACGCGAGTGAGAAAGCTATTCTTAGTGCAAGGCATGCAATTGATCGCTCGCCTCCAGAAGCTATTCCATCAACTGATATCCATCCAGTAGAATCTTTTAATTGAAGCACATAATCCTTTGATTTACTCATCCGAGAAGCTTCTACAGCTAGCCTAATACCAGAGAAATCTTCATATGGATACAAACTATCCCATACATTTTGCATGATTTTATTCACATTACCCAAGAACTCCTCTCTTAGATTGTTTTGTGTGTTCTTCAATATTGTAGAAAACACATTAAACTGCTTAGCAGCTTCCTCTTCTGATTTGATTTCTTGCTTATATGTCTCTAGAAGCTTCTGTCTCTTCTGAAGTTCGAGTAAGAGTTCTTGTTTGTCCTTTACACGAATATGAATTCCTTTTATTTCAGAAGAAATTCGATTCTCATTACCTATTAGTTCTTCATATCCCTTTCTCAATGGCTTAATGTCCGAAATTTTAATCTCACTTTTCTCTTGATCAAGCTTAGAAACCTGTTCTTTTACGTCTTTTATTCTATTTTCTGATTCTTGTAATTCTTTCCAATAGCTAGAAGCACGATCCAATTCTAGCTTCTTCTCTCTTGATTTCTCCACAATATCAGATAACAATTTCTTCTTATTCTCTATATCATCCATGACATTTGGTACTTCTTTTTCTATTTTTTCTAATTCTTTTTTTCGCTCTCGTATTAAGTGATTCTTATTCTCAGAACTGATTTCACTATCACATAAAGGGCACTTACCATTAAGCTCTTCTAGTTTATCTGAGCTTTCTAGAATCATCTTTTTCCTTGCATGTAAATCATGATTACGTTTTCTTTTTTCTTCGATCTCTCTTTCCAATGCGTCTTCCTCTTTTTTCATTTTATCTATATCAAAATTGATTTGTTTTTCATCCAGTTTCTTCAGAAATTCTTTCTTGCTTTTTATTCTTTCTTCGATTTCTTTCAGTCTCCCTGTAAATGCTTCTAGTTGATTTTTAATTCTTTGAAATTTCTCTTCCTTTTCTTCATGCAATTCTAGTTCCTCTTGAACTAGCTTTCTTTTTTCTGTGATTATTTTCACTTCTTTTTCCAGAATCTTCACATTATTCTCTAGTTCTTGGATCTCCTTTACTAAACCAGTTGTTTTTTCTCCTACGTCGTCTTTCTCCATATCTCCTGTAATTCTGATTTTCTCATCCATTCCATGTTTCAGTTTATTGATAGCTGATACACAATTATCCATTGCTTTACCGAATTTATCAACTCTAAGCATACGATCTATATGCTCCATTCTCTGTCCTTTAGGTATTCTTAAGAAGTAATCTAGACCATCTTGTTCAGAGTAAACTGCACGAGAGAAGAGTTCATAATCCATTTGTAGAGCTTTCTCAACCTCTTCTGTTACCCTCTTAGCTGATACATCAAGTAGAACTCCATTCTTTCTTATCTCTGCATCTACAGTTCCTTTTTCTGTTATCATGCGTTTAACTGAGTATTTCTCTTTCCCAACAACAAAATCAACTTCTAGAGTAGCCTTTCCCTGCTTTCTTGGCTTCTTCATAAGTAAATCAGCTATATTCACTTTCCTCGATTGTAATCCTTGGAAGGTTCCAAATAGAGCAAAAGAAATACCTTGCATCACACTAGTTTTACCAGAACCCATATCACCAATCAAGCAATTCACACCATTTGAGAAGCTAAGTTCTGTGTTGAGATGAGATTTCCAATTCTCCAATCTAACCCGAGTAATCATATGATATATTTGGAAGGAAGAATTAAATTACTATTATATATCCCTTTAATTAGACAGTACAAACAACCAGTTACAAACCTGTGAGTTGCAATCGTACAACTTATAGTTCCATTGCAATGGTGACGAATTAGATTAAAACCGAAAATCAAGAGTCCCCAACCAGGAGGTCGAGGACTCTCAAACACAAGGTAATTGTTACCGTAGGAGTTATGCTGCAAGAAGTTGGTTGAACGGAATCGGATGGGGATTTTTCGGGTTGGTGGTCCAGTCATAGAAGCCACGACCGGATTGAAATCCGAGGAATCCCGCCTTCCGCATCTCACGATATATCTGCGGTACGATATACCGAGGATCTTGAGTAGCAGCGTAGAGTTCGTCGGCAACATCGATCATGGTACCGGTGCCGATGAAGTCCATCAATTTGAAGCCAGCCTGCGGATGCCCAAGAGACGTGAGGAGCGCCTTGTCGATTGTTGCGATGTCGGCCTCACGACGCACCAGCATTCGAATGACTTCCAGCCAGAAGGGGACTCCGAGCTTGTTAACGATGAAACCGGGAACGTTCTGGGCAACGAAGGTGATCTTCCCCATCACCTTCTCCAGAACATCAATGGTCCATTGGAGCACGGCGGCATCGACCAGTTCGGTCTGAACCACTTCTACTCCCGGCATCCTGTGCACAGGATTCATTCCATGTGTTCCCACAGTCCCTTCCGGGAAGCCAGTGGCAATCGCCAACTTCTCCACGTTCAGGCAGGATGTATTGGTCCACTGTACCGTTCCCTCAGGAAATCTGGGTCCGAGGAGCTGGAGAAGCGCAATCTTGTTCGCTAGGCTCTCGGGGGTAATCTCGATGTGCATCGGAGCGCCGCACGTAACGAGTTCGTCCGGAGTGACGAAATGAAGCCGCTCCATCGCCTTGTCGGTGAATCCGGATGGGATTTTCCCCTTGTCCTCCACTACCTGGATGTTCTTCTCTACCAGTATCCGATTTTTGGCCACGGTTCCGATGTTGGGTTCATGAACATACACATCAAGTCCCGCCAATAATTCAGCGGTTGCCCATGACCAACCCATGGTACCAAAACCGGACTGGGCAATACTCTTTACCTCCGCTGCGGGAGGTAGGTGGATCGCACTCATTGTTCCTCCTTTGTCCGAGTGAAGCATCAAAGTTTCTTACTTCCTTGTCAAATGATTTCAGGCAGCGGAGACCTCAATTCCGTCCTGTTCGATAATTTATATTCAATATTTCCTCTTATTGACATTGAGTTCGTCTCATCACGTCTTTCCAGGAAAGATCTGATTTTATCTATTTCTCCCAAAAGATGCGATGGCTTCGTCCACAGTGTCATATGTTTCGAATATCATGCTTAGTTTGCTGATCACTAGGGGTTTATCGATTTTTTGTGTTAGACCAGCAACCTTCAGGTGACCACCATTGTCATTGAATTTTACCCAGTGATCAGTTAAGATGGTCAATCCAGACGAATTAATGTACTTCACTCCAGAGAGATCTAGAATCACGCTCCTGATTCCTCTCCCCAGAAGTGTATACAGTCTCTCGTCTAATTGACCTATGTTAGAAGCATCCATTAGGTCAAGAGGCTCGAGTATCTGAACCCCATTAATCACCCATTCTTCAATTCCTTTGCTCATTATCTATACACCTTCTTTGAAGCTCGAGAGTCTCCAGTCATGAGACTAGAGACCCTGTACATTTCCGCGATAGAGGTTTGGATTTCAATCTCATGGTCTTGGTCTGGGCGGCATGTAACCCACGAAGCGACCGAAGAGGAAGAGGAGGAGAAATATCATGCTCGCGACAATGCCGATCACGAACGAAAGGATTCCGACAATCACCCAATCCACACCCTTCAGCCACCTGATAAGTCCGTTATTCGTCACCCACTCTGGCAAATTCATTTCGTCACCTTCTTCCATGGAGGTTTGAGTTAACTGTCCCTCATATTTCCGCAACTATTGGGACTATTCAGCATAACGTCCGTTTTAGTTCTGAGTGATCTTGAACTCAGTGAGTGACTGTGTAGCAATGATGATTATCTGAATTTCATCGGTGCCTTCGTAGAGACCGGTGATTCTGGCATCGCGGAAATATCTCTCCGCAGGATATTCTTTGCAGTATCCATAGCCACCAAGGATTTGAATGGCCTGATCCGATACCCACCGAGCAGCCCTGGACGAGTGCAACTTTGCCTGAGAAGCTTGGCGTTTGAACCACACACCATTTCCGGCCATTGTTGCGGCACGATGCAGAAGAAGTTCTGCTGAATCAATCAACAGATCCATTTCTGCAAGTTTTAGCTGGATCATCTGGAAATCACAGATCGGTCGCCCGAATTGCTTGCGTGTTTGTGCATACTCGATCGCGGTTTTCCGGGAAGCTTTTGCAATTCCCAGAGACTGCCAACCGATTCCCAGGCGTCCATGATCCATTGTTGCCATGGCAATCTTCCAGCCTTCGCCTTCCTCACCGATTCTGCAATCTTCCGATACAACACAATCAGTGAGTATAACCTGGCGGGTATCGGATGCCTTAAGACCCAATTTCTTTTCGGGTTCACCCAACTCCACACCATTCGCGTCTGCTTCAACGACGAAGCAACAGACCCTCTTCTTCTTTTTGTCTGCCGGCGCTTTATCTTCTGGTAGCTTGGCAAAGACTATGAAGCGTTTGGCATAAGCAGCGCCGGTGATGAATTGCTTTGTGCCAGTCAGGATGTAATTTCCATTGCCATCGGGAACAGCCACCATTCTCATGGACTCAGCGTCTGTGCCTGACTCGGGTTCGGTCAAGCAATATGCAGTGAATTCTCCCGCTGCCATCGGCACAAGATACCGCTTCTTCTGTTCCTCTGTACCAAATGCCAGTATTGGATAGGCACCGAGTTCGAGTTGAACTGCGATTAACACACCGACAGAAGCTGATGCAGCAGAGAGTTCTTCGATCATCAAACCGTATGCAACAGGATCGAGGCCCGCTCCACCATGTTTTTCGGGTATAGACGCCCCAAAATACCCGGCCTCAGCGAGTTCTCTTTGAATTTCTTTTGGGAGAGTTCCCTCATCATCCCACGTGCCAGCATTTGGCGCAATACGTTTTTTTGCGAACTCTCTCGCAGTGTCTCGAATTGTAATCTGATCTTCGCTTAATTCGAAGCTCAGGCCAACACTTTGGTCTCCAGTCATGACTCCTCCTGTGACGTTGAGTATCTCCAATTAACTAAAGTCTACTAAAGACATCTCAATCCATCTTAGTTTACTAGTGAATTAGAAAAACAAGAGTCCAGCAGGTAAGCTAGAAAACACGAACTGTTTACGTGTTTACATGTGGACTCATTGGAGTTAATTGATCAAATTGTTATTAGATGATCAATGTAAACTAAGATTTGTGTAGATTGAGGAAAATGATATTTTCTATTTAATTAAAAGTTTTTTAAATCCGAGAATTCTATTTATATCCCTTAAACTAGTCAATATAACAACCGAGAGAGGAGTTCTCGCCACTCTGCCATACCACCTCGGTTGTACTTTTGCCTATCGGGATCCTCTGTATGGAAAACCATCGAATACTCTAAATAAGACCAAAACTGAAAGCGCGGCCAACACTAGAGTCACGATTCCACAACAGGTCCCAACAATTGTCAGGGATCCCTTCTTTTTTACCCTTACGGGCGTTTTCATTGCAATCACTCCTTCCGATAGAGAATTCAGGTTGTGTTTATTTCTGTAGTAGGAGGTTCCATTATTCTCATAATGAGAATGGCCACCCCTACCAGTAAACCGCCTAATATTGTCAGTCCACTTGGGATCTCTCCGTAGAGAAGACCAGTGAGTGGAAACGTGATTACCATCAGTGTTAAAAATAATGAGAGTTTCTGCGCCTCTACTATTTGCATTGCTTTAGCGTAGAGATATAGAGGCGTCACTGTAGAAACAATTCCCATTACTCCAAGAATACCCAACTCTCGTCCCCCAATTGATACCAGCGAATGAGCACCGGACAGAAAAAACATGACAATCATTCGCAGGAAGATTCCCCAGAAAGTTATTTCCAGAGTCTTCACTTTATCTAAATGGAGAGAACGAATAGCAAGGGCTGCAACTGAAATCGAAACTCCTGAGAAAAAAGCAAACCCATGCCCGAGAATTGTTGCTGAGAATCCCCCACCCTCATAAGCGATGATACCAACACCGCTCAGAGATAAGATTAAGGGAAAGAAGAACTTCTTCGGAGAACGTTCTTTCAGCAAGAAGTGTGCACCGATCACTGTCCAAATCGGATGTGCCTGCTGAATGAATGATGAATCAGCGATCAGATTCTTTTCCAGGGCTAACACAAAAAGATGCTGTGCCAAAGCACTGGACACACCAAGAATTACAAGCCATGCAGCTCTCTTCACTGAAAAGGACATCATGCCTTGCTTGTGAACCATGATCAGATAAAACGGGAGAAGTGCTAACAATCCGAAAGCAGATCTCCAGAATGTGATGGAAGGGAGAGACACAAAATTCTCAACCTCCCGAATCCATATTGGCACTGGTGACCAGAGAAGAACTGCCACCAGCATCAATCCATATGCTTTGTTGGTGCTCATGGCAACCCTCCAATGATTTGCCGCCCCGGCAGTTGAAGCCGAGGCGGCGACAGTATTGTCAATTAGGATATTCACACAAGAAACAACTGGTAAGCCACCCCTCAAGCACCTCCATCGGCGCAATTGGAGCAGTCCACTTGAAACATCTCCAAGCCGGTCGGCCCGACATGGAGAAAAAGACGTAACCGGCCTGCCAACCGGAATCGTTTGCACCCCAGATTCTGGCAAGAAGACGATCCCGAAGTAGCCGGAGTTCGGTTCGGGGGCTATCCATCTTTCGTTCCACAAGCCACTCAGTCATCCCGGTGATTTGGGATGCTACCGTGATAACCATGTCACAAGTCCACGGTTTTCCGGGCTGTGAATGAACGAAGAATTTGGCAAATTCCGAGAATTTCCCTCGTCCTTCACAAACAACAAGAGCACGCGCGAGACATTCTTCCAGCCCACCAGGTTGGTAATTGTTCACGAACGGGATTCGGCGATGACCGTAATCCTCCCGTAACTGCAAGAACTTGGCCAGTTCGTCTGGAGTCATATCGTCCAGATTCCCGACATAGGCCATACCGTTCCTACATTTTACCGGCCGAATCGCGCCATGCTCATCGTAAGTGAATTCGATTTCAATGATCGAGTCCATTGGAGTGGGAATCACTTCGATCTCAATCGGATCCATTTGAGCCAGATCAATTCCGTTCTGAATCAGGATGTCGTCCAACTCTTCAGGCGTCAAAGTCTCTTCCACATCGAGAAGAGCATCCACGCCCTCTTCGGTCATCGGATCGATTGATGGCTCGGTACACGTCGGATAGTTGTCATCACTGCAACCGGTCATGACCGCTACAATGAGGACGAGCATCAACAACAAATTGCAATTCTTGAGCATGTAGTCTCCTTCCAATTGCAAGCGGGCCGGTCTATGAGACCGAACCCGCTGCTGTGTTAACTGCGCCGGAGGGCGGGGGCGCAGTTATCGGATAACAGGCGTCCAGTTCCGAGTTTCGATCGTGCCATGAGCGGCTGGTGATGGAGGACCTATTTTCGGTCCGCCACCAGTTGTTCCACCACCGGATCCTCCACTTCCCGAACCACCTCCACCGCCCGGAATACTGGGCTCGAGAATATCGAGGTATGGATCCATGATATCAAAGAACGTTTCTGGTGACTGAGAACCGCCGATCTCGCCGATACAATATCCTTCGAGTGTAAACCGAAATGATGGGATTCCGCCAATTCCGAGGTAATCAAACACGTGTCGCATGTCGCTCTGGACCTCGGCCCGAATGAGACGAGAACTGATCAGTTGTTTGAACCAGCGACCGTAGCGACCTTTGATACCGACCTTGCGGGCGAGCTTGACATATTCTTTCTTTTCAAACTCGCCGTTGGCGATCGCGTCGTGGTTGGCAATAAGTTCTGCCACGTACTGTTCATATTTCCCGAAGAGTGCTGCGGTTTCAGCGGCTTGGGAAGCGAGTATATCGAATCGATCGAGTGCTCCGTGAACAACGGTCAAGTTCACCCGACCAGGATACTTGCCCAGGACATCGTCCATTTTCTTGGTGTAGAAATCATGCGTCCACGGCTCCCCACCAAGATCCCAGTAACATACGATGGTCATGTCCACGCGAACTGGTCCAATGCGACACCACTCTGGCAACAGGTCATTTGGCAACGTTTGCGGAGGCCAGCATAGTGGTGGCATTAGATCACCAGGACCACCACCGGTTTCCGTGCTATCGGAGCCTCCGGCTCCTCCGCCACCGCCGGTAGGACCTTCGGGATCATTCGCCGAGCTATCGGTCGCGTCCAGAATAGAAGCGGACAACGGAAGCGAGTATTGGCCCTTTCCGGCCGCATTGAAATTGGAATTCACAGCCGAAATCGCGGCAACGATGTCCGCGTCTGACGCACTGTCCGGATCGAGCGCGAACAACGGTTCAAATTCCGGTTGGATTTCCACGACCGGATCGTCAGTCGAGTTCATCGGATTGCTGGAATCGCTACATCCCGTGATGCCAGTGCCGAACCACACCACTGAAAGAAACAAGATGGTCAACAACACGCCATTCTCGAAAGGGGTTCTGTTGTTCTTCATTTCGCTACCTCTTGTTGGGAGACACTGCAAAAGGCGCGGTGATCAAACATACCGCACCAGTCAACATTCAGAACAAAACGCAGGTGATCACATCGTAACTAATAGGCCGCGTCGTCCGTGACGCAGACCAAATTCCCGAGGTGATCGATTCTCCAGGTATCAATCGTTGGGTCATCATCCAGATTTGCCGTAGCCGTGCACGTGAATTGATTCGGGTTGGGAACCGAAATCCTGTACTTGTAGCGGGCCGTCGGGCCAACTTGAACGCCTATGCGAGCGAAGTTGTCCGGGTGTTCTGCGTCCGCAATAACTTCATACGGACCGCCGCCGGTATCGAAATGTGTCATGTTTGGCTCGAACCCACCCCAGTACGTATCAAATTCCTGCCGGTAGGCGCGTTCCATGACATAGACCTGCTTCAGGATTTGTTTCGCCTCAGACTGTTTCGACTTCGTTGTGGAAGCCATGAACCACGGGATCGCCAGCGCGGCCGTGATGCCGCCAATGATGACGACCACAATCATCAGCTCGATCAATGTGAAGCCGCGCGTATCCCTTCTGAACCTGATTAATTTACGCATTTCGCCCTCCTGTAAAACATTTGCGAGAATAGACGCGACAACTCTGATGCGTCCATGAACTTCCAAACCAACGAGACAACAATTGACTATCCGTCGTCCGGTTGACATGACCTATCCGAACTGGCCGTAGCGATCGCTATCGGCTGCGATTTAGCCTTGTACACAATGGCACGATCATCGCCCTCGGTGAACCCGGGTACTGGAGAATCGTCAGGCGGAATTGGGACAAACTCGATAGGCTGTCCAGTTTGCTCTACCAATCGAGCAAGTATTATTGCCGCCTCGGCGAGATCGCTGCAGTAGAAGCGAATGAACGGGAGTTCTTCATTACCAGCCGCGTTCAGAACTTGAACACGGGAACGATCGTCACCATTTGGAATAACCATACCCTTCACGAACGGTTGGTCAGCGAACATAGCTGCAATCAGTGCACGCAGCCTATCTTCGTCCACCTTCTCGTATCCGATAAGACAGACATTCGGCATGTTATCACCTCCTTCATGCCGTTGAATATGAGATTAGCCGTCTACGGGCTGACAACAAGAATCACGTCGTTACCGAGCATAACCTCGTGGCCATATGCGATCTCGGTTTTTGTCGTGATCCTGTTTCTCGATGCTGGTGTGAGGGTTCCGTTCGTGGAACCATCATCCTCGATAAAGAGGACACCATCACAGAATGTCACGGTCGCATGAACTTTGGACACACTGTTCTTGGTCCTTTCGTCCAAAGTAACATCTCTGTCTTCACCACGACCAATTGTAACGACATTACCCTCAACTAGTTCATCGAAGAGAGGCGTATCTTCGTTCCTCATGCGACACCTAATCCACATGTGATCTCCTTCGGGGTTCAGATTCAACCCCATGTTCACTACGCTTAGCATCCAAATTGAAATGGAAGGCCGCCCAGAGTCCATTTCGGAGCGGCCTTCCCGCCAGGTTGGTACAGGTTCACCGTTTCAGATACTCCAGGTAATACTTTGTGAGGTAGTACGCCCCCTCGGTACTGTTACCGATTTTCGTGCTGTCACCGGAATACTTCATGGTCCCACGAATGTCAGAGATCGCTCGCCGGATCATGTAGTCATTGTCGATGACCACAATTTTCCGGATCAACTCATTGAGATTCGAATATTCCCGTCTCTCAATGATTTCTTTAGCCCACCACGTAGTGAATGGGTTTGTAGACAGAGCAGACCTTTGACAATAACGGAGAATACCGTCATGGATCCAGTGAATTTCGTCCGCACTCGCGGTAATCACCGAGTCATTCGGAATCACGAGCATCCCGAACTTGACGTCATACGGTATGAAGTATCTTGGAGGAGCCGGAGGATTGTTGGGATTGAATTCGTGGATACGAGTTTCATATCCTTTACCCCAGAATCCATACGCACTCCAATTCTCGATTATTGTGCTTTCACCGAGATTGAGTAAGACGGCCACATCGTCGGAATTGTATGCACGACTTTCCGGCTCATCGAAAGTGACGTCCGAATTGTCCCAGAGCTCTGCGGTTACCGGATCCATCCCGATTTCGCCGACTGTCAAATCATCGGGAGCTGGCTCAGGTATCTTGCTGATCAGGGTATCTGACCCATCATCTGTTGTAAAGTAGAAGACGATCGAAAGCCTTTCAGCTGTCCGATCCACTGTGTCTGGCCGGTTCATTAGACCCGCGATGTTGAGACCCAGTGTGTCCGGTTGGCCCAGTTCAAATGCAGACAATCTAAACACGGGACCAGCCGGAGCTGTTTTCTTCTTACCGGACGATCGCTTACCGAAGAATGCGGTCAGCTTGAGAAATCCCCGACCTTCCAGGCCATCAGGCCCGTACAGGATCTGGAGTTCGAACACGACTCTTCCGGGATGTGATTGCTCCCCGAAAGGTCGTGTCGCAGACAGAGACAAACCACCAATAGGACCGTTGTCTTTCATATGACGGAAGTCGTAGGCGGCCATTGGTCCCACTCGGAACCCGATTTTACCGCTCCCGAAATTCTTGAGGGCGGCAAGACCAACTGTCCCGTCGTGGATTTCGGCCCTGACAGTTGAGGTGAAATCACAAAATCCGAGAAGCTCCAATGCACTGAAAGAAGCTCCGAATCCAATATCACCTCGAAGTTTGCCAGCACCGACACCATACCCGACGTAGCCCAGCCAGGCATTGTGATACTGTTCGTGATTCGCCGGCGGTGAGTTTGAAGCGGTATCCGTCACCTGACTCTGGCCCATTGCTGCACTGCTCAATGCAAAGATGATCGCGAAGATCATGCAGAACAGCGCCCAGTTTTTTCTGTTAAGTTTCATATGCCCTCCAGGTATAGAATCCAAGCAGAGAGCTAGAACATCTGCTGGAATCTTATCAATAGTTGTGGGTCGCGATTACTGACTGCTACCCAGTGCACTTGTGCTTTCGTTCCGTCCCAGGGAAATATATTCACCCCAAGAGTCCCCTCCTTGTGTTCATTGTGTTTGGTGTAATGGACCAAACACTGGATGGCAGGATGAGGAGTAACCATCCACCCAGCATACCAACCCTCGTCATTGAGATCGTGTCTCCTGTGCCACGCAGAATACAACTCGTGGTGAAGGAGTAGATCAAAATTGAACACAAGGTCTGCAGATGATTCAGCCCTGTACCCAAAGGGTTGGCGCCCACCCTGCCAGGCCCACGACATCTTCACAGGTCCACTACTGAATGCTGAACGGAACGAGAAGTCCACGTCATCATTGTTGTCCTTTGACCGTCCAGCGCCCATCAGAATTCCTGTCTGAACCTGAAAGTGGGCATGAGAAAAGAACGCGACAATTCCCTGGTCATAGAAATCATAGATCAGGGTATCTGTGTTCATGTCAAAGGCTACTTTTATTGTCCGACTGGCTTCAGGCGGAGGGTAGATGTAGATCAGAGTTCGAGCCTGTTGGCCCGCGACAACTGAAAGGAAGTCTGTCACCTTAAGTGTGACAAGAAGCTCTTGAAGAATCGAGTCTTTCGGAACATCAACCCAGACCTTCCAAGAGACAGTTCCCTTTTTTCCGGTCCACATCAGATTCCCGTGTTGCGCATAGAAGCCATCACCCTGATCAAAGGCGAGTGTAACAAACCCACTGAACTCTGTGGTGTTCTGTTCAGTGCTGTCAGCCGATGCCTGCACATTTTGTGCAAAGCAGGCCAGGAAAATCAATGGCCATATATGCTTCGCCAGTCGCCACGCTGCTGAGGTAGGTGGCGGCAGACCAGTCAAGTCATGATATTTCATGACCGCCCTCCTTTCCACGATCAGCGATCCGTACTGGATTCTGGTTTTTTGTTAGCTTCTTTTCGTTGTTCGGTCGCAACAAAAGAAGCGATCCAGCCGGCGCCGATGGAACATGCAGTGTCAGGACATGCCGAGGTTCCGAGAACACTTCCCCACGACTGATTCTCTTTAATACTGTGGCAACCTGACCATGAACTCCCACATGAACTATTGGAAGCAATCGCTGCCTCAACCACTCTCCTAAAGACAAGAGAGTTGGTATTTTTCTCATCTCCCGCCTTGTATGAAACAAGGAGATGAGTCCAGCCCGTGTCAAGAATTGCTTTCATGTGAGTTGGCATGAACCAGAGATTTAAGGGAATCTCTCTCTTACCCGAAGTCTTCGTCAGCACCGGCTTACTGTCATGCTTGGACGACTCGGGTTTCTTGGCCTTCTGCTCTTCATCCCGAATGAAGTTTATAATTAGAATCGAAGCAGAGTCGCAAAGAAAAGGAGGAAAAGTACGATCATGTAGGATATTGTCTCTCCACTCTTTTTCTTTCTCTTCAGTGTGACATCCGGGAGTACCACATGATAATCCGTACACCCCAGCAGTCACCATGAATTTCTCGGCTATCCGAGACGATGGATCACACTCATCACCGGCTTCGAAAATGTTGAGAAAGCTTCCTACGTTAGAGCCCATCACCTTGTAGAAAGCCTTGTCAACTTTGTGGCGGAAGGTGGTGTCAGCCTGGACTATCCTCACATCTTTCGTTGGAGATTTAGCAGTCTTGACACCCGCTTGAGACTCCGAAGTTTTCCCCGATTTGGGTTTCTGACTTTTGTCAGTCGTCGGTTGCGCGAGAATCTGTGGAACGCTCGCCAGCGGAGGAACACTCCTCTTCACAGCATCTGCAGGCGCAGGTTTCCTTATGACAACTCTTGAAGTGTCATGAGAACTCTTCAGCAGGCTAAGATCGAGATTGACACTGCCACCCACATCAGTATCCTTCTCTTGAATAGCGCCTGTTTTCCTACCATCTCCCTGGCCTCCGGGCTTGGCCTTTGTATCTGCCTTCTTTGTCGGAGACCCCGTGCCGACATTGTCGTCGGTACCCTTCGCTTTCTCGGTGCCCTCGGACTTCTTGGCACCGGTAGCCACAGAGTCTTTGTGAGGCTTGTTGCCCGCATCGACCTTGAGTTTAGGGCTCGTGGGAGCAGCAATTCCAACAGGAAGTTGAGTGGCCGTACCAACCGTGTCCCATCCG
Organism: Candidatus Aenigmatarchaeota archaeon; assembly: GCA_043824495.1. GTDB lineage: Archaea > Aenigmatarchaeota > Aenigmatarchaeia > QMZP01 > QMZP01 > JBDRNB01. The sequence goes on along the minus strand of JBDRSV010000005.1, from coordinate 129,048 downwards.
AAATAGGCATTGACAAAGTCAGGGACATCCTTTCGCGTCCTGATTGTTTCGAGCAAAATGACATCGATGGTGATACCGGCTTTCAGACTGTCACAATGCGTTAGGTTATCGTTTGAAGATACGACGATGTTAGCGAGCCAAAGCGCAACTCGAAGTTCCGTCTTGCTTTTCTTCCAATCCACACCGTGAATTGTCGGGATGATTGGATCGGTGAGAACGTCGCCTTTCTTGACGGTATACTGAATGAAACCTTCCCGGACTGGACTCGTAGTCTTCGCAGTGACCTTGGTGGTCGTGGTGTCAGCAGTCCAGCCGAAACGAGCTTTGACTCGCACCGATGCGAGCTTCGAATACTTCTTCAGTGCTTCCCGGTCAATGGGGAAGTTAACTGTATCACCCGGAACCAGCGTGTCAGGGTGATTGAGGTTGTTGATCGTCACTAGCATCGCGACGATGTCGTTTGCTGTGCCACAATAAAGAGTGGCGTCAATATCATACCTGGACGGTACCATCTTGTTCTTCAACCACCAGTCACCCTTCTGGATAACATAGAGGCTGTCTGCTCCAGACGAATCCGGAGTAGCGGCAGCAAAAGCTGTCCGAAGACTGACAGCAAAAGCTACCTGGCAGGTCATCAAGAAAATGATGCCCGCAATCAACACTGCGAATTTCTTCAACATCGGTTACATCCTCCTGTCTCAACGAGACATTGTTTGGAGATTATCATTCATTTATTTTTTCTCAAATTAAGACCGCAAGAATTGGGAGCCCTTACGGTCTCATTACAACACGAAGAAATAATTTGTGCTTTACCACAAGACGTGAAAATTGGGACTTAGAACGAAGGGGTGTTGCATGAAGTTCTAGACAGTTCTGACAAAAGTCAGAGTTTACGGGAAAAGTCAGTCTCCAGACAAGCTGAAAACCAACATAAGTCACGCTCAAATTCAGAAATAGTTAGAGCGACAGCTATCTAAACCATTACCTCTGAAATCCCCAAAATTCGAGGATTTAGCGAATTTTTGGTCCGCTTTTGAGGAAGGTTAAACCTGTGCATCTATTAAGATTCTCTAATTCAATTCTGAAAACCGAATTAGGAAATTTGAATTTGTTGAACGTGGAAAATGATAGGTGATATATTGTATTGTCACTATTAGATAGTTACATAATAATACTATAATTTAAATACTTAATGGTACCCCCAAATTGTCCAAAAAAGACTAATATATTCAGCGTGTATATAATAATATGACAAAGTTGATAAAATCTATCATTCTACTACCTTTACTAATTATCTTAATTTCTGGATGCACAAACATAGAAGATTTAGATCTAAATCCTCAAGACTTACTTACTTTGAACACAGAAATTAATAGTTATTTAACAGATCACCCGACAGCTGAAATTTCTTTGAAACTATTCACAGAAGAACAAATGTCAGACTTAATAGAAGATGTTAGAACCGACTGTAATAATCCAAACATAGAAGTTAAAAAATTGTATAGGGTCACAGTAAAAGCCGAAGAAACAAAAGATTATTTAGTTGGCTGGATTGATCCTTCTATAAGTAGTTTTCTTTGTGTTAAAGAAAAAACATTAGAAGTTTAATATTAAATTAAAAACAACTATAAATATTGTTAAATACTATATTATTATATGAGCACTGGGCTAGCAAAATTGATAATAATACTTCCTATATTCGTAATACTTGTTTCTGGATGTACCAGTGATTCACCTAGTTCTGAAATACCGATTTCACAAGTAGGGGATCTTGTTATAGATTCATTAAAAGAAGCAAGCCCTGAGTTCAGGCTTTACATTAATACTTATCCAAATTCTATTATTAATCTCACAATTTATAATCAATTAAATCTAGCAAACGGCATATTAGATAAGATAAGAAATGATTGTGAAAATTCTAGTATAGACGTTGATTCAGCATATAAGTTTGTAGTAAAAGCTGAAGGAGCTACTGAAAATCTTGTCGCATGGACAGTTAAGAAAGTACCATTACATACACTAGTTAAGAGTGATGTTTTATGCAGACCATTTATAATAGATGCTAGTGTCTCAGTAACAGAACTTCCTGGATCTGAGTGTACAGAAGGTTCTGCTCCAATCCCATGCGGTCCAACTGAAGAAGGAGTCTGCGAATTTGGAGAACAATTATGTGAAGATGGTGTATGGAGCGATTGTACAGGTTATGTAGGACCTGAAACAGAAGATGAATTATCTGATCCTATTTACAATGACGGAGAAGATAATGATTGTGATGGAGAAGTAGACGAGGGGTTCTTATGCTCCGAGGGTGCCAACTCGCCATGTGGATCCAATGTAGGACTATGTAAACCAGGAATCAAATTCTGTGTTGATGGTGAATGGGGAGAGTGTGAAGACACAGAAAATACAGTTAAACCCGTTGCAGAAGTTTGTAACGACGATAAAGATAATGATTGTGATTCTTTAGTTGATTGTGATGATGATGCTTGCACCACAAATTCTGCTTGTTCAGAAGCAATGTGTGGTGATTTGAATGGTAATGGAAATATAGATGTAAGCGACATAACAAGTTTATGGCAACTAATTCGTCTAAACCAGCCTCCAACAGATATCACTGATATTAATGGAGATAGTTTACTTAACAACGACGACGGAAATCTTCTTTCTGGTCATCTAGGAAATCCTGATGATTATCCTATATATTGTGGTGATGAACCAGCAGATCCAACAGTTAGTTGTGGTGATGTAAATGAAGATAACAAGAGAGACAAAGACGATGTAGATATGTTGGCTGGAATTATTTTCAAGGATGAAGCATCAGGAGGTGCAATAATTGATTTGGATGGAGATGGGGAAGTCACATTACTGGATCTTAGTGTCCTTATTTACAATACATATACTGAAGGGTATGCACCAACATGTACCGAAGGTACTGAAATATGTGAAAATGGTGAATGTGAAAAGAATCACACAGCTGAAAAGAATGCATGTGGTAACATGGACGCAGATTTAGATATAGACAATCTTGATGTTTTTGTATTAGGTAATGCAGTATTCTTTGGTGGTAGCCTTGAAATTCCAGGGACAGGTCCTCCTGCAGCAGCATTCTCTGACACGACTACACATTTCCAGAATCAGGCTACACCAGACACTGCTAATGGTGATCTAAACGATGACAATGTAATAGATGCTCTGGATTTAGCTGTTTTAATTGATTATGTTTATGGTAGTGGAAACGCACCAACATGCGAACCACCTATAGTTGTAAGCTGTGGTGATGCAAATGGTGATGGCCAAGTAAATGTGAAAGATCTCAGAGACTTGAATAATTATTTATTTTCTGCTGGAACATTAGAAGGTAATGGAGATGCAGATGGTGATGGTTTTGTAACACCATTTGATCTAAAGCCTTTGATAATCAGCGTCAATGGCGGCGCTGCTCCAACATGCACAGGTGGTATATGTCAAACATTATCATGTGGTTCAACAACAAAAAATGTAGATCAATTTACATGTGGTAACATAAACAAGAACACAAAAATTGATATGATTGATATAGGATTTTTGACATCAAAACTAATCGAGAACACAGGAGTCATAGATAAAGCTGTTGGTGATTTGAATGGAGACGATGCCATAACATTTGATGATCTATACATCCTAATTGATTACTTTTACGGTAGAACATCTGCTCCTACATGTAATATACCAGACCCAAATGCAAACAATGCACCTAAGATAGTTAGTTTCACCGGCCCTGCAACTGTAGATGCCTACATAGATTCTGGTAAAGGTACATGGACCTTTATTGTAAGCGATGAAGATAACGAAGATTTAACAGCATCAATAGATTGGGATGAACCAAGTAAAGATCCTGAAGTATTTTATTTTGTTCAGAGTAATGTACCTAAAACAGTCCAACATGAGTATGGTTTCTACAGCCCAGAGAGTATAAATGATCGCAATGTCGTGTTAACAGTCACAGACGGTAAAGAATCTGTTAGTTTAGGTAGACACACACAAGTTACTCTGACAATGCCAAACCAGCCAGACGATCCTGAACCATCGGCAGATATACAAGTCATAAAACCTGAAGGAGGCGAAGTATTATATATAGGAGATCTTTTCTCAATTCAGTGGACAGCCCCTACAGAAGTTGACAAGATTTGGATCCGCTTGATTAGTAAAAATTCTGATAATGTAGTAACTAGTAGCAATTTATTAAGCGAAGGTCATCCAAGTTATGGTGGAGGCAATTTCAATTGGCTAGTTTCTGGCGGTGGAAACCAGATTAAAATAACATCATCTAGTTCAACATACAAAGGGGAAAGCAATAAATTCACAATTCTCCCTAAGTGGGATGCATCGTTCGCTAAAGATGTTAGAATTACAATCGATAGCGATACTGCTGGTGTATTCAACAGTATTCCATCAGACGGATCAGATCCAGTTAAAGTTGGTAGTCATGTAAGAAATGATAGAGGTGTAATAACAGGAGATCCATTATACTTCCCAAGAAGTATAACCACATTATCACCAGGATGGTTGTGGAATGTCAACTTTGACGACGGTATAGATGGATGGGTTCATGAGAGTCCTTTAGCACTGGAAACAGCACCTAAACAACCACCTTTAGCTATACATCCAGAAAGTTTACTAAATCCTACGAGTGTTTACGTAGGTAAACCATATACATGGTCTATTCAAACAAATGTTCCAGAATGTCTCTCATATGATGGAGGTACTATCACATACAAAATTACATGGGAAGCAGGCACCCAATCAGAAACAATAGCTGATGATACTTTCTGCCACTTAGAGAAGGCAGTAGAACACACCTATGATACTGATGGTATAAAAGAAATCACGCTTACAGCAACAAATGAATTAGGAGAAACAGCAGAAAAGAGACTTGGGATAAATTCTCTTTATGAACAATTGAGGATCATAGACTTCAGGGTTCATAGAGTAATAGATGAAAAGCCAACTGAATGGTATGTAAAAGCTACAGGTGGAGCACCTGGTCCTTTGAAATTCACAGTAAGTTGGAATGATGGAACAGCAAACACAATATACACTCAAGGACAAGCTGATGTAATTTGGATACCAAGTCATACTTATCAGGAAGTAGGAAACTGGAATCCTCATCTAGTTATAGAAGACACTAAAGGACAAAAAGATGAGAAGGATTTATACAATCCAGCAAGTATTACCCCACCTACAATTGAATGGGTAGAAAGTCCTCTTAATGGAGAAGTTGTTAATCCTAGAACTAACCTTGTATCTGCAACATGGAAAGCTAGAATAAAAGATCCTGAAAGCAAGAATATATGGTACAGAGTTGTTTGGGGAGATAACAGCGCTGATACTGTAAGTAGAAGTAGTGGACTATCAAGTGGACAAATACATACAATATCTCATGCATATGGCGAACCTGATTACACTGGATTATCAGGAGAAACAAATCCCGGACCAAATCAATACACATTGAAATTAATAGTAGATGATGGAAGTTGGTATAATACATCAACCCAATCAATTAAGGTTTATTCATATGCACAAGTAGAATCAACAAGATTTAACGCTGATGATCCATTAAAGAATAAAGCAAAAACAACTTCAACAGCACCTCTATTCAAAAACCCACCACAAGGAGATTCTGCTAATTCATTCGCCAGTACAAGCAGAAGAGTAGATATAACTGGCGGACCTGTTCTGGGACACTATGGTGGTCAAGAATGTTGGTTCTATGAATTCCAATATCAAGCTGATTCAGGTTACTTTGGTGGCGGTTGGATATGTGAAGGTAACTTGTTTCCAATTTAATCAATTTAAAATTAAATCTTCTTTATCTTACCTGGTGTAGGTTCGTAACAAACACCTTCTGAGAGAAGCTCATTTATTACAGATTCTATTTGAGACTCTTCTGCTTTCACATTCTTTATTATATCTTTGAATGTAGCCCCATCTTTAGAATTTTCTATTATCTTAATAATGTCCATTCTTAGATCGTTCTTTTCTTCTGGATCAACAACTGATTCTTCTTTTTCTTCTGTAGATTCAGATCTATTTGATTTGGTTTCTAGAATTCTCAGTGTCAGGAAGTTGGGGTCATCTATCTTCCTGATAATCTCAGGTATGACGTAGATTTCGCCATTGTATTCCTTTATCTTTCCTATAACATCAACTAATGTGCCTATATCTAAGCCCTCCAGAGGCTTGACAGTCTTGAACGTCTTTGCCCTAATGGTATCAGTAGTATCATCCAAAGTAATAGAACCAAAGTTTCCATCTTCTGCTGTAAATTTAGAAACTATAGTTGCAAGTATCCTAGCTCTTGATATCTTATGACCTTCTTTTGTTATTATGAAACTAGGCTCAAATCCCTCTTTCTTAACCCACTGACCTGCTGTAATATCAGCAATTCTTGTTTTTCTTGTGGTAACTCTCTCCATTGCCATAGTACATATATGTAGAGAAAACTTAAATGGTTTTCTGGTCCTTTATATCCCTTTAATTAGACATTATAAAGCAATCGAGAACTTTCCCCCCGATTGCCTATACCAGTTCTTTCCACCTATCCAAGAAGTCGACTATCATTGCTTTGATAAATTCTTCGCTAGGTTCTTGCCAGAAGATGTCAGGATAAAATTTCATGAGCAGAGTAACAACCTTCGACCAACTGATCTTACCACTATTTCCGTCGTTGGAGATTGATATGGTCCTTGTCATGGCACGTAAAGCTCTTTCAACTCCACCAGAACCATCAATCTCATGTATTTCAACGAAGACTGCCTTTACTTCTGCTTCTGTCTGTGGTTTTGGTCGCTTCTTTTTGGTCTTCGATGCTGGAGGCAGAGGAACAGCAATAAAAACCGGCTCTTCTTTTCTTTCATCATCTGTCAGAGTCGCAGGAACAAGAAGAAAAAGAGGCTCTTCTTCGAGAGTCTCCAAGACAAATCCGTATGTCTCGTGTTCAGAAAGATGAAGTAAACACTGTAGGATCCCAATAAGATCTGCGAACGCTTCTTCAAGAACTTCAGGAGCTATACCTCTCTCCTTCGAAGCCCTCAAAAAGATTTCCTTCAGATCATCAGGGATCAGTTCTCCAGATTTTTTGGCTTTAGTGAGAAGCTCACCGATCCAGAGATTGTCCAAAAAAAAATCTCCGGCGCCTTCAGTTCTGTTTGTGTACAAGCCCGCAAGAAGGGCAAGCAATTTTTCTATAGCTCTCATATACCCTCCTTAAGGGTTAGTAATATGCAGAGGCGGGCGGATATACACCCGCCTCTGAGTGAACGAACAACCATCTTTGTCAGCGCAAGTTGTCTAGTACTTCAGGCGTCGACTATGCATTCCACTCGAAGCGGGTGCTTGCGAGTTTCACTTTCGCCGACGAGTTGCCGATGGACCACTTCTTTTCCAGTGCGACGGCCAGGTCCTTGAGACTCAATGTTGTGAGAGCGGTCTTCTCCTTCAGCTTCTTCGCGACGTCCATCCAATCCAGCTCGGTCCATCCGGGCGTCCTGGAAAGCTTGTAGAGCCACCACACAACTCCGCCTTCGTTTTCGAGTGCGGTGTTATAGGGTCCCAGGGGACTGTCGGAACGGAATCTGAAGAGCGACGTGAATTCCTCCGGTGGTGTTTCCGGAATGCCGCCGTCGGTCGGCGTGTCATCGGTCATGTCTACGGCAGTTGCTGCCGGCATCTCTTCCGAAATCTCGGTGCCTGACCAGCGCGGAACCTCGCGACCGTTGAACTTGATATTGTGCCGCTGGCAGAAGCCCCGGATGAGCCGGACCATGGCCATGAGGTTATTCGGCTCCAGGCCAATCGTACACTCGCAATCTCCGCATTTTTCGCAGGTACCCTGAGTGGTGATGCTCATCAGTGTTTCGACGGCACCGTCACCGAGTGATTCTTCGGTGATGTCACCGTCCTGCAGACCTTGCAGAGTTTTGAGAAATGTGTAGACTTCTCCTTCGTTGTCGAGTTCAAATGCACATTCGAGTGTTTGATCAGCTCCCATGGGTGACACATGCGGACTTGTCACAAGGGCACTAATCACATGCGCGACGGTTGAAAATTCGAGCATCGTAGGCATGCTCTCCTCCTCTTCTTGTCTTCCTTTGAAGAAAGACTGTGAATGTTATACAACATGATCCAATGGTTTTGATTCACTGATGATAATCTTCTTACATTCCAGATACATCCGAAGTTTTACACCAAGTTTCTCCGCAGCAGCTTCATCTGGTTGTTTTTCGGCACCATCTTCCTCAGGACCTTCGAGGAAATCGAAGGCATCTGAAACGTTCTGAAAATCGTCCTCCAGTTGAACTTCAATTGATGTGATTTCGTCAGTGAGTTTTCTCAAGAACTGAACACCATCGATGTCTTCTGTATTGAGAATATCATCCAACTTATTCACAGTCACTGTAGACAGTAGCTGATGTATGTCGGATAGATTGTGGTACTCTGGTGGCATCTCATCTGGATTATTATTCTGTATTTTCTGATCCCAGACTATAAGATGTTGTCCAGTAATTGTGCTTCCTTGGTTACGTAGCGCCCTGAAGACACTCGGTCTAGACTCCCTGAGAGCTTTCAAAACAGAGTCCCAATTTCCACCATGTTCGGAAACTAAGTCAAAGAGAATATGATGCGCTCTCTTAGGTCCGCCACAGTGGCATATGAATCTCCACATAGCTTTCTCGGGATAAGTAAGTTCGTCACGGTCGAATGTCTCAGGATCGTGAGGTGGGAACACATCCTCATCCGAGAGTTCATCAGCAGAATCACCACCGTTCTTCTTGTCGCCAGCTCCGTCGTCATCGAGATCTTCAACGCCGGCGAGCTTCTCCTTGTTCTCCACCCAGTCCTGCATGACATCTGGTGGTAGAAGACTATCTCCGAACGGTTTCTTTCTTGAATTTGTAAATCGTTCGTAGAGTATGGTAGCGAGTCTTGCAAAGTCATCGCCACCGCATTCGTCCCGTAGGAGATCCATCACCGATTTCTTGGCGTGAGATGCTGATGCAAAGCATGTCAAGAAGGATGTATACATCGCATCGTAATCCGGATCGCCGCCAGGATCTGCTCCACCAGGATTGTTACCTGCGCCGCCGATACCGCCGTTTGAGCCGTCATCTGGGAAGTCACTCTTGTTCTCGAATCCCCTCTTCATACCATCCACAGTTGTCCATGCTGGAACACCAGAGAAGACTTCAGGAACTTCTGAGGGTAGCTGCTTACGTAACTTCTCAAGGCTTCCCCCACACGCGGCCAAGAGTCTGAGGAACTCCTCCTTGGCCGCAGAATTGGTTGGGAACCGATCAAGAGCGCAGAACTGTCTGATCTTACTCCCCTTGAATCCAACAGTAGGTTTGAGCTGTCCTGCTTCATCGTCAGGAAGCGGAACACCCTCGAGATATTTATCGCTCGTGAGCCAATATTCCACAGCACCGGCCCACAAGGGATCATTGTCCTCCAGGGAATGATCATGACGAGTTGAAAGAGTGTGACCGAGTTGCTTGATGGCTTCCATGAGTTGGACCCCGTACTCATCAAGCATAACCGTGACCACTCTTCCATAGTCGTGCTCTCCTCGTTTGAAGATTCCATCGAGCCATTGCTTCAGATGTCCTGCCGAATCGAACTGGGCGAGGAGAGTCTTATACACTCCATCAAACAAGTCGATAGGTAATGTTTCGTCGTCGGACCCATCTACACCAACCAGTGATCCAGTTGTCTCTCCAGCATCTTCTACTAGTGCAGCATCCGTTGGTAATACATACCCTAGAGTCGGATGCTTTGATGTGTGTAGTAGACAGGCACGGATTCCAAGAAGATCATCCAAAGCTCCTTCCAGAACACCGGGTGAAATCCTATGTTTTTCCGCGACTGCAACTACAATTTCAGTTAGCTGTTCACCCCCAAGGCTTCCTGCCTTCTTAGCACTGGTAAAAATTGCCCATGCTTTAGGACAGTTTAAAAGAGCATCCAGTGCGTTTGCTTCTAAGACCCCTTCCCCCCTTGGCATGAGTAAGAGGAGCTGTTCTAAAACGCTCATGACTCAGACCCTCGCTTCCTGTTTACAAACTATGTTAGATTTCGAAAGTCAGCTGTTTATAACAAAAGTCTTGATTTTAAGACTACCCAAGACTTAAAAGCGGTGCTCAGAAAAAGACTTCAACGTTCGTTCCTCTACCACTGTACATCATGCTTTTTCTCGCTTATATGAGACAATTTAGCAAGTGTATATCACACATGACTCCATGAGGATGTTACCAAAAACAAGCTGTGCTTGAATTGGAGTTATATGTAAATTTTATTTATTTGGTAGAGAGTATGATTCAATGAAATGTTATAACTATTTGATAATAGTTAAAAATAAATACCTTAACAAACCTCTATTTTTCAAAATATTTAGACAAAAACCAGCATGAGACAAATAAAAAAATATTTTTATAAAAATTATTCTTTAGGAGTTCCTTATAAACGAGGTTGAGTAATACATGCTAAAGGAACGATTATATGGCTTGTCATGATTGTACTGAAGATAAAACTCTAAAAAAATGTGAGACACATAATCCACGCCTCGCAAGAATCTGCAAATCGTGCTGTATTTCTAAATTCAAAGGACATAAATGTAGCTGGTGGAGTCTCTGCTGGGAATAATTTTTTAGTTTCGTAAAGTATATATTATATTGCATAGAGAACTAATTACTTTTATAAAATTTAGTTGACTTAATCTAATTTTGATAAATCTAAAAAAATAATTTTTCAAAAACTAATAAAAATGTTATTACCTAATAATATAAGATAAGGAAAAACATGAAAAGAGCACCTATAAATACCCTTCCAATGCATGATTATTCAATTAAATTCTTACCAGATAGCACTATCCAGGTTACAGCTATAGACAGAGGATCAAGTTCTGACCGTTATCCTAAATTATGGGAATTATCAGCAGAAGCGGTGGAAGCTAGTCTAGTTGATGTTGATGAACACATACAGAAATTTTTAGATTGCAATCCTTTACCTGGAGAGAACGTAGTGCCGCTGAGTAGATATGAAATGTTGCTGCATTTAAGGAGTATGATGAGATCTGTCCCAACACATCGTAATTATATGCAACGTCGTGAAGGATATACTGGGCCAAAAATTGGTGATTATGACGATCGTATTGAGACACCTATAGGAGCTACAGCAGATATTAATCCACGTGAATCAAGAACTCAGCTTACCAGCACGAGTGATTATAGGAGAATGAGTACCAGAGCATATATAATGAAAGAACTGGATAGCGAGTTGGGTATAATTAGACATCCTAAATTAGTTAAAATTACACCAACAGACGACACACGTGAACTCATGTCAAGAATTAGATACCGATACGTTACTATTAATAGATCCGGTAAAAACACTGAACTTGTGATACATCATGGGTATGATCCTGGAAAACGAAAATTAAGAAAACCCACACCTATAGTAGTACCACAACCTACAATTCAAAAAACTATAGCAAAACCTGTAGTAAAGCCCACAGAAATTATTACACCAGCAGTTTCAGCTCCTTCAGATGATGCAGCAAGAATAACTGAACTTAGAGAAGAGTTAAGACAAATAGCATCACTTAGAGAAGAACTTAAACAAAAAAGGGAACCAGAAAGAGTAGATATATCCGAATATAGAGTAAAACGAGATCCAGTAAATACCTTACAATACCCCATGGCAGAACTTGTTCAAACTATTGATGCTATCAGATACAAAACAATTGGAGATTTATCATCTCAACTAAATCGGCTAGCCACTGAACTCGGAGACGATAGACTAAATGCCACTTCTATTGAAACTATAACGATCCCGAGTGTCCCATCTTCTGCAGTAGCTAGATTATGAATTAAGAAATATAGATAGATCTACAACAAACGTTTTTTATAGAAGATTTTAAAATCACTTCTTTTCTTCTTTCTTTTCAGCTTTTTCTTCTACTTCTTCAAGTGATTTTACGCCCATTTTTGATTCAGCTTTTTCTTGTGTTTCTGGTTTCTTTTCTTCTGTTGATGTTGGCTTTACTTCTTCTTTCTTTTCTGCAGGCTTTTCTACTGGCTTCTCTTCTTTCTTCTCAGCTGGCTTTTCTGAAGGTGTTTCTTCTTTCTTTTTTTCTTCCTTCTTTTCAGCTTTTACTCCGAGAAGTTCTTCTATACTCTTTGGTCCTTTTTCAACAACTTTCACATTTATTTGGGAAATTCCTGTAGAGATTGTGTTTCCTCTTATTGATTTTCTCTTTCTAACTCCCTTTATTTTTGGGTGAAAACCAGGTGGTAAAGCAATCAAAATTTTCTTTCTTGCTGTTCCTTCTACATCAGTTCTCATTGGAAAACCTTCTGAGTCAGAACCACCTCTTATTTCAAGAGTATATCCAGTAAGTCCAACAAAATTTCCAGATATTTTTTCGCCAATTTTCTTTCCTACAAAACCAGATTGTGTTTGATCTACTTCTTTCTGATAAGCTTTTTTGCTCTTTGGATCTGATATCACGATTTTGAAATTTGCCATAACTAACTCCCAGTTCTATTCGACACTAACGGCCGGGTTGAATTAATATAGTATCTAGGGTATTTAAAAAGGTTTCTATAAAAGTCCGAGTTTAACTCTCACTTCAGCACGCCTAGTCTAGAAACAATCCAAATTAATTTCCTTTGCTACTCCACCAGATGTAACTACGTATTCGCACTTACCTTGACAATTATCTCTTATCCTGACAGAATCTCCAGTGTCCAATACATTGCTATCAAGATATGGGAATGGATAAACATGAGTTCCTTTTACTCTTTCTATTTTCAACCCACCACAATCAAATGCAGAACCTAAATAATCGCATGCCGCAACAAACTCAGAACCTGAGAATGTTCTTGTTATATTGGATATTCTGACTTCATCTATGGTTGCATTAATAGTATAAACTGGTGATCCAGTAGCAAGTAAACTTCCAACAGATACTATATGATAATTTGGAGCAATAGGGATGTTAATTGCAGTAAACTCTTCCATTTCTCCGTTCACGTACAACCTAACTACAGGTGTTGCTCCAGGAACATAACTCCCAGCTACATGATACCACTTTTCTAATTCTAGTGGTCTTGAATGCGAATAATTAATTAAATTTAAACCACCATCATATGTGACAAAAAGAAGCTTATCATTTTCTATTGTTAATGCTGTTGGCTGAAAATAATCATATCCTACAACAGTAGCTCCAGGTATAGAAATTATGTCCGTTTGATATTCATACAAAAACACCCAAGCCTCATAAGTTATTGGGTTATCCCCTGAAGGCACATTTGTTGCACCATCAGCAAAGCTACCATTACGAACATCACTTTGGGTAGGGTGACCTGGAAATCGAAGTGAGCTACCAAAGACACCAGGAGACCACGCAGGTAATGTTGTGCCTTCAAGAATTCCGTCATTTCCACTTGTTGAAGAATCTACAGTACTTGTTCCTGCATTCTCATTGAAATGATAAAGTAATACTGTATTATCATCTGGAGCATATTCTTGGAATGGGACAGGGGTTGTTGTTAGCTGTACGGGAGCTGTTCCCATATTTCTTACTAGAACATTAACTACATTATTATTACAAAATGCATTGGATTGTGATATTTCTATTGAATTCTGTGTGTATATATCAACCATACCAGACATGTATGTCCATGCTGTTCCGCCTAAAGCAACTGTGATCAGTAATAGAATAATTATAGCTATAATGGGTGTAATACCCCTCCTCTTTCGCATAATCATATTTGGTATTTTTACCTATTAAAGTAGGAATGGCTTCAATATTGGCAATACAAACAATGCTACTATTAGAAGGAATATAATCCAGTAAACTGTTTTTGTGATTAATTTGTATCCCTTAGGGGCAATCTTCTTGAACAAGATGTTCCACATCTGTCCTCCATCCAATATAGGAAGAGGCAATACATTGAACATACCTACGAACAAGTTTAGCAAGAATATGAATATTACCAGACCTCTAGTGAAGAAAATTGCAGCCTCGTAATCTTCTAATCCAGGAGCGATAGATTCCGTTTCTCCAATTCCAATTATTCCTATGAATCCTTTATCTGGGTTAACCCCAGGTGTGTCAACAAAAGGCGACTGCACTGTAGTAAGTGAATATGTCTTTTCTTCTATGCCATAACTGTTTCTGACTTCTGTGTAAATATCAATTGTCTGTCCAACGCCTAGCTGTTCTAAAGCTGCGCTTAGATCAGCTGATGTTCTTATTTCAAAATGATCTATTTGAACTATCACACCTGTTAAGTTCATGTCATGTGCCGGGTATCCTTCAATTAAACCACTGTAAGAAACGCCAGACGAAACAAATGCTCCAGCGAAAGCAACGCTAAGAACCAAGAAAGCCAAACCAGCCAACATGAAATTAGCAAAGGACCCAGCTGCTAAGATTCTCAATCTCTGCATTGGCTTTAATTTTTCGAATTCTTTTCTATCTTCTTCTACGAAAGCTAGAGGTAGAATTACAAGTAATCCAACTCCCATGGACTTGATACGCAACTTCTCACGCGCGAAAAATACACCATGGAACCCTTCATGAACTAAAATCAGTAATGCAATTGATATTATCCAATACCAGAACGGCACTGCAAAATATCCAGGACCTATACTTGCTTGAGTTGATATAGTAGGTAAAACTAAAGCTGCTCCTGGTATATCAGCTGTTGATGTTGCTATCATGGCTAGATTTTGTATTAGCAGTATAATTGTAATAATGGAAGCTATGAAACCTATAACTACTCCTATGTTTCCTAGGCGTCTAAAGAATGTAGGATGACTTCTTCCTAGTCTTATTATCAATTCCTTTCCTCTCTGTGTTCTTCTAACAAGAAGCACTGCGTCTCTTTGGAATTTTTTCCTGTCCTTTAACACAAGTAAAGCGACTATAACTATGAAGGCAACAATAGAAACTATATTCAGTGTTTCGTAATCCAACGGTATCATAACACTCTATTACACTCCAACCGTTAAATATTTAACTTAAAAAACTATACTAAGATTATAAAACCAATTTAAAGGAGAGTTATTATGACAAAGGAAGAAATAAAGGCAGAAGTAAAAGAAGAAACTGAAGAAATAGAAGCAAAAGTACTAGAAGTCGAAGAAGATGATGAAGATCTTGATGCAAAAGAGAAGCTTGCGTTTCCTACAGCGGCAATTGTAAGGGTCATGAAGAAGAGATTAGATAAAGAAAAAATGATCAGAAAGGAAGTCAAGGTTGCAATGAATAAGTGGCTCGAGAGAATGTGCACTAATGTTGCAAAAGAGATGAACAAGTTCCCTTATGTAGTCATGAACTTGAATGAGTTCAAGGAAGGAACAAGAATTTACGAAGATCTTGAGAACTTTGGAAAGGAAAAGAATAGAATTCTTGCACACTTAGACGCAATGAAGAAAGATATCGGTAGACTTGAAAGGGATTTAGGCAAAGTAGAAGAAGATTTAATCGGAGAATAAATCCCTTCTTTTTTGTTTTTATGATTCTTCAGATTTTTTTCTTGCTCTTCTATATCCCTTTAATTAGACAATATAAACAGAAGCCTGAAACTTAGCCTCTGTCATTCTTTCCTTTTTAACCATCGTACCCTGCTCATACTTTGCTGCCGTCGTCTCCAGGAATCAACCCAGAAGTGGCGGATTGAGATTGTACTTGGGAATAGGAAAGGACCTATGAAATTCATGCTGACTTCAATTGTACCAGGAGATTGCATCTCCATAATGACCATGCCGGTAACAGCAATCGCAACTCCAGCAAGGCTCATCACGTAGACGTAAATGCAAAAATGGTCGTCTTTTCTGCGTGCGCAGATTCCCGCGACAATTACCAACAGGAAACCAACTACAATCAAGAACGGATTCATCCCACACCTCCATGTTTTCTCCCACCCACTTTACCCTTAATCTGATTCTTCGAGGTTTATGGTTATCGTCACAGTTTGCTTAGGCACGGCGCTTCCTCCTCCGCAATCTCCAAGTGACCAATGTCAAAACGAACCCTCCAAATATCCAGAGAGGCCACCACTTCCTTAGGTGGCCTTCTATAGCCAGGAAAAGAACAACGAAAACGAACCTGAGTGTTTCAAAGGGAGGATTCTCGTTACGTTTAGACATGTCTCCCCCTTAGCAGAAACCACCAGATCGCAAATGCGATCACCCCTAATCCAGGAATCCAGAAATACCACCTCCTCCTGAAATTTCCCCACAATATCGCGAAGAGGACCAGAGGCAAGAGTGGGAGGCTTTCCCAGAAACCGAGATCATCTTTGCCGCCGTTCGGTGTATCAATACACATTACGACTCTCCCATGGTCGAGGTTAGATTGCAAGACCCAATACCACTAAAATTATACCGACAACAAGTCCAGTAATCGGCAATCCCACACCCCATTTCTTCGGGGTAAACCAAATTCCACCAATGGCTATGATAAGCCCTATCAGTATCAGCGTATCTCCGTGATCCCAGGGATCCCATGCACTTTCAGCTCCCCCACCAGTTGTAGCAAGAACTTGAGGTGCGAGTAGAAGGAATGCAATTATACACACACTCAACCTCTTTAATGTACGATGATTTTTCATGGATGTCCGCCTTTCATATTCAAACATTAAAGAAGATCCTGTCCCGAAGGCAAAGAGTAATTCCCTCACAGATAACTCACCAGGATCTTCCTCTCCAGTAAGCGAGGAGGACTTGAACCTCCGACCATTCGGGTTATCGAGCCCGTGCACTGCCGTCGTATGCTATCCGCTTACGAAGATCTTTTCACAACTTCGTGGCGCCGAAGGGATTCGAACCCCTGAAAACATGGTCCCGAACCATGTGCCTTAACCACTCAGCCACGGCGCCATAAGTCTCTAATCATCACTCAGATTTGACGCCGCACATTCGATCGATTCCTCGAACAACTCCCAGCAGGATTGCGGGAATGACACCAAGCACTATCACAAGCGCACCACCAACATTTCTGAACACAGTTGCTTGCCATTCAGTAGTGCCTGGTGGGAGATTCGGTGACGGCAGGAATCCCATCCCTAACATGGATCCTCCAAGAACTAGGAGAACCACCGCGACATTCCTGAAATTGATTTCAGATGCCCAGAAGAACACGGCATGTAAGAAGCCGTTCTTGATGTGCCAAGGTAACATCGATAGGAGAAGAATTACTCCTATAATCAAGAAGCTCAAAGCTTCTACATGATTCGGATTCAGCATCGTAACCTGAACAAGCGCCACGAGCAGACATACGAATCCAATCTTGCTCACGAAATTCACGTCTTCAAAATTCATGGGACCCCCCAAGTGTGATTCATCTCTAGACACAAAAGACATCAGAAAGACACACGTCTCTTCTGAAAATTAGTCACGAATCTTTTCAAGAAATAGAAATACCACTAACCAAATCTTTGAGCACGAAATCATGCTAAAGATGTTGCAAGTGTCCATGAGGAATGATGTGGATTCAAATCTTTTGATATGATCCGCGAATGTTTTTTGTGAATTGGTAGAACATAAACTGTTATGATTAAATAGTAACAGAAAAGTTTAAAATGGTTATCACTGTAATTGCATTAATATATTCTATTGAGAAATAATTCACATCAAAGCGGGAGTTTCCGAGCGGTCAAAGGAGCACGGCTAAGGACCGTGTGGCTTAGTGCCTTCGCAGGTTCGAATCCTGCCTCCCGCATTATTTCATTAATTTGAATCCTTTCTTGTGTTTTTTCAAACCAATTATGAAATGATACATTGCAAATAATTCCCATGCGAAAGGCCCATAACCAAGATAACCTAGAGCGGGCATTTCAAATATTCTGAAGAAATCTACAAATGGAATATTATAATGCCACTGAGGAATTGCCCAGAAATTCCAGAATTCCCATAAGAAACCACAAATAACTCCTGCTACGAAAAGAGAAACTGGAATAACCAAATTCCTATCCTTTAGATGACCAATTATACTTGGTCTCCCATGTAGGTAATTGAATGGATCAAGTAGGAAAAAGAATGCAATCCATATAATTGGATAGAAATACATTGGAGCAGCTAAAGGCAATATTAGGAAGAGTATTCCTAGTACTGTCAAAGTATGTAACAAAGTTTTTGATATTTTATGTTTTTTCTTTAGATGAGTATGATCAAATAAATGAACTGATCTGAGCAAGTGATAAGTCTCGAAAACAGCAGGTATCACAGTTGAAAAAGACAGCGTTCCAAATAAAAATTTCTCAAATCTTGTTCCGAATCCTTCAAGTCCAGTGTAATACCAGTTCTGTAGTATAAATCCAATTCCTTCAAACATCCACCAAATTACAGCAGACAATATGAGGAGAACAATAAACATTTTAGGTCTATTGTAAATCAAAGATTTTCCATACATTCTGTAAACTAAAGCATCTACAAACAAAATATAACCAAACCATATTATTGGAAAATACCATTGAGCATATGGATGTATTTGGAATATGAAATTTAATTGAGCAAAAGCTAGCATTAATAAACCTATGATGCCATAAGCTCTAAACATGTTTAATAATACGTCTCAGATCGATAAATATTTTATAAGGAACGACACAAGATAAAGAAGGATTTGGGTAAAGGTTTTTAAACATCTCAAGCAATCCTAGAGTAGGTGATCTTATTAATAAGAATGTCCCTCAACACGTTGCACTTATACCAGATGGAAATAGAAGATTTGCGAAAAGATTACTCAAAAGACCATGGAAAGGACACGAGTGGGGATTGGAACAAATCAAAAAAGTTTTCAATTGGTGCAAAGAATTAGATATCAAAATCATGACTGTATATGCTCTTTCTATTGAGAATTTTGATAAGAGGCCAAAAAGAGAAGTTAATTATTTACTAAGTTTAGCCAGAAAAGAGATAAAGGACGCAATAAAAAATAAAAACCATTTCATACACAAAGACAAAGTCAAAATGACATTCTTTGGTAAGCTAGAAGTATTACCAAAAGACTTGCAAAAAGAAATGAAGACTTTGATGAAACAAACAGAAAATTATCCTGATTATGTAATCAATGTGGCTGTTGCTTATGGTGGCAGACAAGAAATTCTAGATGCATGCAGAAATATTGCCAAAGAAGTTGAGAAAGGCAAATTGAAAGCAAGTGAAATAAATGAATCTGTAATAAAGAGAAATTTGTACACAAATGGTTATGCTGATCCTGATTTAATCATAAGAACAAGTGAACAGAGGCTAAGTGGATTTTTGTTATGGCAAACTGCTTATTCAGAATTTGCATTTATAGACACTCTATGGCCTGATTTAACAAAGAAACAATTTTTCCAAGCAATAAATAATTATAGTAAAAGAGAAAGAAGACTTGGACAATAATTACTTGGTGACTTAATGAATGAAGTAGATAAATCAAATATGGGACTACTTTTAGATAGAGTTCCAGATATGATAAAAGACGCTATGAATCTTGGAAACGAGATTGAGATTATAGGAAATGTAAACAATGTAGTTATTTCTGGTATGGGTGGTAGTGCTTTCCCAGGAGATTTACTTAAATCTTTTATGGGAGATTCAGAAACCCAAGTATTTGTAAATAAGAAGTACACTCTACCTAGAATAGTAAACGAAAGCACTTTATTATTCTCAATATCTTATTCAGGAAATACTGAAGAAGCCATTGATTCTTATAAAGAGGGTCTTAAGAGACACGCAAAAATAGTCACTATCTCATGTGGTGGAAAGTTAGAGGAATTAGCAAAAGAGAATAACACATTTCACATCAAAGTACCTTCTGGATTACCACCAAGAATGTCCACACCATATTTGTTTGTCCCATTACTCAAAATCATAAGTAAACTAAATATGATTGAAAATCAGGATTCTAATCTCAAGAAAGTAGCAGAGAAACTAAAAAATAAAAAAATAAGAGAGAGAGCTAAAGAAATATCAAATGAACTAAAAGATAAAACACCTCTCATTTACTCATCTGAAGAAATATTCTGCGTAGCTGAGAAATGGAAAATAGATATAAACGAGAATTCTAAAACATCAGCTTTCTATAATGTATTCCCTGAATCAAATCATAATGAGATAAACAGCTACGTAAACTTAATTGGAAATTATCATGTTATTCTTATCAGAGATTCTGAAGATCACCCAAGAAACAAAAAGAGGTTTGACATCTTCAAGAAAGTGGTTGAATCAAAGAACGTTGGAGTGACTGATATCAAATTGGAAGGTGATAATTTACTCGAAAGACTCCTATGGGGATTAAACTTAGGAGCATGGGTTTCTTATTATTTAGCTCTTGAATACGGTATAGACCCAACAGAAGTTGAAATTGTAGAACAGTTCAAAAAAGAGCTTGATAAATGATAAAACCGATTGATAGAGACATACATAACCTTTATAAAGACTGGTTATATAGCATAATACACAGTGTAAAGTATTTAAATCAATAATTACATAGATAAACATCTTGAGCTCATGCTCATTTAAGATGATAAAACTCGGAGGATTAGGATATGGCTGAAAAACCACATATAAACTTGATAACTTCAGGTCACGTAGACCACGGAAAATCTACACTTATTGGTAGATTGTTCTTTGATTCTGGAGTACTCACAGAACAAGAATTAAGAAAATTAAAAGAAAAGGCAAAAGAATTGAAAAAAGAGACATTCGAATTCGCTTTCGTGATGGATAATCTAAAGGAAGAAAGAGAAAGAGGTCTTACAATAGATCTTATGTATAAGGGATTCGAAACAAACAAGAATTATTATACAATTATCGATGTGCCTGGTCACAAGGACTTTATTAAGAATATGATTACTGGCGCATCACAAGCAGATGCGGCTATCTTGATTGTATCTGTAAAAGACAGCATTCAAGAGCAAACAAAAGAACACGTATACCTATCAAAGGTTCTTGGAATTAAGCAAATCGTAGTTGCTATTAACAAGATGGATGCTATAGGATACGAAGAAGCTAAATTCAACAAAGTAAAAGAAGAAGTAACAAAGCTTCTACAAAGTGTCGGTTATGACGTAAGCAAGATTCCTTTCGTGCCAGTTTCAGCATGGATAGGAGACAACGTAGTCAAAAAATCTGACAAGATGGCTTGGTACAAAGGTGATACTTTAGTAGCAACTCTTGACGCAACAATCGTGGCTCCAGAAAAACCAGTAGATAAGCCACTAAGAATGCCTATTCAGGATGTGTACAACATCACAGGTGTTGGTGCAGTTCCAGTAGGTAGAATTGAGACAGGAGTGATGAAACCAGGAGATAAGGTTATATTTAACCCAAGCGGAACGCTAGCTGAAATTAAATCAATTGAAATGCATCACAAGCAGCTTGCTAAAGCAGGACCTGGTGATAACATCGGATTCAATGTCAGAGGTGCAGGAAAGAAAGACATCAAGAAGGGTGACGTAGTAGGACATACAACAAACCCTCCAACAATCGCAAAAGAATTCACAGGACAAATAATTGTCTTGGAGCACCCAACTGTGGTCACAAAAGGATACACACCTGTATTCCACATGCATACAGCACATGTTGCATGTAAAATCGTAGAAATTATAAAGAAAATAGACCCTAAAACTGGAGAAACAATCGCAGAGAATCCAGACACATTGAGATCTGGTGACGCAGCTGTTATCAGAGTTGTTCCAACACAACCAGTATCAGTTGAAAAGCAGGCTGACTTCCCACAATTAGCAAAGTTTGCTATAAGAGACATGGGTAAGACAGTAGCAGCTGGAATAATCATAGATTTGGTGAAGGCTTAGACGGGTCTTCACCCCTTTATCCTTTTTCTCATTTTTTAACTGACTAGAGATATTTATATTTTTCAATCAAGACTATACAAGGTGATATTATGGGAGATACAGGTGGACCAGAAAGTAACTTATACAAATTCAGATTAAAGATAATTATTAATCCAGACATTGTAGTAGTTCCTCTTGGTGCAAGAATACCACTGAGAAAAGCTCTTACTGAAAACTACGGGAATGAAAGAGTAGGCTTTACTTTGATGCGGGCACCAGCTTCATTACACAGTTATAATGTCACTATCAATCGTAGATCTTTCAGAGATGACGTAGACAATACCAGTAGTCAGATAATAGACACCATGTCAGACTATCCCATAGTAGCTTCTGTTGATTATAGAGGATTTGAATTAGTTGAAGAAGATGGATAAAGTAATTCTCCCTGAAGAAAACGGTGAATATAAATTTATTTTGGTATATGTAGAAGGACAGCTATACGTAAGATTTGGTTCTAAGGACGGATATCATAATGATATTCTGGATAAATTCATTGAGAAATCTAAACTTAGCAAAGGCGATCTCCAAGTAAGTGGAGGCTACTGTACAGTCAACAAAGAGGAGAAGACACTCAAATTCCACGGAGAAAGCAGTGCATATGGTCCAGCTGATCCAATGAATCTAATGGACGCACTAAAAGACCTAGACTACGCTTGTTTGTTTATGTAGAGAAGTATTTAATTCTTAGTAGTAAGTACGTTGCATGGATATAGATTACGACGGTACTCCTGAAGGAAAAGAACAACTTTTAATAGATTTTGGTAGGAAGGGCAGGCAAAAAATTTATCGTTCCATTTTCAAGGTTATTAGAAATCCAAGCGTAGTAGAAGAGCTTGTTCAAGACGTATACATGAGAGCGTGGAGAGTCACTGGAAGAGAATCAGATTATAAAGCCGAGCTTGATGATGGTAATACAACCAGTTTCGGTACATGGATGTACAAAGTAGCATCAAATATAGCTATAGATTATTTAAGAAAAAAGAGAATAGAAGATCATGCTTTCCAAATAGACAAACCAATTCCAACAGCAGATGGAAATGTGGGTTTTCAGATACCGGATACTTCAAATGACCCTGGAGCAGATTTCTTAAGATCTAAATTAAGATACGAGTTAGAAACAACTATCGCTAGTATGAAACCCACTCACAAACGAGTAACTGTATTACGTGATGTTGAAGGGTTTTCTTATGAAGATATAGCAGATATACTTGGTGATCCAATTGGAACAGTAAAGGCTAGAATATTTAGAGCTAGAGAACTAATGAAAAGAGGTCTTAAGAAATATGAAACAGAAATGCGATCCCGTGCAGATTTTGTTCAGAGGAAGACATGGATTTAAACACAGGCAATAAGCTTGAAGGACCTATGCTATTTTTGTTTGTTTATGTGATCTTTTAGTAGTCATTTAAATACTATTAACGTAAAAGACCACTATGGCTACAGACCTTAAACACCAAAGAGAATTATACTTAACATTTGCTAGCACAGGGATTAACTCAGATTGGTTAGATTTTGAGAGATCTGTTAGACCATACATGGCAGGTATTGGAAGTAGAATTGGTCTCGTATCTTTTGATATAGAAGACGCTGTTGCAAATGGTTTAACTCATCTTTATGATGCTGCTATATCTGGTGGATATGATCCCTCTAGAAGTTTTTCGGGCTGGTTTCATAGAGTAGTAGTTAACCCAGCCATAGACCAGCTAAGAAAGAACAATTCGGTAACAAGAAGAACAATAGGAAATGATCCTTATATAAGATGTAGTAACGGAGAAGAAGTATTAATTGACGTGGCGGATTTCAGTGGCAATCCTGAATTAATTCATGCAATATCGAGAGCTGGGAGTATTCTTGATCAGGCATTAGATCAATTGACAACATTGCAAAGGACGACAGTTATACTTTCTTACGTAGAGGGTCATGATGGGTACACAGCTGCTAAAATAATGGAACTTCATCCAAGTACTTACAGAGCTCACTTAAGTGAAGCACGGAAAAAAAATGAGAAAAATATTAAAAAAAAATTATGGAGTCGAATCTTCAGGGGATTTAATACCAGATTTTTCTACAGTTTAATTATATCCTTTTCTTGGAATATTGGACCCACATGTAATCCCATGAGTTCATAAACTTCATTCGGTATTCCCATGTCAGCTACGTAGATATCGCCTGCAAATTTCTTGTTTTCCACACAACCTTTCTTAGGCAGTGTGAGGCATAGCGTGACGCTAGCTTTTATACAAGGTTCATAAGCTTCTCCCGTGTTTGGATCTAAACCAGAAGGAATGTCTATGGACAAAATTTTCTTGTTTACATGATTAGCCATTTCTATTACTTTTCCGTAGAATCCTCTTGGATTTCCATTCACACTGTAACCTAACAAGCCGTCTATGATTAGATCAGTTGTTTTGAATATTTTCTCAAAAGCCATAACATTTGTTGTGTAAAGCAAGCTGACATGCATTGATCTTAGAATTCCATTTTGTTCTTTGGTTAATTGATTCATCTCATCTGGATGATTCACATTTATCACAGTTACTTTTGCACCCCAATTGGTTAAGTATTTAGCAGCTACTAAAGCATCTCCACCATTATTTCCTTTTCCCGCAAGACAAACAATTTCTTTTCCTTTTACTCTCTTGAGCATCTTTCTAGCCATTTCAGCTGTGTTTTTTCCAGCAATTTCCATCATCTGCATTATTTCTATGCCGAAATGTTTCACAGCCAATTCATCAATTTTTGTCATCTGTTCTTTAGTAATAATAGGTATCATATACATCACAACGAAGTTATGAATTTCAAGAAATTCTTTGCTCTGGTATCTCCTAGATTGAATTTCTTTTCAATATACTCTTTTTTCTTTTTCATTGTATTATTGTCTCTCATCGGTCCCAAATTCATATACTCTTCGTCCTTTATTATTTCTGAATGAAATCTTATGAAATCTTTTCTTTTATTTTCTGCAATTTCATTTATTTTTTTGAAATGCTCTTCTATATCTTTTGAATCAACTTTTCCATCATTAGACCATTTGACAAACATAAAAAATGGAATATTATATCTCTGATCTTGTAGGTATTTTTTCTCATCTTCATTATCTTCTTTTTTTATAAGCTCGTCTAATTCTTTGAGATACATGTCGGCTCTGTCGCCTGATTTACCTTCTTCTAGCAACTCTTTTATTGTACAGGAAGCTTTCTTTTCTTCTCTTATTAGAGTGTTTGGTATCACTTCACTAACTTTGATATCACATACTTGAAGTAGGTCCTTTACAAAGAAACTGAAGAATTTCTGCTCTTTTAACAGATCATCTATTTTGATGAATCTCAGTTCCATTTTATTGTCTTTGATTAGAATGATTTCGGGGAATCCTGGTCCTCCCAAGAAGCTGCATAACCTACAGATGAATAGTATTTGTTTTGTTTTTTCTTCTCCTATAACATCAATTATTCTCTGTGAATACTCCACAATCTCTGGTGTTTTCTTCTTTTTCCATAACTTGATTTTTGTATATTCATCAAGAAGCATTCTATCAGTTGAATCTTCAGGTGATACAAAAGTAATTAAATTCTCTTCAAAATCATGTCCTAACAAGACTTCATATCCTTTGAATTTATAATATGCTTGAGCTATTTTTAGCTGCACCATATAGTCTGTTTCTTCGTCTTTGATAGTAGGACTTTTGACATCTTCTGTTATTACTTCTACTTCTTTTTCTATGGGTATTTGTGTCATGATTTATCCTTCTATAGAACCCTCGTCATCATATCCTTGTCTCTTTCCATGACCGGCATATTTCGTGAGTTCTGTCTTTCCTTTAAGTAGAGCTATTGCGTTCTCTGTGTGTTTAATTGCTCTATCCTTTGCTATCTCGTAGAGCTTTTTCTCATCGTCTCTTGACTCACTTGTATGAACAAAGCAACTAAGAATATGTTTTGTTGTTATTAGTTGGACCTGAATTATTCCCTGGTTAGCTTCATGGGCGCATACTTCATCAACAGGTTCTCCACCTACCCAACCAAATGCTAGAACAATATCACAATTATATTTCTCAAACAAAATTTTACATGCAACAGGCAAATCCTTGAAACCTGGAACTGTGTATCTCTCAATATCAATTTTCTCTACATTTTCTTCTATTGTTTTAATTGCAAACGAGGCCATGTCAACCTTTGCAAACATAGTATCTGCTAATCCAATTTTTGGCATATAACTTCATCTCCGTCTTTTAGATTTAGTTTCTCTCTCAAATTTATGGGAGAGACAATTTCTAGAATGTTTTCGCTGTGTTTGGTTTCTTCAGGCACTATAATAGCGCCTTTGTTATCATGTATACTAATATTGAAACATTTAAGTTTGAATCCTTTATCTGGAATTATTTTAATTTCATTCTCTAGAACAGGTTTCTCTTCTACTCTTATATTTAGGGTTCCGGGAAAAGCTTCAAATCCAAGTTTCTCTAAGAAAATTTTATTGTATCTAGGCACGTAGATTTCTCCTTCTCTAGCACCAGAAACCACAATTCCTCTAATTTCCATCTTTCTATATTAGAAATTCTGTTTAAATATCCCATGTTTAACTAAATCTTGATCTTGCCTTTGTATACGTCTTTTAGAATGAATAGGGCCATCCTATCTGTGTCTGGTACTCCGCCCTTTTTGAGAATATGTTTCTTTTGAGCTATTCTTTCTATTATCTCCTCTTTATCTTCGGCTCTACTATTGCTCACTCCATAGTGTTTTTGTAATTTCCCTGGATTTTCTTTTATTATTTGTAAGACAACTCCAATAGGATCTTTGATGCTCTCTGGATTCTTTATTTGAGCTTTTATGTGTTTTATATCATCATGTTCTCCGTATGGTATCACACCAGGAGAATCTATAAGCATTAGATTTGCTCCACCTCTTATATTTTGTAAACCTTTAGTGAATCCAGAACTACTAGAAGTTCTAGCTGATCTTCTTCCTTTCAAAGAATTAATCACAGAACTTTTACCTACATTTGGATAGCCAACCACTCCCACTAAAGGACTTTTAACTCCAGCTCTAGCAGCTTCCGCCATTATTTTACTTCTCAATCTTCCAATTCCTATATGAGATTTAGTTGAGATTAGAATAGGTCTTATTAAACCTTTGAATTTGGCTTTTTTTGTTAAATCAATTTTATTTACAACTGTAATCAGAATTTTATCTCTTTTCTTTACTTTTTCTTCTATTTCTTTATTTCTTGTTTCATCTGGATGAGAAGCATCTACAATTTCTAGTATCACATCTGCGCTATTTATCACTTTATCTACAATCTTCCAGAAGTTTTTTGCTACAGCCATATTAATCTCTTGCTTTGGGTTTATAAGAATCAAGAAGTTTAATAGCGTCTTGGACGTCTTGGTGCTGACATGTCATCTCTAGAACGCCGTGATTCTTTTCCCCTGTATTTTGTCCCGTATCCTGGGTTTGTATCAGGCCTGTATTTATTAGGATAATTTATATCTGTTTTCACGTCTAATACAACTTTCTTCAGAAGCTTGTAAACTTCATATGGCTCTGGTATTGATTTGAATAGATTCCCTGGGACTGAAAATGTGTTTCCATGAGCACCTCCTTGATAATTCCTTAAATATCCAGCTGATGTGGAAATAATTGTTCCACAGTTGAAAATTTTATCAATAATTCCAACATTCACACTTACATCTTGTATTTTTTCATAATCTATTGTATTGAAATCTCTTCCTATCAATCCTTTCTGTACCATCACTCTCTTATCTGTTATTGCATATTCTACGTGTTTATGCACAAGCATTGAATATAAAGGAGCTCCAACAACCATTATCACCCCTATCCAGAAGTGTGGGATGATAAAAAGATATACACCAAATCCAGCTAGAAATGCCATGGCTATAGGAATTGCCATGAAAATTACACCAAATGGTATTATTATTAGAGAAGGCCATACAAAAGGCCAGAATTTAGGTTTTCCTCTCCAGATTACTTTCTCACCTGGATCAAGTAAGTAATCAATAGTAGGCATATTTTAATATTCTACGCGGAAACTTAAATACTATTAGATTTATATCACCAAAAACCAATACCCTAACAAGGAGGGATTAAATGAAACCTGTTCTAGAAGAAATTAAAAAACAAACACTAGTCTTAATAACAGCAGCTCTAGGTTTTGTTGCAGCTCTCGTATGGAAAGATGCAATAACAGCATGGCTGAAGCCGCTTTATGAAGACGCAAACGGTGAAATTGGATTAACAATAGCCGCACTTGTAGTAACTATAGTTGTTGTTATCGTAACAATCATATTAGCAAAGCTACTTTCACCAAAAGAAAATAAATAGAGAGGCAATTCCTCTCTAATTTTTTATTTATCTTGTTATTCTTTCTTGACGAATCATATTCCACTGACCGTCTAGATCTGCACCTGTGACTTTACCTTGGGTAACTATCACAACTGCTTCATGAGGAGTAATTACTTGTGCTAGCACTTCATCTGTTCTGTCCCCGTATCCAGAATGACTAGATTCAAATGTGTAAGTGAAAGCCCAGCAATAAGAGCATTGTAATTGTTCTGTTCCTGTATGTTCTAGATTAGATCCATCAAATGTGTATGTAGGAGAGCTCAGAACTTTCAAGAATCCTATTCTCATACTATCTTCTTCTGAAACTTCAACGGGTTCAGGGAGTTCTTCAACAAGTTCTATACACTCATCCCCACCGGAATTGAAGAAAGGCCATTGATCACATATTCTTCCATCAGGTAGAGAGCAATATCCATGAGATCCTGCTGGTTCTATTACATCTACAGTGAAACCGCCTTGTTCTTCACAGAAAACTGCTGCAGGATTAGCTATACCAGCTTGCTCGTCAATTCCCCATAACAATAATTCAACTATCGTAGCTATTTCTTCATTTGTTTCCGCTTTCACATACATTCGATTAGCCACATTATTCAATAGTGTTAGCATTCCTTGATCTGTAATTGACTGTCCTGCTGAATGTAGGAGACCTGCATCTGAAGCAGCTTCAAAATTAACTTCATTGTTTGCAAATACATACACTCCTTGTTGAGCTTCTACATTCGCAAAGTCACTTTTCATTAATCCAGGAAATGTTTGCAAAAACATGATAGGTTCGAATCCTTCTATTGGTTGTCCGTTTGTAGATACCACTTCAGCTTGCATTAGATTGATAAATTGTTCTGGTCCAAGTTGTTCAATATAAGTTACTCCCTCATGCATACACTGTCTTGGATGACTTTCCATGGCAGGGTTTCCAGCGTCTAAACAGCTTTGAAAGTCAGTAACTGTGTCATGTAAAGGTAACTCCATATTTGTGCATCCAGAAGTTATTGTAACTAACATGATTATTATTAAAGGAACTAAAACAGCAATTAATTTCTTCATAGATTATTATTGGATCTACTATATAGTAAGTCTTTCGTTTTTGTTCGGATTTCACCGAAATAAAAACCATGCAGCCATATTTCAAGGATTTATTTAACCTGAGATATATTATAATTATGTCTAAACTTCTTAATGCTAATAGCTTCACAAGAATTGTTGTACTGTTGGCAATAGGTGTATTTCTTTCTGGGATGTGTGTTTATGGAGATTGTGGGCTATCTACTGCTCTTGAACCATCTGTCATAGCATCAGCACCTAAAGTCTTAGCTATAATATTCATGTTTGTTCTGGTGAAACTTGTTACATCATCTCTAAAGATAATAACAAAAACAAAACCTGAAGATTCTCAGCAGAAATCTATTGGTATAACAACATACATTAGATACGGATTGTGGATTGTATTCTTTGCCCTCAGCGCCCACATTATTTTTGGTGATGTGGGGGCTCTATTGACATCTCTTGGTTTAATAGGTTTTGGTGTAACATTCGCTCTACAGAAACCGATACTCAATCTTGTAGGATGGGCTAGCATAAACGCACATAAAAGTTTTGATGTAGGCGACAGAATAAAAATCGGAGATATTGCTGGAGACGTCGTTGAGATAAAGGCAATGCATACTATTCTTAAAAGTCTTCTTACAGGCACAGATGAACACAGCGGTAAACTTGTATCGATTCCAAATGAACTGGTTCTTGTTCAGCCTGTTGAAAATTTTACCAAAGATAATAATTTTTTGAAGACAGAGCTCAATATTTCAATAACATATGAAAGTGACTGGAGAAAGGCCAAGAAAGCATTTGAGTCTATAGTAAACAATACAACAAAAAAGAACGTTCATATGTTTAAAAGCAGGTTGACAAAGAGAATATCTTTCATAGATAGCAACATAGAGAAATTATCCAAGAGAATTGAAATATCCAGAAATAAGGAACGTGGAGAAAAAATAAAAGAACAAATAGAAATCCTCGAGAAAGAAAAAGAAGATATTAAAGGGACATTTGAAGAGATACCTGATCAGCTCAAGCCAAAAATACATGTTGAAATGGCAGACTCTTCTATAGTATTAACTACTTTTTTCATGGCTCCATATGACATGCTAAGAACAACGAAAACTATGATAAACTCGGAATTTCTCGATTTCGTTAAGAGAGAACCAACAGTAGAAATAGCATATCCTCATCTACAAATTATTCCTAAAGGGAAACCAAACCAAATGAATAATAAGATCATATCAGATTTCCTGGGTATAGAGAATATAGATCTGAATAATAAAGAGAATGATTAAAACTGTTTTTAATTATAAAGCCACGTCTTTATATCACTAACAAATAGCATTGAAACAGGTGATAATTATGAAAATTGCAGTTTTATACGGATCTACAAGATCTGAAAGACAAGGAATAAAGGCAGCTAAATTTATGGTGAATAAGCTCAAAGAAAGAGGCCACGAATCATATTTAGTCGATGCCATGGAGCACAAACTCCCATTTCTGGACAAGATGTACAAGGAGTATGAGAAGGGAAAAGCCCCTAAAGAAATGGAGAAAATAGCTCAAATGCTCTCAGAAGCTGATGGTTTTGTTGTAGTCAGTGGAGAATACAATCATGCAACTCCTCCAGCACTGAAGAATATGCTAGATCATTTCCAAAAGGAATATCATTTCAAACCTTCTGCTATAGTAACATATTCAGCAGGACCTTTTGGTGGAATAAGAGTAGCTGTTCATCTAAGAGACATATTAGCTGAATTAGGAATGCCTTCTATACCCTCAGCTTTCCCAATATCAGCAGTTCAAGACTCTTTTGATGAGAACGGAAAAGCTACAAATGAGGCATATGACAGAAGAGTAGGCAAATTCTTAGATGAGTTTGATTGGTATCTAAACGCATTCAAGAACGAGAGAGACAAAGGTACACCATACTGATTACTTTCTCATATAGTGTTTTCTTTTTCTTTCTGGGAATTTTTCTATTGCATATCTAAGCATAGTTCTAGGCATCTCTTTATAATGCTTTTTTAAGAATTCTTCTTCTTTAGCTAGATCCTTCTTTCCAACTTCTCTAAGCATCCAACCAACAGCTTTGTGTATTAGATCATGACTATCGCGAAGAAGGAGTCTAGAAATCTTAATAGTGTCATCAAACTGGTGATTTATTATGAAAGCATATGTAGAGACTATGGAGATTCTTCTCTCCCATAAGTTATCTGATTTTGCTAGACCATACAACACTCTTCTATCTTTGTCGAGTAAGTAAGTGCCTAGAATTCTACTTGCAGATAGATCAACTAGATCCCAGTTGTTCACATGCTTAGTATGAGTTAAATAGAAGTGCACTATCTCTCTTTTCTCTGCTTTGTTTGCTTTCTCGAATTTTTGAACAAGAATCAAGAATCCTGTCAAACGATGTTCATGAATCTCACTTTTAATTAGTTTCTTCACATCATCAAAAGAAATATCTATATATTTTTTTGCTATGCTTCTCTGTTCTGGAACAGATAATCCAATGAATACATCACCTTCTTCATATTGTCCTTTGCCAATTTTGAAGAATTTTTGATAAAGACCGGCTTTGTCTGGATTTGATAATTTTTCTAAGTCTCTCTTGACTTGTTCGAACATAGAAAGTAATTGGATCTAGGAAATAAAAACTCATCAAAAGAAGATTAGATATAATCCAAGAATCCATAACAGTATGATTATGATTCCCCTTCTAGATGATCTTCCTGACGCAACTAATTTAATGAACCAGAATAATCCACCAGCCATAGCCAGTATAGTTACAAATATCAACAAATAACCAGCGATGTTCCAAAGAGCTGATGGATTGATTGTTAGGAAGTGTAGAACAGCTCCCAGGTAACCGAAGTACATCAATCTCTGGACAACTTTCCACTTTGTCCTTAGCTTAGCTACAGCCCAATCACTTGATGTAATGAATAGTAAAAAGAATATTGGATAAGCTAACCAACCAAATATTAGAGGATTTACTAAGGGATTTAGATTATAGAAAGTTCCTGAAACATCTCCTTGGAAATTTGTTTGTATCACACTAAAAACATGAATAACTATGAAAAGGAAACCTAGTACACCCAAATTTCTTCTCGTAGGCCAGTGCTTAGCTAATCTGGATTTGAACTTGAATACAACGCTTAACAACAAAGCCAAAGCAAAGAATGTTGCTCCTGAAAATGCAAAACTTCTGATCATAGCCAATTGCATTTGTCCTGGTATTAGGAAATAAAATTGATAGGCAAACTCCAAGAATAAGAAAATAAAAGAGAACACTAAAAATTTGATTACAGACTTCCAATTTTTCTTCGTACCTGAGAATATTTAAGGAGTTTCAACCATGTTTATTGATTGTTTCAGGGTCTTAAAACTTTTTATTTCATAGTGTTATAATTCAATTATGACTCTAGAAATAACATCAAAAATTAAGTTGAATAACGGGGTAGAAATACCACAACTTGGTTTTGGAACATATCAGATTCCTCAAGGTGATGAAACCAAACAATCTGTTTTATGGGCTTTGAAAGCTGGTTATATTCATATAGATACTGCTGCTTATTATGGAAATGAACAAAGTGTAGGCGAAGCTATAAGAGAGAGTGGAATCTCAAGAGAAAAGATATTTGTTACAACAAAATTAAAAAATGATGATCACGGTTATGAAAAGGCTTTGAAAGCTTTTGATAAAAGTTTTGAGAACCTTGGTCTTGATTATATTGATTTATATTTAATTCACTGGCCTGTCCAAAAACTAAAACTTGATTCATGGAGAGCTCTAGAAGAAATTCTAAAATCAGGTAGATGCAAAGCAATTGGTGTAAGTAATTTCACTATTAAACATCTTGAAGAATTAATAGAAAATTCATCAATAATACCTGCAGTAAATCAAGTTGAATTTAGTCCATACCTGAATCAAAAAACTCTTTTAAAGTTCTGCCGTTCAAAAGAAATTTATATTGAAGCATATAGCCCTCTCACAAGAGGCAAAAAACTAAATGATCCATTACTCATTGAGATTTCTTCAAAGTATTCTAAAACTCCCGCTCAAATCCTTGTTAGATGGGCACTACAAAAAGAGATCATTGTATTACCAAAATCAACCCATGAAGAAAGAATACAAGAGAACTCAAACGTCTTCGATTTTGAAATATCAGAAGAAGATATGAAAAAACTAAATTCTATGGACGAGAACTTCCGTGTATGTTGGAATCCAGAAACAATGAACGAAGATTTTGGTGAATAACTAATTATCAACACTATGCGCAACGAATACTAATCCTATCAATGTCATTCCTAAGCTTATAAAATATTGTTCCAATGGACTTCCTAGTTTAGACCCTAGAACAGAGAAATGATAATAAATCATTCCGGTTAAAATTCCACCTAAGAATATCATTGCTATACCAATTATAAGCCATGCGAACTTCACTGATTTTTTATTTTTCATCATAATCCTTATACTGCTCTACAGATAATTCACTATTTTTTTATTACTCAACATACTCTATTCACTTAATTTCACATAATAAACTATTGACGCCAGTAAAACAATCAAAACAATTCCTGTGGATATCCAGAATTCTTTATCGTCTCCTTCAACTAATTCAGGGCAACCCTGTGTTATCTCATAATACTCAGTTGACCACAATTTCTCTCCAAATCTAATTGTTGTTTTGAAATTCAGTATTTCTGAGTCATCTGCTCTTACTTGATACGTCTTCTCAAACACTTCAGAATCTGATATACACAAATCATTACTTACATAAAAGAAAGAGGATTTCCATCCTTCTCTAGAATCAAATATCTCCCCAACCCTACCTCTCGTGCTAGTCACATCTATTTTTACATCGTAACAATTTTCAGTAAAACCATGTGGAACAACAGTTACATTATATTCTCTGCAATCACCTTCTATTGTAGAAGATAACTGTTCTATATGGGCATTTACAGAAGGTAAAATAAGAAGTGAAACAATTAATATGAGTAAGCTTAGTCTCATATCACCAATTCCTTTTCTTCATCTTAATCTTGTATAGGTTCTCTAAGAAATCTGTTCCTGCATATCCAGCAAGTAAAGCGAAACGTATATCATCTGCTATGAAAACACCAACCAATAAACCCAATCCTCCAGAAGCTAATAGAGTTACAACAAAATAATCCAATCTGAGTTTTTTCTTTTTAGTTGGAGAAGAACGAATTTCTTTGGATATTCCAACAAGTCCTCTTATTACACCACCAAGGAAACCTGCTAGGAATATTTCCAGCATATTAAATAGTTGGTTTGATCCCGATATAAGTGTTTCCCCTAATAATTTGGTCTTGGGGTAGATGTGTATCCAGGACCTTCTACACAGATCTCTGCTCTACACTCAAGGTCATCATAGCACCATTGAGGAACTCTTGGCATGCCGAACTCGTCTATTGTGAACTCTCCCTCACAGCATGGTTCATTCAGATAGCCACAATTTTCAGCTCCTGTGTTGGAGCCTGTGTTCTGACCAGAATCATATCCATTAGAACCTGTATTACCATTATTTGGATTATCATAATATGGGTCATTGTATTCTTGGTTGTTGTTATAATCAGCTGTTACGCACTTTTCTCCATTATAATCAAGATTTCCTTCAATACAATATGGACCAATATCATCCACGCAAGGAGATGAACCTATGTAACCACAGTCCTCGTAATAGAACTGTTCAGGATTAGGATTAGTATTAGGGTCATTAAATGTATCATCGGGTAACGTGTAGACGACAACTGCTGCACCTATTAGAAGAATCACTATTATTATTATGCCTACAGCACCCTTTCTTGGATTTCTGTGCATAAATAATAATTAGCAATAAGATTTAAAAGATTTAAGCAGGCGCAACCA
The DNA here is from genome assembly GCA_043824495.1 of Candidatus Aenigmatarchaeota archaeon. GTDB lineage: Archaea > Aenigmatarchaeota > Aenigmatarchaeia > QMZP01 > QMZP01 > JBDRNB01. Next base: position 93,865 of record JBDRSV010000005.1, on the reverse strand, counting down.
ATTTTTAATTAATGGCGAAAGCTAAGAAAACAAAAAGAAAGATCACAAAGAAAGTTTCAAAACCTAGGGTAACTAAGAAACAAGCAAACAGACATTACTACTTCATCTCTTTATTGGTTCTAATAGTTGTTATAATTATTATTTTTTCTGGACAACCAACTGATACACAAACAGAGAAACCAACTATATGCAACCCACCGTACATAGCTGATGGTATTAGCTGTTGTCTAGACGATAACTCTAATGGGGTCTGCGATGCCATTGAACCAATGACAAATGACAATGTGATAGCCCCATCTGAATTGGTTATTCTAGAAGCTAATTCTGTTAGAATAGATACAGATAGATTTAAGTGGATTTTGGATCACCAAATAGGATGCAGAAACTGCATGAGCAACCCTAACTTATTCAGCTGTGATACAGAAGTCCAAAACCTTTATTTCAACTGTGATATCCCAGAAGGTTATGGGGAATTATATTGTACAGCAACTACTAATGGAAATGTCTATCAAAAAGTTGTAGTCAGAAGTTGTAGTGAAACTGATATAACTGGAAATTATATACCAGTAAACCCAATACAAACCAATACTGTCAGTGTTTGTTGTAAACTAACTTACACAAAAAACGGAGAACAAAAAGAAACCAATGAAGTATGTGACTCAGCAATTATACAACCGGCTTGTCAACTTAATTGAATCTATTGTATTAGTTCAATTGAACATTTATTCTCAGAGTATATGATTTCATAAGGAAAGACCACAGTATAAAGCGTAAAAAATCTATTTAAACCCTCCCCTTTAAGATTTTATTATGAGATATAGAAATAGGATGATTGATAAACTAATTGCAACTACAATAGCTGGAGCTCTGGTAGTTACGCCTGCATGTCAAGATGTAAATTCAGACCCAAATACAAATGATAGCATAAATTCCCAATACGGTAAGACTACCAATTCTGCTCCTCTTGATCCAGGTGCTGTTACAGAAGATTTAAACCTTTATGCAAAACGCGCAAATGATCTTTATTCAAGAACAAACATAAATATTATAGATTCTTTAGTGACACAGGATGGTAAAGTAATAAAACAACCTAATATTGACCCAACAAAAACAATTGACTCTTTAACAAGCTTCTTATCAGATCCTACTGCTACATACACTCTTTTTTACCCACCAGAGCTATCTGGAGGATACGTAGAAAGAGTTGATGTTGATGGTAATAGAATCATAGTTGCAGTAGATGAATATTTAATTGGCATATTTAAAATGAGTCTCGATGACGACGACGAAAGTCTATAGTTCTAATATGGAATTTGATTGAACCAATAATTTCCTAGACTATCTGCTCTGTTAACAGTAGCTGCACTATCAAATGCCGTTTCTCGTAATACCCTAGATAAAGTAGTAGAATCTATTCTTCCTTGGTTAAATTGATAAATTGCGAAGTTGCGTTCTTTATCATATGCTTTAGCTTCATCAGTATGTAAATCGTCATAGATTACTAATATTGCTTGTCTTAAAGAATCTCTTGCCAATGAATCTGAAGAGATAAAATTATTAGCATCTATGTATGCCATTGCAGATTTAACTTCTGTGTGAAGAGTGTCAGTTGAAGGCTTATCTCCAAAATGGGCATACAATTCATGCACTAAAAATCTTTCGCCTTCTGCACCTACTTCTTTAGTTGTATCTATGACATAAGGCACGCTAAGTGGAATTACTACACTAGTATCAATTATTTCATTAAACAAAAAATCACGTAGAATACTAGCACTATCTGTAAACTGACCGTAGCTTCCAGCTGTGGTAAATGTTGCACCACCACCCAGCGAGTCTGATACATGTAAATATATAGTATCAGGTGTAGGAGATGTTGGGCTAAAGAAGCTATCGGGTACACTATACAAAGAGCCCCTAATCATAACTTGTTCAACTGAGTCTGCTCCAGTAATTATAATATTACTAGGGAATTGTTGCTTTCCATTTGGATCTATGTTAATTGTTGGTCTATTGGTGACGTAAATATATCTATTTAATGACTGTGGATCTGTTATGTCACCTGGTACAGAATCAGCACTAATAAATCGTCCAATATCAGGATCATAATACCTTGATTTCATGTAATACATCCCGATTCCATTGTCAAGTAGATGTCCAGTGTAACTAGCGTCATCTGAGTCAGCTGAACCAAACGCATCGTATGAAACTCTTGAACCTGGTTGCTCATTTCCTAAAGAGTCAGTTTTCAAAATTAGATTCCCTACGTTATCATCGTGAGCATAGCTTAATACACCATTAGTTTTTTCTGCTATTTTCTTGATACCCGTATAGAAAAAAACAGTATTAGTTTTTTCAAAACCAGGTATATTAACTGCTGTTGACGTAGTAGTTTCTAGTTGTAACCTTGAATCTATTGGTTTTACAGGTTTTATTTTTTCAACTGATTTTATCAAGTTGGAATCTCTTGCGTATCCTGAACTGAAGGAAACGAAAAGAACAAAAAAAGCAATTATAATTACAGCTAACAATTTTTTCCTATCCCCAAAATTTAATGTAAGAGATCTGGTCAAACGATTCTCCTGATGCTGTTATTGCTTTTTAAAAGTTGGGGGAAAGATTTAAATAACTATTTCTCTCCTTCCTTCTTGTATACTGGTTTTCTGGAAAAATGAGAGGAAATTGACAATTCAATAAAGATATCGTGATCAGTGAATACTAAACGAATATAAAGCTTACGGTGAGTGATTATATATGGCTTAGAGGTTACTGATGTTAAATAAAATTACGACAATTATAATTGTAGTTTTTTTGTGTATGTTTCTATTAGTGAGTCCGGCTGCTTCTACAGTAACTCCTCCCCAACCCACTAAAATCACTCCTTATGAAAGAGGCGGATCATCTTTTACAGGTGATTTGAATCTTGATCTTCCTTTGATGGATGTTCCTTCTACTGGCGGTTTATCATTACCAATAGTTGCTCATTATGAATCAGGTATCAAAGTGGATCAGCTTCATTCTATTATAGGTTTAGGGTGGAACTTAGATCTAGGCTCAATAAGAAGAATCCCAATGAATTTGGTAGATTACCACGACACAGCAAAAGGAGGTTCAACATCTTGTGGAGATCAGATTTGTAACGGTCCTGAAACTCATAATACATGTCCAAAAGATTGTACTGGAACAACATCTGCAAGTGATAATATTTGTGAATGTGGTGAATATCAAACACATCCAGGTGGGTTACAAGGCGGTGTTCCTGCATGCGATCCGCCAAACATAAATCCAGGCGGTTTAGATTGTACCAATTGGAATCACAATTGTGAAGCAGAACAGTGTACAGGGGGCACGTCTGATGATTCAGATGCTTGCCCTAATATAGATCGCCCTTGTTTTAATCCTAATACTAATTATGGATGGTGTTGGCCAAAAATAACTGTTGGCCAAGATCAAGTTTGTCCACAACTACAAGATGATACTGATTGTTATTTTGGTGGTCCCGGTGATGAAGATGATGGTGAATATCCATGCAAAGACCAGGCCGGAAGTTGCTGGACACCAGATTATTGGGGATCTTGTAGTGTAAGTACATATGGTGTCAATAATGAAGAAGTTTGTTTTTCCAGTGAATGTTATGATGGGAATGATTGTGAGGCAATATACTGTGCATCTGGAAATGTCGATCTTACTAAATGTTCTCAATCCGCACCTTGTTTTATTGATTCAACTTGTACACAAGGTTGTGGTAATGGAGTATGTGACATTGGTGAAACATGGTTTAATTGTAATTTAGATTGTTGGAGTCAAACTCCAAGCACTTCTGATGGAACATGTCAGACAACAGTAGGTGGAGGAGAGAATTATTATTGTGCTCCAAGCGATTGTGCTGCAGTAGCGGTTGGCTCCTGTAATAATAATGGGAGATGTGAATTTGGAGAGAGTTATGATGGTGCTAATGATCTGATGGGTTCAACATCTGCTTGTCCAAATGATTGTAGAGAAGATACAATTGAACCAACCACATATTCTCATACAAGAGCTGATGTTGTAGGAGATGCAATGTATGTTACATTCCCAAGCGGGGGAGATAAATTCTTTAATTTTGGAACAGTAGAGAATCCAGAATTCGAACCAAAAAGTGCTAATACACCATACAGATTAAACATATTGGGAACAACAAAAACAGTCCAGTATGGATATGATTATGATGGATTTGTCCTAATCACAGCAGATGGAACAAAATTTGTTTACAATCAACCAGTAAAAGAGTCCTATGTAGATGCCTATGACAATGGAGATGTATCAAGATTACCAGCTTCTCCTAAAGGAGCTATGGAATGGAAATTAACAGCAATTCTCTCTCCTGGCTACAGGGATAGTGCAGGGAATGTACTTGATCCAACAGATGGAAACAATGCAGGCAGTTGGATAGCAATTAATTATGATGTAGTTGATTATCATTATGATTTTGATGGAACTGGTCCTGATAGTAGAGTTATATATAGAGAGATTGCATATCCAAATACAGTAACAACATCCAGTGGTCACACTGCAACATTTACTTTTGTAGGTGATGGTGTTGCAACACCAGCTAATTATTTGTTATCAGAATATGAGATAGATTATAATAGTGATGGAGGTAGTAAAGAGGCAACCAAACATCTTAACTCAATCACACTATCAAAAAGTTCAACATTAAATGTTATTAGTTTCGTCTATAACCAGAATAATAATCTAGCTAGTGGAATAAATGAATACAGTCCTACTGTATGTATAGATAATGATGCTGGAAACACAATACCGGATGGAACTCATCAAAGCAAATTAATGCTCACACAAATAAACGTCCAGGGCAAGACTGCTATTGATACTCTGGAACCTTATGAGTTTGCATATAATCCTGGACCAGCATTATTACCAGGATGTAGTAGGACAAGTTTATATGATTATAGAGACTTATTTGGATATTACACATCAAATCCAGATGGGATGAATTTAGATTCAGAAGGGGCATTCGCAGGTGTAGATCTAGCAGATGCAGAGGTTTGGAGTCTGTATAAAATAAGCTATCCAACAGGACTGAAAGTCACATATAATTACGAAACACATAAAATCAATCAACAATTCAATATTGTAGATACTAGAGGTAATACAGTATTCCAAGACAATGATGGTCAATATATATACAGAATGGGCGGGGCAAGGCTCATCTCAACAACGGTTGAGGATCCTTCAGGGGATTCATATGTATATACACAAGACTACTTAGCTGAATCAGGAATAGGAGACGCAGGTAATATAAATAGAATACCAGATAAATTTGTACAAGAAAGACTGTCTGCTACTGGTGATTATTACTTCCTTCCAAGTTCATTTGATGATGTAGGTGAATTTGTCTATTATCCAAAAACTAAACTAACCTTACCAGGTGGGATAGGACACATAATAACATATTACTCTACTGATCAATTTGAATCAAGTGGTAAGCAATCAACTGTTTTCAGTGGGAGTTTTTTGTGTTTTTATCATAATTCCAGACGTTGGTGTGAGAATATCCCAGGAAAACAATCAGCCACATTAATCCCAGATAAGAATGATGGTTTCATGGGATATCCAGAACTTGTAAGATATTACAAATCTACTGGTAGTTTTACTGGAGACACAACACTCGGATTGGTTAAAGAAGTATCAGTAGCTAGAGGTAGTTATTCTAATAATGAATTTGAAACTGGTCCAATAACTGTAGAAGATCCGGCTTACGATCACACAAGAACAGCACTTTTCTGGAAAACAATTGATTTACCAGATTCCACAACTACAAAATTATACGATTGGACGAACCCATCTTATACATCAATATCTTCAATATCTTACTCTTATGCCTCTTTCGCAAGAACAGGCCAATTACCACATGAAACAATCATATTGTCTACAGGCACAACTCTAACACCTTCAAGCGGAGCAGCAAAAACTACATCAATCTCATACGCATTCGCCTCTGATCCAGATACAAATGTTAAAGATAGACTATCCAATAAATTCATGCTCACACTACCTTCACAAATAAATAGCCCAGGTGGACTTTTAACAAAAACAGAATATAAGGTGTATGAATAATGAAAATAATATATACAATATTAGTTACAGTATTTGTTTTAGCTATGTTAACCAATACATCAGACGCTTTTTGTCAGATAGGTAGTACAGATACATGCACCACATGCTATGACGTAAATGGTGATATAACGCCCACATGTCTTGGTGCTGCAGTAAAATGTTATGGAACACAAACATGTGCTTCCGGTGGATGGACACCTCAAACATGTCCTAGTAATTTTCAAGGAATAGGAGTTCCAGCATTTAACTGTGAATGTGCTAGTCCAGGAGCAACTGCTGATTGTAGTTATGAGGCAAATGATCAGATATGTAATGGTCAAATGCAATGTATTCCAGGAAATTTTTTGGGTTTTAGTATAACTACATGGGGTGCATGCCAAGATAAATATCCTCCTGGAAATCCATTAGATGACAACTGTCCTTGCCCTGAAGATTGGCAATGTACAAATTGGGGAGCATGCACATTAGGTCAACAAACAAGAACCTGCACTGATGTAGATCCAGATACTTGTGGAACCACATTTGATAAGCCAGACGAAACAAGGAATTGTAATTTATATGATCTTGAAAGAGTAGTTCCTGAAACAACGCAGGATTATTATGCAGATGATATTAGATGGATTACCACAACTTATGGGGAATATAACAGTTTTAGCCAGCCATTGAGTATGACTATCCCACCAAAAATACTTGCAACAGAAGGCGGCACAGGAGAGGATGCAATGAGTCAAACAGTTACATATGGTTACACTACAGATGGATTACTCCAATCAGAAACAGGACCCGGCAGTTATTCAGCAAGTTATACATGGGATAATGAATTGAGAAAACCAAAAACAATAACACCATTTGGTGGCGCAACAACAACATATGAATATGATAACTATGGAAGATTGTGGAAAGCTATACAAGAGGGAACTAGTGAAAATCCGGACATACTTTACACATATGACATATCAAAAAGTGGACCTGAAACAGTAACAGCAACTTCTATAATTGATTCTATTGCTGGTAAGGATGCAACTACTACATCATATTATGATGCACATGGAAGAAATTTTAAAACTGTCATACAAGATGCAGGAGACGCAACAAAAAAGATAAACACACAAACAGATTATGATACTTCTGGAAGAATACAAACTACTCATAGAACTGCAACAGGAGAAACTGCAGGTGCAGGTACAGTATTTTCATATATTGCTGGAGACCCTTTAAGCAGAATAACAACAATAACAAACCCTGATTCTACAACGATTCAGACAAATCATGGTATAGATAGTTCTGGAAAAGAATACACAAAGGTAATGGATGAAGAAAATAAATGGAAAATGTCTTCTTTTGATGGTTGGGGAAACATAGTAACTCTAAAAGAGAACTCAACAGATGGAAATAATTACGATTATGAAAATGATTTTTTATATACAGCAGTTGATAACATAGATACCATCACAGATGCTGAAAATCATTTAACAGATTATGGTTATGACAGCCTACACAGACTAAGTGCATTTGCCAATCCAGATATTGGATCAATTGGTTACACATACGATGATCATGGAAACACTAGAACAAAAACACACGGAACCGTTACAATGACATATACTTATGATGAATTAGATAGATTAAAAACAATAAATTACCCTTCTCCTTGGAGGGATGTGACTTTTGTTTATGATGTATGTCATTCTGGAAAACTTTGCACAATAACAGAAGGATCTGGAAGCAATGTAATAATAACTACACTAGGTTATGATAGTTTTGGTAGACTAGATTCAATAACAAAAAACATCATGAATGAAGGAACATATACAACAACATATACATACACTGAATCAGATTCCATAAGAACAATTACTTATCCTGAAGGCGGTGTAACAGTTAGTTATATTTACAATGCATTTGGTCAAGTTGAAGGAATTGAGGACGGAACATTTTCTGCGTCTATCATATACAACCCAACAGGAACAATGGACTTGGTAACATTTGGTAACACGGTTCAAACAGATTATAGTTATCATCCAAGTAGAGATTGGGTCACAGATGTAGTTACAACAAAACTAGGAACAACACACTTTTCTGAGTCATACATACATGATGACGTAGGTAATGTGGAGACAATTACATCACCTGGACAACCAAACAAAGAATTCAGATATGATAATGTACATAGGTTAGTTTATGAAGATACACCATTTGGTGAAGCGACATATAATTATGATAAGGCAGGGAACAGACAAGATGAAACAAGAGCAGGAGAACCAACAAAAACATACCAATATGCATTTGAGGTTAGTGGAAGCAGTCAAGCACTTAAACAAGTACTTTCAGCAAGTGTTCCAGTAATAAACATGCAGTATGATGAGAGAGGTAATCTACAAACAAAAGTATGTTCAGGAGAACCTGATTGTATATCAGCTGTATTCACTTATGATCCTGAAAATAGAATGGCAGCTGCAGACTTAACAGGACAGGGCATAAAAGAGTATTATGATTATGATTATAGCGGATTAAGAGTTAGAAGGGCTGTAGAAGATGTGGCGTCAGGACAAATAGTTGCTATCTATCACTATGTATATGATATAATGGGTAACATGATAGTTGAGAATGAATTCTTACAGTTAAATATTGTTCCTACAATTGTAGGCGTTACAGAAAATCCTAATAGTGTAAGCATAGGAGAAGTTATTACATTTACTACTGATTGGACAGACGATAACCCAACCGATTTGGTAAGAGCTCATATTTGCAGAACAAATGCTATCACTCCTGGAGCACCTGCTTTTTGTACAGGCGGTGATTGGTGTGAATCATCTCTAGATGGTACAAGTCCTTCCACATGCATTTACACAACAACAGAAGATGATATTGGAACTAACCAGTATTATGCATTTGTTTGTGACTCACAAGGCGATTGTTCTGCTGCTACTCCAGGAACATTCACTGTTGAGCAGAATTATGTATTGAACCATGGATTTGAAACAATAAATGGTAATAACGTAGAGAACTGGGGATGGGTAAATGAACCTGCAGATGATTCAGCATTCATAGCAGAAGATGGTGTAGATACAGACTGCCATACAGGAGATTATTGCGTGCAGAGTGTAAATAGTTGGGAGCCATGGCAACACGACATTGTACTTGAAGCAGACACAGATTATGCATTCTCTTTCTGGGCAAAGAAAGGAGATCCTTTAAATGGATCAACTCAGTTATTCTGGGTAGAGAGACGAAGACCTGAATCTCCAAATCCATGGAAAAATCTTATGCGATGTGAAGTCTACCCAACAAGCGACTGGGCTGAATATTCATGTGATTTCCATAGTGGGAATAGCTTGTCAGATGATGTCCCAGGAACAGTAAAAACAAATATAAACAGCAGAGGAGGATATGCACAACCATTCAATTACATAGATGATATTTCAATTAAAAAGGGACTTAACCAAGGATCAGTCATACCATCAGTTAATAACATAATTGCAACAACTGATATCTGGTCAGTAAAGCTTACTTGGGGTAGTAGAGGAGCAAGTATTTATGAGGTTAAGATGAGAAAAGTTGGTGACGCCTGGAGTGTAACAGGACCGTTACCTGATAAAGATTATCCAAATGAAGTTGAATTCAATGGTCTAAACCCTAGCAATACATATGAATTTGCTGTAAGGGGATGTAATGCATTATATGGATGTGAAACTAATTGGGAGTATATAACTGCAACACCAGATGAATCTCCAAGCACTGGAAACGGTGACCAAGGAACTGACTGTGAATATGATAAGTACACAAACACATGGACATGTATGTAATCATATTTGATATTAATGATATTAACAAAAGAAAAATTAGAAGAGCTCTTAAAAGAAGCTGAGAAAGCTCATGGAGTATATGAAACTCAGCTTGGACACAGAGATGAAAATTGGCCTGCTTGGTACGCTGAATACATAATAAAAAAATTAGAATAATACCCTAACAAATCTTTTTAAACCCTAATTCCAAGTCTAGTTTATGACTTACTGGGTGTACATGTTAAAATGCTACAAAGACAGAAAGTTCACTAATTTCTACGTAGGAGACACATCAAATATCCTAACTGAGATGAGTTCTCATATAGAAAATCTAAACTACAAGAAAAAAGAGAATAAAAAGAGCGGACCTAGTATTGTCCGTTTAGTATGGTCTCATGTGTGTAAAACAAGAAAAGAAGCTCATAGTCTCAAAGAGAAGATCAAAACCCTAAGTCACGCTGAGAAGAAGATGCTTTGTGGTTGGTAACAACCCGCTTGTATGGACAATATATTAATTCTTACTGATTGTCTTAAACACCACATGGTTTTATAAAACTTCAATCCATCCTTTTTTTAAAAGAGTATAATTTCATTTAGATTAAGGTGTGATAATTTGCTAGCTGCAACGAAAATTACAATTGTTGTGTCTTTGGTTCTTGGAATAATTCTAGCTATGGGTACCATAAATGCAATTGAGCTTACTCAAAAACCAGGTCGAATTTCTTTTACAGAAGAGACAAAAAATCTAATAATAACTTCAGGTTCTCAAAATACATTACAAATTGAGCCTATACCATCTTCTATACAAAGCATGGTTTCATCCGATTCATCAAACAAAGACGCTCAGTATTATTGTAACTTTGAAGAGCCAGAATGTGTGAATTTTGGAGAATGTTTTTGTGATGTAGAAGAAGGAGAGCTACTTGAATTTTATATGACTTGGGGATGGAATCCTCCAAACCCAGCACTACCTATTTGCACATGGTCAAATAATTTACCTCCAGGAGCAACTTATCCAACAGTATCAGCTCCAGGAGAAGTTCAAGGCACATTTACTTGGACTCCTAATAACTGTCAGTCTGAATATTATATATTTACCTCTGAAGCAGGCCAAGAATGTTATGTTCCTCTAGGATCTTCAGACGTTTCTATAAACGTCCTTAATATCAACAGGCTTCCAGAACTAGATCCAATTTCCACCATTACAATTAACGAAGGAGATTTCGCTTTTACTTCTGCCAATGCAGTTGACTTAGACATGCAAATATGCGGAGACGATCTTGTCACTTATTCACTAACACAAGCTGAATGTGGAGTTTTGGATTGTCCAGTAATAGATCCTATTACTGGAGACTTTTTCTGGCAGACAGGTATTGGAGATGCTGGGGATTATTTTATTGAGGTTTTGGTGGATGATAATTTTGGTGGCTTTGATAATATTTTCTTTGACATTAGAGTGAATGCTGTCACACCTTTGATACTGAACGAGATAAGTGTCACAGTTGCAAACAATGACAAGAGATATGAAGCTACAACTTACAGGAGAGGAGAAGATGTCTATATTTATATTGTGAAAAGAAACAACCTATCAGCTAAAAACATAACTGTTGTTGATTCTTTAGGTAACAAACTGAATGCAACCGAGGTGTTAAGCAAGAAAAAATTAATTGCACCAGAAGGATTTCATTACGAAGTTTTCAAGATCTCAACATCTGCTGCTGGACCAATTGGTAAATACACCGCTACAATTTCAATAACCAATGGAATAGACACAATAGACATAACAAGAGATTTTACAGTTATTTTCAGTATGACGAAACCTGCAAGCTGGTCAAATGCAGAGTGGTTGCAATGGAAACACGGAACAAACGAGTCACTTTATGACACAAGATGGAGCCCTGCTAGAGAGATTGGAAGAGTAGTACAACTTGATATTTATAATGCGCTGTATACTAGAGAAATAAATGAGATTGAAAATGGAACGACAGACGAGGATGATGCTGCAAAGAAAAAGAGAGAATGGGTAACTGAGCATACAACTTACGGAAACGGTTGTTATGCAAACATTAAAACATACCTAAATGCTTTATTAGCTCACTCAAATGGATCAACAGGTCCAAGCGGCTGGGCAGATGGCGAATGTAGTGATAACTGTATGGTTCTGGTTGGTAAACTCAGAGCAGAGAATATTCCAGCAAGGGCTGTTACAGGACAATGGGTTAGAAAAACTGCTACAAGCTTATGGAACTATCACTGCTGGGCAGAATACTGGAATGGAACTCAGTGGCTGATTCTAGATGCAACTGGTGGCTACGAAGACACAGGTGTAACACAAGAGGACTATTGGAGAGATCATTCTTGTGAAGGTGGACCAAGAACTGGAAGACCTACAGCTGCTCCAGTTACTCAAGATCCTAACACAGGAAATAAGACAAGTCTTATAAAAGAATATAATACATCAAAACCCACGCCTCCTATGCCTCCAAAATCATTCTCAAGCCTAAACTCCTGTGATCTTACCATCACAACATCTACAGACAAATCAGATTATATTTTCGGAGAAGATGTGAATTTGACAATTGAATTCCAGAACAATGGAGCAATTACACAAAACGTGAATTCAGAAATAAATGTAAGAACACCTCTAATAGAAGAGACTGTCCAATTTGCTCCACAGCACACAATACCAAGCGAAATTTTAATCTTAAATGACTTTGATAGTCTTACCATACCGCCTTCTAGCTCAGTTTCCAAGAGCTTTATAATCACAAGTACAGATTATGTTGATAACGGAGATTTTGAAGTAACAACAACTACCGAAGATTGTTTTGACCTCTCCTTCTTCACAGTTGACCCAGGTCTTGATGTGACACTCACAATCCCTTTAGTAGTAGATGTGAATCAGACTTTCACTGCAACTGTTTCAGTTGAAAATCTACTAGGATCACAAATTAATGATATAGAAGTGAGACTAATAACACCGTTCTATGCCACTTCTGATGTTACATATGCCATATCAAGCCTGTCAGCAGGACAAACAGATGTAGCTAATATTCCTATGAAAATAATACACTCAGGCGAACACAACTTTGTTTTAGCAGCAGATTCATCTGACACCGGATTCAAGACAATAGTAGAAGGAATAGATGTCTTATCGCCTCCAGTTATTCAAGTAAGTGGTATGATGCATTTTCCAGAATCTCCAGAAGTAAGTGAAACAACCACAATCTCAGCTGAAATAACAAATCTCGGAGATTATACTCTCATCAACACTGTCGCTTCCTTGAATATAAGTGATGATTTTTTTGTAATAGATCCAATCTCACAGCCTCTAGGATCAATCAATCCAGGCACTTCAGTTATTGTAAGCTGGAATGTTGAAGGTACCATAGGAGACGAGTATTTGTATGCGATTTCAGCTACAGATCAAAATGGAAATTATGACATAAATTTCAGAGAACTTGAAATCTCTACTCTAGATATTTGCGGCGACCTGGACAAAGATGGTTTCTTAACAGCTCTTGACCTTGCAATCATGATTGACATTCTATTCGCTGGACACCCATTACCTGATCCTCCATGGATAGCTGATCTGGACGGAGATGGTTTCCCAACAGCTCTTGATCTAGCAATTATGATTGACCACTTGTTTGCAGGTGCACCTGAACCTACTTGCTAGCAGGAAGAATCAGTGACATCAACGGACATTATTTTAGGTGAGGAAAACTTGATGAGATGATGCAGGTCTTGGAAGAGCATGGTATAAATGTTGACCTTACACTTAAGAAATCAAAAAATTTGGCAAGAGATTATGAGATATTAAGATGACATAAAACCCTTTTAAATTTTACTTCTAGTGATCAAATATGAAATACGTAGTAGCTACTAACACAGATGATACCCTAACTCCAAGTTTATTAGAAGTTCCTCATATTAAGGCGTATTTGGGACGGCAATTAATATGGGATGACATAGAAAGACAACCATCAAGTCAAAGAAGAAGATATGCATACAAACTTGTAACAGCTGCGATTAGGACACAGAGACTTGATAAACCAACACGTGAGCTTATACATCCTATTATTCCAGACGTCATCACAGCTATAAGAGATTTAGGGTTAGGTTTTGTTGTAGCTGCAGGAGCAACAGTTGATGAGTCTCAGAGAACATACAAAGCTCTGGGAATAGATCCTTTAGTAGATGGTTATTATTCTTTTGGTAGTAGAAGTAGGGAAAATCCAGATTCTTTTAGAGCAGTAGGAAGCGAGATGGCACAAGATGATTTTGAACCTGTTGCTTACTTAACTGATAAACCCATCGATGCAGGCAAAGCAATAGAAGTATGGGGAAAGAGTCTCTTATGTGTTAGTCCAGAAGATACTATTTTAGCAGCTGAGCTTGGAAATGTAATAGGTAGTGTATATGATTTCAATTGGCCAGAATTAGCAGAAGAAACCCCAAAATTAGGTGGAAGATCAATACCAGAACTCATTAGATTCTTGTGTGGTTGAATTAGATAAATCCTCTTGCTAATAAGAAAGCAAGCGCAATTACAAACACTACTATTAACACACTAATCACAGCAAGCATTTTATGTGAGTGAGCTAAAGGTGTTTTCTGTTTCTTCCATTTACTCTTGTTTGCTAATCCCACAGCTAGAAATATTATTCCTAAAGTAAATAATGGACTAAATTCAAAATCATCATACATGAACAATGAAAATATTCCTATAATTACCCATATCAAACCCATTAAAAAGAATATGTAGTAATCTGGTTCTTTATGCTTCTCTTTCTTTTTCCACTCAACTGCTCCTACAACAGCAATTATAACTACAAGAGCTGCAATTGCAACTATAATCAACGAGAGTTCTATCATCAATTAAAAATTAGCTTCAGTTGCTTAAATCTTTTTTCTTTTCAAGAAGTAATCACTTTCTCTCAACACTTTTGAGGACATATTCTGCTTGTCCATTTCTCGAAGCAAAAACATGTCTAATTCTAAGATCGCCACTATCTTCTATAACATGATAATCTCCATCTGGCGCAGATAAAATACTACCATCCAGCAATGGAAAACCAAGCACTCCAGTTAATGGAGGAGCATCTAAATCTGGACGTGTTTTAAAATCTACAATGTGACCAGAACCTGCTCTTCTAGATGTATGAGCAGCAAATCCCTCGCTCTTGTAATCTCTTGCTAAAGAACCAACAGTTTCACACCAAGGACACACAGTTGGAATATCAGCCGCATTACGAATAAGGTAATCACTAGTAAAATTACATTCATCTTCTCCACAAGCATATGCATGTATTGGCATAAGACTAGAACAATATTAAATTATATAAAGGTTTGCATCTAGCTGTTTAAGAAAGAATGAGGAGGGGAGACTAAGCTCCCGCTCCCATACACTCACCGTGCATAAAACCAACTTTTCCATGGGGGTTGCCATGTTTACTAAAGCCGTTTCTGAAACCATCTAAATCGAGCTGTTCTGCGAGCTCTTTAGCGGTATCAAAATCACCGTTCATTTTGGCATTATGCATGTCCACAAACGTATCAAATTCATCTTCAGTTATAAGTTGTGTGAACTTTGATCCGAATTGGAGATTGGATTGGGCTTCTAACCAAGCATCATAGTCTCGATTTTCTATAGCCAATCTAATTTCTTCCATTGATGCGTGTCTGTCAATCATTTGTTGGAAGTCATCCTGAGTAAGGCTTGTTGCCTTTCTTGGATATTCATCCGAGATTGCAGATGTCCATGCATCATAGTCTTCATTTTCTACTGCTGTCATCATTGCCTCATGTGTAGCAAATCTGCCAGCTAGCATGTTAAATCTCTCTTCTGTTATTGTTTCTGGAATTCTGTCTTGCATTAATGCGACGAAGGCATTATAGTCTCCGTTAGCTAGTGCGTTTTTAACTTCTTCATTTGCTGGTCCCAACAGGCTTGGTCCCAAGGCATATGCGCCCGAAACTGTAGCAACGCTCACAACAAATATTGCAAGCATCGCATATATCACGTTCATTCACTCCACCTCTGGATTTTTAAGGTCTTTTTCACCTAAACTTGAATTGGACAGAAGACTATATTTAAGTGATAGGAGTAGAAATGTGCATTTCAAGTCCATAATTCTTTTTATACCGAGAGGATAACTTAGAATCATGACACCATTAGATTGGTTAATACTAGAGATAATATATTCTATTGCAATTGCAGTGATTTGTTTAGCTACATATATCAAGACACAAAGAATCTACAGTTTATCAAAACACAGCGGAATATTCCATTTCAGAAACATTTTCCTTTACTTTGCTATTTCATACATATTCAGATTCCTCTTCATATTTGTAGTGTTTTCCCACGGTCCTATGAGAGGGCCAATGTTTAGATTCTTGCTATCATATCAAGACTTGACATTCCTACTTGTAGGTTATTTTAGCACTTTAGCTGTATTCTCAGTTGTTATGACTATAATGTCCAGGAAGATAGACATCAGCAGGCATAACCTGAGCAGTTTCATGCACATAGCAGCTATAATACTCTCCGTCTTCTCGCTAGCTACAAGATCTGCAGACATATTGGTGCTATTACAGACAGCAATTCTTATAGGATCTGTCATGTTAATGTCATCCAAGAAGGCCATTACTAAAGGTCATGTTTCAAAACAAAATAGAATAATAATAACTTCTTTGTTAGTCTTTTGGATAATCAATTTACTTGCTTCAAGCAGATTTATCCAATTCGAAGCTAAAGCATCAATTTACATCATATCTGCACTCATCTTCCTTTCAATCTATTTGAAGGTTAAGAAAAGGCTAATTTCCAATGATAAAAAAAAGAAATAGAATGGAAATAATCTATGATATTCTAGATATTATTAGGGAACACAATAACTCTATAAAACCTACCCCTTTACTTAGATTCTCTAATATGTCTTCTCAAAGATTCGCAGAGTATTATGAAGAGCTCATAGAGAAGAAATTCATCAGAGAAGAGGCAGATAAGAAAGGAAGAAAATTCATCACACTCACAGACAAAGGCTTCGATTTCTTACGTAAATACCAGTCCATCGTGGGCTTTGTTGAAGAATTTGGCCTCTAAACAGCTATTTATGCCTTTATAAAGAAAGAATTCATCTACTGAGTATCGGAAAGGTATTTTGTATTATTTCTGATAATAAAAATTTGAGGTATTAAATGAAAGGAAAAGTAAAATTTTTCAACGATAGTAAAGGATTTGGATTTATAGCAGGCGAAGACGACAAAGAATATTTCGTTCACATAACTGGTCTTAAAGAAGGCGTCACAATCAGAGAAAACGATGAAGTTAACTTTGACGTTGAGCAAGGAGACAAAGGTCCAAAAGCAGTAAACGTAACATTGGCTGGTTCCGCAGAAACAGAATCAACTGAAGAAGAAACTGAAGAAGTTGAAGAAGAAACCGAAGAAGATAAGTAAGAGTAAAAGCGTATTCTTATGAATTTAAGTATTTATTAAATTTTAACATTTTTTATTTTTATCAGCTACAGCGTTAGCTATTATTCTGTCTCTTCATCTCATAAACTATGATACGTACTTCTGATGCGTATTTTGTTTCTGCAACTACTCTATCTGTGGTAGGAGCTACTATTACTGAATTTACAGGAGCCTCAGCAGGAATAGGTCATTTGATAGTAACATCCTCTTACTATCTGGAGACTAGCTTGCTATTCGCAGGCATAGTTATGATATCACTTGCAGGAATAGCATTTTTCTATCTCATAGACACCATAGAAAGAAGAGTAATTTTCTGGGAAGAATCTAATTAGTAATCCAAGTTGCATAAATCTGATAGCTCTAAGCGATTATATAACCAGAAAATAAATTATACACATGGCAGATGAATGGAAAAAGAAGCTTACTCCTGAACAATATCATATTCTTAGAGAGAAAGGAACAGAGAGAGCATTCACAGGCAAATACAATGAACACAAAAAGAAAGGCGTATACATGTGTGCTGGTTGTGGAGCAGAACTCTTCAGTTCAGATAAGAAATATGACTCTGGTAGCGGGTGACCAAGTTTCTGGGACGCTAAGAAAGACGCTATAGAGAAGAAGCTAGACTTGAAATTGATAATACCAAGAACTGAGATCTTATGTAGTAAATGTAAAGGTCATCTTGGTCATTTATTCAGAGATAAAGACAAACCAACTGGAAAAACGTATTGCATAAACTCTGCAGCTCTCAAATTCAAAGAAAAGAAGTAATTATAGTCAATTTCACTATATAACAATTGAAAACTAATTATAAAGATGAGAAATAGACCTAAGCCAAGAAAACGAAAATCATACAAACCTCTTCTAGTTGAAGTATCTCCTTATAAAATAATCAAACCTAATTATAATTATGGCTATGAAAAAGCCTGGATTTAAGAAACCAAGAAAACGAAAAAAATATAAGCCTCTTCTTGCTGGAACAATCAGAATTAAAGCTAGAGGTTTAGATACTGTAATAAGAACGGCTTCTACATGGAAGAAAATAGATAGAGAATTTACTGAAACAATGGAAGTTGTAAAACTATTCATGTTTCATAGCAGCTATGACTTCCTAATAGATAAGAAGGACCCAACATTTCTAAAAGGACAACTATCACCCGAAGGGAAATGTCAAGGAGCTAGAATAAACATATTACCTGATGGTAGAAAGCTAGATAAGGCCTATTCTCTCTTCGCAGAACAGCTCACTGTGCATGATGAAGAGTCAAATGACCACTGGGATGTATTATACAGGAACCCAGGAGGAACTTACTCTTACGTATACACCCTTGAAAAGAAAGCTGAATTCACAAAAAAGAAATACAAATCAGTTGAAGAATTCGGTAAATACTATTCTAAGTTAGAGCAAAATGTATTAGCAGCTTTAAGCGATAAAGAGGATGCCATAGCAGTTCCCATGTACACTCTACTCAAAACACATATGAGAATAGGCAATGAAATTTACTACAAAGCTCATGGTCATAAAGGTCTTACTACACTAAAGAAATCTGACATCAAGATCGATGGGAAAGAAGTCACGTTCAAATATAAAGCAAAGGATGGGGTTCCTAGAAACATAACAAGAGAATTCCCAGGGATATATATAGAAAGACTATATAGTATGCTTCAGCCTTTAGAATCATCATCATTTGTATTTACAAGCCATACAGGTCACCCTTTAGATGACAAGCACTTCAAGAAAGCTTTCAAGAAATACTGTGGAAAGGAATTCTATCCACATATAGTAAGATCTTATTATGCAACTAAAGAAGCGAAACAATTCTTATCAACACACACAACCGCCACAAAAAAGGAAATAAGAGAACTATTTACAAGTATAGCAGCTGATCTAGGACACAAAAGATTTGACAAAAAAGAACAAACCTGGAAAGAAGGTTACAATGTCACAATACACCACTACATCCAACCAGAAATCCTAGCACGCGTACAATCTCTTGCAAAATAGTCTTATATACTATAACAGTAATATTACTATATATGAAAGTATACGCTATTCTCTTGACAATAGTCATGTTAGCATCAATCCAATCAGTAGCAGCAATAGATTTACCAACAGCATTTGAAGAAGGCTTACCAGAGGTTGGTAATACTCCAGACTCTTTCATGTATGGTTTTGGAAGGTTTTTTGAGAGTGTAGATTTTGCATTTACTTTTGATGACGTAGCAAGAGCAGGAAAACACATAAGATCTGCAGAAATGAGATTAGCAGAAGCCAAAGCAATGGCTGAACAAAACAAACCTGAATTTGTAGATAATTTGGTAGATGAATATGAACAGAACATAGTGAAAGCAAATGAAATAGCTCAGACGGTCCAAGCAGCTGGAAGAGACACAACAGAAGTCAGAGAACGTGTTGCAGTTGCAACATCATTACATAATGATATTTTAGCGGGTATTCTTGAAAAAGTACCGGAACAGGCAAGAACAGGAATACAAAGAGCCTTACAAGCTTCTGAAACAGGGAATACAGCAGCTTTAGCAGCCCTGGAGAGAGAAAGACCAGAAAGAGCCGCTGAAATTCAATTTAGAATAGCTGACAAGAAATTAGAAAGAGTTCGAATAAGAGCTGTTGGTGGCGATTTTGATGTTGATGACGACCTTAATGAATACACCAACAGACTGACAGAAACAAACAGAATATCAGAAATTGCAAAGACAATTGGAAAAGACACAACTACAGTTGATCAGCTTGTAGCTCAGGCAACTACCAGACATGCAGAAGTTCTTAGCATGGTTTATGGTTATGAAAATATACCAGAACAAGCCAAGAATGCAATACAAAACGCATTGCAGATTTCTACTCAAGAAAGGGAAAGGGTAATTGAGACATTGAAACAAGCAGATAACTTAGGCAACATACCAGAAAACATCCCAGATGATGTAAAACAGAATGTAGATGATATAATCAGAGGCATGGGAACCGAAAGAGGAAACTTCAACCTATTCGTCTCTGATAAAGAAGCTGATATAGGAGATTTTGATGCACTTATAGTTACTTTCTCAAAAGCAAGAGTTTTCAACGAAGGTTTTGAAGAATTTGACTTGAATGGAACATCGGTTGATCTTACTCAGGTAATTGGAGAACAAGCAATCTCAATTTTAAACATCAACTTAGAAGAGGGATCATACTCAAAAGTTGAACTCCATGTTTCTGATGTCGATGGTGTTGTGGACGGTGAAACAGTTGAAGTGCAGGTTCCAAGCAACAAATTACAAATAGTAAGACCTTTCAGAATTGTAGCAGGAGAAACAACAAAATTTGTATTTGACATAAACGTTGTTAAAAGAGGAAACACAAACAGATACAATTTGCTACCAGTTATTGGAAAGAGTGGAGTTGTAGGCAAAGACGTGAATGCAACCGAGAATGAATGCACAGTAAACGATGATTGTGAAGAAGGATATGGGTGCACAAATGGTATATGCACACAACAACAAGAACCTCCTGAATGCACAGAAGATGCTAATTGTACAGTAAATCAGACTTGTGTAGACAATGTATGTGTAGATATACCCGATGTAGAGTGTACAATTGCTACGGGTTGTGCAGATGGCCAAATATGTATAGATAATATTTGTGTGGAAGACACAACTCCTCCAGAGTGTACAGAAGATGCTAATTGTACAGTAAATCAGACTTGTGTAGACAGTGCATGTACTAATTCTTTATAGACCCACACTGAAACATAAAATCTTTTAAGTATTTTTCTTAATTTAGTATTATGACAAAAAATATCAAAGAATTAACAAAACAAGCAAAAGCTGTTATAGACAAGATTATTTACATAACTCTTGCAACATCAAGCAACAAAGGTGAACCTTGGAACTCACCAGTCTACACATCCTTTGATAAGAATTATAATTTCTATTGGCTTTCCTGGAACAAGAACCAACACTCAAAAAATATAATAGAAAATGGAAGAGTTTTCGCAGTAATCTATGATACAACAGCTCCTGAAGGAACGGGTTATGGAATCTACATGAAGGGGAAAGCAAAACAGTTAGAAAAAAAGGATATAATAGAAATTATTAAGGCTCTAAAACTCCACTACCAAAGAAAAAAGAAAAAACCAAGATCAACCAAAGAATTTTTAGGCGTTTTCCCTAGAAGAGTTTTCAAATTCACTCCAGAGAAAATCTGGGTCACTTCAGAAAGTGATATCAAAGGAAACTACATAGACACCAGAAAAGACATCACAAAGGAGTTTTTCAGAAAATGAAATTCAAAAAACTCATATTATATGATTTAAGTGTAGAACCTCTTGAAAAAGAGTTTGTTAATAAACTCAAAGAGTTTGCTGATGTAGTAGAGATTGTTTTTGCTGAAAAAGAATATACAAGATCTCTGAAACCAGAACATATGAAAGGAGCAGATGCTTTAGTAACACGACTCCTTGATTTCTATGAAGATGGTGTGTTCACACAGGGAACGCTGAAATATGTAGTCACAACTCATACTGATTATTCCAACTTCAATCTAGACCTGCTAAAAAAGAATGGTATAATATTAGCAAACGTCCCTGGATATTCTTCTGAGGCAGTTGCAGAACTAACAATTTCAGCACTCCTGAATATTTCAAGACAAACTCACGACGCAATGACTTTTGTCAAACAAGGTAACTGGGGTTTTGAAAATTTTATGGGCTGGGAACTCAAAGGCAAAACATTAGGAATTATTGGAATAGGAAGAATAGGAACCAGAGTTGCAGAGATTGCCCAGGGTCTCGGGATGAATGTAATGCACTATTCTCGTACAAAAAAACCTGAATTAGATACAAAGGGCATGAAATATACTAAACTCGACGACTTATTAAGAGAGAGTGACGTTGTAAGCTTAAACTGCTCCTTGAACAAGGATACAGAAAAAATTCTTACTGAATCAAAATTAAAACTCATGAAACCAGGTGCTGTTTTACTTGATCCAGGAAGATCAGAACTTGTTGACCTGAATGTTGTATATAATCTTTGTAAAGAGAAGAAACTTACTGCCTGGTTTGAAGCAATAGAAGAAAAGGACATAAGAGATAAGTTCGGAGCCCTAGACAACATTTATCTCACGCCACACTTTGGCTGGATGACAAAAGAAGCCCAACAAAGACTAAGAGAAACAACTCTAAATGATATAAGAACATATCTGAAAGGCAACCCAGACAATGTGGTGGCTTTATAAGAAGAATATTATGAAACAATTCTACACAAGAATAGGTTATGAAGGAGAACTATCTGATATTTCCAAAGCTATTTGTAAGGACTTCAATCTCGGAGAATTCAAATCAGACAAGCTCATAGAACTAGGATATGAAGATTTCAACTTTATCATAGAAACGACAAAAGGCAAATACTTCATCAAAACATTCTCCAATTTCAGAAAGGATGAAGATTGTCGGAGATATGTTGATGTCATGCTCAAAGTAATAGAAAATGATATTTCTTTCCCAAAATTATACAAATCTGACCAAGGCTATCTACACATAACAGATGTCCATAGCACTAGAATCAGACTTGTAGTCATGCGATTCATAGATGGTAAAGATTATTTCAATCTGAAAACTAAGCCTGCAGAAGAAGAAATTAGAGAACTAGCTCGTCAAGCTGCTCTCACAAACAGTATGACTATCAATCCAGAATTTGTATATGATTCCTGGGCTATCACAAGCATACTCAAAGAATACGAAAAGAAAGGAGATTTCCTCTCTTCTGAAGATAAACAAACAATAGAACCTCTAATAGAAGAATTCAAGAACATGAATATAGAAGAGCTACCTCACTGTTTTGTTCATGGGGATTTCATTGCAACAAATGTAATGAAAGACAAAAATAACAAGATCTGGATCATTGATTTTGCAGTCTCAAACTATTATCCTCGTATACAAGAGCTATCTGTAATGGCTTGTAATATTCTTTTCGATGAAAAAAGTAAAGAGAAAAGCCAAGCAAATCTCAATACAGCTCTAGATGAATATCAAAAATCCATTGAACTAACACCAAGAGAATTAGAAGTTCTTCCTACATACATAAAACTTGCTCACGCAATGCATGTAATAAGAGCTAATTATGAGAAAGTCGGAGAAGGTGATAATACTGAAGAAAATGAATACTGGCTCAATCAAGGTAGAACGGGCTTGAAACAGATGTCTGAGTAATCTACTCCCATCTATCATACATAGATTCCCTGCTAATCACTACTCTTTCATGTTTAGCAGGAACACTAAGACCATTCCATTTTACTGCCATAGGTCTATGCCCTGGATCTGTATCGAGCTCTAACATGATTCTCAACTTTTCTTCATCTAAGTAAGGGAAATTATCTTGATCTATTTCATCTCCCCACACTTCTTCTATACCACCATATTCGTCTCTTCTCCAAGTTGATTTTTTTCTTGTGGTAACTTGTCTAACTCTTGCTTTCTTGAATTCTCTAGAAACATTCATCATATCGACTAAAGGTGTTGTGGCAAATGGATCAGGATTGTCATTTAGATTCTGCTCTGTTTGTTCAAGTTTCCATGCATCACGTGAAAATTGGTCAAGTAGACTAGCATAATAAGAATCTCCAGGATTTGTTGCAGATCCCATAGCCAATGTATCTCGATTTATTCTTCTCTTATCAGCGTAAGAATATCTAAGCATGTTGAGAAGCTTGAAACGTAGAGATGCTCTTAGCATAGTATGAAATCTTGCAAAATTTCTTCCTTGGTATTTAGGATCTGCTGCCCACAGTGTTAAAAGACCTTCTTGATGCTGATCTTCTCTATCCACTCCACCCACACTAAAATCATATGTCCATCTATCAATAACTGGTTCGCACCATTTAGCAAGATCACCAAATCCATTTGGATCTACTAGAAGTTCTTGAACTCTAACATAATCATCTACAACTGCATTAACTCCCTTACTTCTAGAAAGCCCGCTTATAGCGTTTTGAAACTCCCTCGTAAATTTAAGATTATTTGCTATTTTATCTGCTCTTGTT
Source organism: Candidatus Aenigmatarchaeota archaeon (assembly GCA_043824495.1). Classification (GTDB taxonomy): domain Archaea; phylum Aenigmatarchaeota; class Aenigmatarchaeia; order QMZP01; family QMZP01; genus JBDRNB01. The sequence continues at coordinate 69,451 of JBDRSV010000005.1, read as the reverse complement.
AATTCACGAAAACCGAACTCATGATCCATGTCAATATCATATGAAATAACACCATCTCCGTAGAGAGAAGGACTTTCATACTCTTCGAGTTTGTCTGGATTTACAAGACGATTTAGAATATTTCCCATATTCACTCTGAGTATATATTCAAATGCTTTCTGTCTACATTTGAAATCTTCTCTCTCTTCTCTTGATGACCTCTCATCTCTCAAATCACCGCTTAGAAAACGATGACATTCTAGACGGCACGTATCTGATTTTCCATTCACTAAACTCTCCAGTTTCTACACTCGTTCCGTATCTAGTGACTTCCTCAACGTAGTTTTGTATATCCTCTGTCATTCATTATGTCTTAAAATGAAATAATTTATAGGTGAAATCATCTATTTCTTCTATGATTACTGTTAGCCTCATTTATGAGTTCACTCATTTTGTCAGAAATCATGAAATCAGGAACTCCACCAATATCTCTCAGCATAGCCACTAGAATAGCCATTTCTGCAACTTCTTCATTAAATTGACCAGGTCTCTCTTCAGCCTGTCGCAATCTCTGTAATCGAGGTAATTGTCTTGCTATCTGGTTTGTTGCATGAAAGAATATGTCATCTGTAGTCATAGAAGTTTCCATGATGTTCATAAGTTTTCTAACATCATCACTTAATCTATCCATGCAATTTATTTGTTTATGAAAGAATAAATAGGCTACTCTTCATATCTTAAAAACCAATATAAATCTTCTTAAAATTTTCTATCAATTATAAATTGTTATAGCGAGTTTTTTGGTTTTATAAATTTTAGTTATATAGAAAGTAATATCTTCGCATTCATGCTTCCCAAAACAATATAATTGCCAATCAGCTGACGCTGACTATTGTCGACATCTGTTCGATACTGGAATTGGTACTGCATCTTAGGAATCGACATCATACGTAAACGACAGACAAATTGATGTTAGTTTTGTTTAGGTCTTTTTCTACGGAAGGAGAGGGTTTATGCAACCGATGTACCCAAATGCCAGGATCCCATACGGGACTTGGGGGAGTAGTTATTTCCCTGCCTGGCAAACTTCACCCCTGGCGGAGGTCAATCCAGGCCAGTTCGCCGGGGAAGCAATGAACAGGATTCTTGGGTTAAGGAAAGTGCCCAAGAGTCTGCTCGAGTACCTTGTCATCGGATCAACTATCCCGTGGCACTGGAAATTCTGGAATGCCCCGTTGGTGGCCAGTTGTATGGGAATTCGAATCCCAGGATTCCACGTTGAACAGGCATGTGCTACAGGTCTACAGGCAGTGCTCCTTGCGGGTGCAGAGGTGAACAGTGGTTCGCACGATGTCGTCGGCGTTCTGACATTCGACCGGACAAGTGACTCTCCGGCTGGTGTCTTCCCAGAGCGTCGCAGTTATCGTCGGACAGAAGCACTCGCCGATGTATGGGACAACTTTGGTTTCGATCCGGCAACCGGAAAAGCAATGATTGCTTGCGGAGGAGAGGCCGCAAGGAAGCACAAGATCAACCGTAAAGAAGTGGACGAGATCGCCTTCCATCGGCATGAGCAGTATTTTCAAGCCAAAGAATCTGGCTTTCTCGACAAGGTGCTTGTCCCGCTCGAAATCCTCAATCTCCAGGGCAAGCCCATGGGAACAATCGACGACGATTTCGGCGTCCGCAAGCTGACGATGGATGGATTGAACCGCCTTTTCGAACTCGATACCTGCGTGACCACCGGCACACAGACACATGCATCTGACGGCATGGCGTGCCTACTGGTTGTGAACAAGGAGAGAGTTTCAGACTTCAGTTCGCAACCAGAGATCGATATTACCTTTATCGCAAAAACCGAAGTACGCGCGCATCCGAGTCTCATGCCCGAAGCACCTGCGTTGGCGGTACAAAAACTTCTGCGCCGCACCGGACTGACAATGGCTGATATGATCGTGGTGAAAAACCACAATCCGTTCGCAGTCAACGACGCCATCTTCGCGAAGGTCATGGACTACGACTGGCACAACATGAACAAAACCGGCTGCCCGCTTGTATGGGGTCATCCGCAAGGACCGACTCTTACGAGAGTTCTGATTGAATCCTTTGTAGAGGCGGTCTCGCTCGGTGGCGGATATGTTCTCATCTTCGGTTGTGCTGCCGGTGATGTTGGTATAGCGGCGATCTTCAAGGTTGATGAAGGGAGCAGTGGCAAATGAAAATGATGAGAACTTCAACAATCCAAACATTGGGTCTCGGAACTGTTCTCGGGATCTTCAAGAATGGATTACCTGTCACTGCATCCGATGCAGTTTCGAATGTGTTTGGTAAAGCAAGTAATCGAGGATCACTTGTCATCTCCGGCGCCAATGGAATTGTTGGTGCTGGCAAGACAATGCAACTCGGTTCCCGGCTTCAACCACACGGTGTTCGTATCATCGGACTAGATTTCCCCAGTGCACCTGATGGCATTGGGAGACAGTACCCAGGATTGGTACGCGCCTTTGGTAGGTCAAAGGCTGATGAGATCATGAGGAGTATTATCCGTATGAGTTATGACGGAACTACTCTTCCAGGTGAACTCGGCCAATTCAATCCGAAATTTCTGTTGGAAGCAATTCCAGAGATTCTCAGTGTCAAGAAGGATCACTACGGTCTCTTCAGAGCAGCATTCCCGGGTATCCACATCAGATCCGTAACCTCGGGATTCCCAAGTTCAGAACTGGGAGTTGGCATCGCACATCCGGCATTCCCACATGAGGTCAGCAAAGTGTGGGAGACTGTGGGAGATGACACATCTACCGATAAGCTCTTCTGGGCTTTGGGTATGATCCCGATTCCTGTTGCTGACAAATGGTCGTTTGTTCTCGATGTCTTGTTCTGCGGCCTGACGCTCGCCGGATTGCGTTATCACCAGGCCAGCAACATGCCCTACTGGAAGATCGACAAATTTATCCGCAAGTTGCTTGGTCCGAACCCGTTCCGAGCGCATGACGCGATCGGTGCGGCTGGTGCGAACTTCCTTACCTGGTCATGTCTCCACCACTTACATGAGCATTATGGTGCTGAATTGTTCGCGCCAACTCCTGAGTTGATGGAACATAAGGAAAGTAGACAAGACTGGTATCCACCAGATCACTTCCGTCCTCTTGTGAACTGGAGTTTGGATACAGCCGGAGTTGACGAGTTCAAAACATGGATTCTCGGTCCTCTGTTCCAAATGACCAGTCTCATGCTTCATGAAAATCGCGGCCATCTCTCCCACATCAACGCCATCGGTGAACTCTGTGCTCAGTTCAATCACGGTATACTCGCTGTCATTCGTGGACTTGGTCCGGATAATGTGATCAGGACCGTGGAATCTTATCACCTGTCACATCCAGAAGCAGCGAGCGTCTGCTGGTGTCCGAGTGTCTTTGGTCATATGGACACACCAGAATGGCAGCAGTTGTACGTCAACGCAGAACATGATGGAACAGTTGGTGTCATCGCCATAAGTCGCGAGAGTTACAACAGCGATGTCGACGCTGAACTCAACCGAGCCATTGATTGGCTGAAAGCCGAAGGAATCGAACGCGTGATTGTCTCCGGCGACTTCCATCTCTCCACTCAGCTAGTCGGCGCGGACACAAGCGAGTTCTATCCTGCGCTTGAGAATGTACATACTGGACACAGAATATCCATGCAGTGGTCTCGTACAGCCAGAAGGCTCAATGATAAGTTCAAGGTATCCGTTGGGTTTGTCAATGGCAAGCGCTGTCTAGGTGGTATGCTTGAGCTTCTCATGCATTGTCACTTTCTGATTTCAGTTAATGATGCAAAGCTCGGCATGCCAGAGGTGACGCTTCCGGTTGTCCCTGGCATGGAAGGATGCCACTGGCCATTTCGCAAGGCACGTAGAACTGATTGGCCTAAAATCATCTACATGCTCTTGAGTGGACATTCTATTGATGCATCCGAGGCTGTGGGATGGCTGATCGACCACGCTGCTCCGATGACACGTGCGCTTGAAATGGCATGGAAGGTTGCTACGGGCGGTGATCATGGTCTCACGGAAAGAAATCTGAAGACTGACCGCCTGACAGATGTGCCACTGAGTATCACTAACCTGCCAGACACTGACAATGCTAGCACGGAATTTGCAAGAAAGGCTATCATGAACTGTATACAAGAAGCGTGTGGATGTAATTTGAACGATTCCATATCTCGCCAAGCAGATCATTCTGCTCATTTCATGATATCCGAAGTATGCCGAGGTGGACGCGTCGGACGTGAATGCGACAAAGTCATGAAAGTCTGACTTATGGGGATTAATGGTCTACAGTGATGGACCATCCCCTTTGTATTGTCAAATAAAAGGGATATATGTTCAAGATTTTCTAATAAGAAAACAATGAATAGAAACGCGTCTTAAAACCAATATAAATCTTTCTGTTAATGTTAATCATGAATGACAAGATTCAGAAATATTTAATGAGTTTAATCATATTTTCTATAATGACAGGAGTAACATTATTTTTCTTTGGTCAAGCAGCTGCTCAAATAAGAAGTGTAGAACCAATTGATTTAACTGACAGCTTTTTGATGCTTAATGGAGATAGCTCAAACGTCAAGACTGTTGTAACAGGAGAGGGTTCTATTCTTGAAATTGATTTTGCAAAGGGTATTGTTAATCTTGATGGTGTAGAAACCCCAATTGTTGTTGATGAGCTTCAATATCCAGAAGGACAGCCTTTAGAAAAAACAAAAGAAAAGCCCCTTAAAAATATTATAAAAACACCCGTTGAAATAAATTCTCCAGAATCAACCTTTGTGCATAAACCATATTTTGATGATCAAGGAAATGTTTCACTTGACATTTACATCGAAAGTGTTTTCTATTCGAACAACCAGGCAACATTAGACGCTTTCTGGGATAATTTCGTACCAAGGTATGAAATTCTAAAGAATATAACTGGTTGGAGTTCAAAAGGATGGTTTGGAGTTCCTTTAGAGATATATAATTACGGACATCCTGCAGCCTGTTACGGTGGAAATGCTTCTCCTACACACTCTAATGTTGTTTTCTCTGATCCAATGTATAAGACTGGTTGTAATAAGCCATATTACGTGAATGGGACCACATATTACAACAACACTGGTGAATTAGGTGATTGGTGGCCATACATGAATACGGCACTCCATGAAGCGTCTCACTCTATTAACCCATATCCAATATACACTAGATCATGGTTGACAGAAGGCTTTGCTGAACATCACATGTATAATGTTAATGCTATATCCGGTGCAATTAACCAAGAAACAGCTGATACATATTTAGAAAACGGATTCTCAGGGTATCAATGGGCAGCTTATGTTGCAAATGATTATCATGATACTACTATATATGACAGAGAGCTTCAGAGATCTCACGGATACGACATTACAGGTCATTTATTATCTAAACTGGAATATGAAGAAGGTATGGATAGAGAACGATTCTACAAAATATTAAATGACAACAAAGATACACTTGATAGAACATTCAGCTTGGGTCCACCATACATCTATTACACTGACGCTTTTGTGATTAATATTTTTGGTAGAGCAATGGGACACACAGACTATTTGACACAAACTGATCCAATGTGGAATTATTACTCTGGTGGTGGAGTAGATGGTCATGGTTTTGGTGCAAGAAATATATCAAACAGTAATCAAACTCCTACTATGCCATACAGCGACTTTGACTGGTTTGGTGATCTAATTCCAACAATTAACATTTCCAATGAAAATCCAATTGATGGCGAAGAAATTACAATCACTGTTACTATTAACAATATTGGAGGAGTTAATATGAAAAACATCTCAACCAAAATATATGATAATGATGAACTTCTTGTTGAAGATTTCCAAAATATCAACAAATACAACCTTAAACAGTTTGTACTACTTCACATAGTTTCTGGTATAGGTGATCATCTAATAGAAGCTAGAGTTGATGAGGATCTAGTAAAAATAGAAATGAATAATTCAAACAACAATGACTCACAATTGATAACTGCAATAATTGGTCCAACACCACCCGTTCTTGATACTATTGCCAATCAAGAAGTTTATGAAACATATTCAGTAGTTATTCAATTAAATGCTACAGATGCTAATGAAGATGATTTATCCTTCGAAATAGATGAAGGCCTACCAAGCCCATACTCATTTGATCCACAAACTGGATTATTCAACTGGACTCCAACATTTAATGATTCTGGAGTATATAATGTTACATTCAGAGTTACAGACACTACTGAACTTTATGATGAACAGGAAGTTACTATAACTGTCAACAATATTGTATGCGGAGACTTAGACTATGACGGCTTCCTCACAGCGTTAGATCTTGCAAAACTTATTGACATACTGTTCGCAGGAGAACCTCTGCCTGATCCTCCATGGCTTGCTGACTTAGATGGGGATGGTTTTCCAACTGCATTGGATTTGGCTATAATGATTGATCACTTATTCGCAGGCGATCCAGCCCCAACTTGTAGGAGATAGTAACACTAAAAAGACTTTCAATTCTTTCTATTTTTACTTAACCCTTTTTTGACAGTTCATGCATAGAGCTCTTTCATGTCTCTTTTTAGAATAATCATACACTGCTTGACTCACATTTTTCTTACATTTATCGCAATGTAGATCTTCTCCAACTTCTTTACTCTTATCCCCAACGACCTTACGTGTTACAGTTGTATACACTCTTTGACAACTCATACATAGAGTTTTTTCATATTTCGCTACAGAATAATTAAATACTGCCTGAGTTACTGTTTTCTTACATTTATCACAATGCATATAGAAGACTTAGTAAAAGGAGTTAAAAGTATATCCAATATAACAACAGTACACACATTTTCTCACATAAATGATTATCAAAAATACAACACTACATATTAAAGATAGTAATGAATGAAGTTCCAGATTTTATTAGAGAATTCTTAGAAGAAGAAATGTCTGGGATGCGACTTAGCTATGAACACCGAGGTTATGTAAGCAAGAAAGGATTTGAAACAATATACTTCACACTCAAAGCAAAGTATTATTATAGAGATGCTTTCTACTGCGGATTCGAGATAAGACCAATACCAAGCACAGTAAAACCCAGGAAAAGAGGTAAACATAAAGGCCGTTATTCCGGCTATGGAAGACTCAAAATATTAGACGTGGATTTTAGTCCAGCTCAACTCGGCATAAGACTATATAGAAATCATAACCTCTGGTTTGGATGCGATAGAGACTGCGATCCATATACTTTCCTCCCAGAAGAAGGTCTCCCAGAAAGCTTCCCAGAGAAAGTTTACAACAAAAGAAATCCAATAAAATTCTCCCGTCTAAGTCGGCAAGAGAAAGAAGACGTAGATGCAGGAGCATACTTCGCACTCACACACCACTGGCCCAGAGAAATATTCGATGATTAGCAATAAACGCTCTTAAAAACTTATTCAATTAAACAAAAGGCCAACCATAAACGAAAAATATTATCAAAAGTATAATGATTGCAATCAGTATTCTTATTGGGAGTGGCATTAAGCTATTTGGTGTAATCATATGATCATCCTATCGATTCTAAATATTATAATATGTATATATAATTGGTTTTGATAGAATTTAAGTTCTTGTAGTACATTAAACGAATTTAAATTTTACATTCAAGACTCAAATATATGCTAGAAGAATTTACAAGAAACATGGAGCCTGGAATGGCTGAACTTGTTTCCGAGTATGAAGATCGTCTCAAGGATTTTTATAGGGGTCTTCTTGGCTCGGATTTAGTTAGAATAGGAATGGGCTTGGCGTCTGTAGATGAAGAAAGTTTCAATCCTATAGGACCTGAAACAATGACAGGCGTTCGAGCTTCAGGATTTGGGATAGAACATGATATTGAACCAAGAAGATTTGGTTATGATCATTTCAAAGGATTTCATACTGACGAAGAAGCTGATATTACAATTTCACCATCTGCCATCGAAATAAAACCAGCACCAGTTCAGATTAAACTAAAAACTGCACCTGTTTTTGTTGTTGGGGAAGAAAATTTAGGTGTTAGCACAGAGAGGAGACCCAAACTTCCTAAATATGCAGACTCATTCATACACGTTCTAAGTAAGTTCGCATGCTACTCTATTCAAGATATTCCTGTAATAAACGCACTAATACTCACAATGGACTATATGAAATCTGTTCATGGAGTTGATGGGAACATGATAGATATAATGAAGCGAGTCATAGAAAGAGACGAGGAATTTGGAGATGTTTTAAAAGTTCTTTATGGTTTATCTGAAGGTACTGCTTACAGACTTGAAAAAATGTTCTGGAATCAACAAGGTTATTCTGATGGAGATTGTCTAGACAACACAAGAAGTAGAAGCCTCAATGATTTGAGATTATCAGAAAAGTTTATATCCGATTCAGACTTCCCAGATTTTCTTATTAATTGGCATGATAGGTACGATTCATCTAGTTTATACTTCATGAGAAATGGAAGCTTTGTAAGAAAATATCTCGAAACTCTTGGAAACTCTGTTGACGTAACTAAAGTGCCTACAGGCGTTTTGAGGGCAAGCAGGTAAATACTTCAACTTAAACGTTTTAATACCATCTGCTAAAAGATCTTCATGAAACCCTCAGGTATGTTATTATTTGGACTAATACTGATATTTGTTTCATTACTATTTCTAGGAGTCGCAGACAATATTATTGTGGACTGGTCAATTTTCGATCCAACAATCCAAACAGTAATAGGAATATTCATAGGTGTTCTAGGTCTAATAATTGTTTATTTTAGTAGAAATTAACACGTTGGGAGAGAACCCAACTCTTCATTACTAAATCTTCGTACAAGACCTTCGTACAAGACCATAAAAGTCTTTTTAAATCTTTCTATCAATTCCCTAACTCAAAGGATATGAGCATTTTTTCTATGTCTTCATCATCTTTGGGGATTGTTTCATGAGCAAATGTGACAAATGCGGCTTTCTTCTTATTCTCAATGAACATTGCTCTCATAGTTTTATCCTTTGTTTTGTAATAGTCAGATAAAACGTAAGTAGAATCATTCTTTTCAAAGCGTTTCATTTTCACTTCAGACTTTGTCTCTTTCTCTATATATTTTTTCAAAACTTCTTCTGGTTTTGTGGCACCCAATTCTATTTCTTTATCTCTTGTGAATGTTAAAACCTGGATTATTCCTTTTTTATTATTAAAAAATGATATCGGATCCGTAATATCTCTATATAGTTGCCAACCAGGATAAAGGACCATAATAAAGGTTGGTAATTTGAATAGTCTTTTCTTACTAGTATCTTCTTTTCTTCTAGTTGGTAGTTTCATGCAATTTTCTCCATGATATGGTCACAGTGGATACATTTGTATTGCTGTCTGAACTTTCCTCCACCCACATTCTGATATCCCATGAACTTCTGGTATTTGTGGATTCCTAAACTACACTTGAATGATTTGCTCATAACAAAATCTTAGAGGGAGGATTAAAAAGTATTTTAAATCTTTCTATCTATTCTAATTATGAGGGTTGCTCTCGTACTACTAGTATGTGTAATTGTTGCTTCTATCAGTGTTAGTTTTGTTTATGGACAGAAACTATCAGCTGAGAATTTGGAAGTCAATGAAATAAACAGCCCTGAAGGTATATGCGGTGATCTCGTTGCATGTCAATGTGGTGATTATTTATCTTCTAATCACACAATGTGGTATGACATCACAAGCTGTAGTGGAATACCAATTAGAATAGCTGCCAACAATGTAACACTAGATTGCAATGGCCATTTACTAGATGGTATTAATAGCATGCTCTATGAAGGCATTTCAAATGAAGGATATGACAATGTAATTATCAAAAATTGCGAAGTTACCGATTTTCTTCACGGAATAAAAATATATTCGGCGGCCAACAATAACACTCTAGAAAATAATACAGTCCATGATAACTTTGATGCCGGATTATTAATCATTGGCAGTCAAAACACCATAATATCTAGAAATCATATTTTTTTGAATAACCAGGGGATTGCAAATCAGAATTTTGCACACAGAAGTGTGTTATCAAAAAACATTGCGCACAATAACAACTACGGAATTCTTGTCGGTGAAACAGATTATGCACAATTATTTGAAAACGTACTATACGAGAATAATATATACGGACTAAGAGTTCATAAAGCGCATAATAACATATTCTGGAATAATTCTATGTACAATAATTCGATAAACGCTTTTGAAGAAGTTCAAGCTGAAAACAACTATTGGAATAACTCGGTGATGGGAAACTATTGGGGAGATTTTGAAACAAACCCTGGATACCCATACACTTACATCGTTCCGGGTCCTTTTGATGGAATAGATCACAAACCACTTGGCGGAAGCTTTGTACCAGAAATAACATCAACCCCCATAACAGAAGTAGTGGGAGGTGAATTTTATTCATATGATGTTGAAGTTTATTATCCTGGAAGTTTCATATTGAATTATTTCTTAATCCAATACCCACCAGAAATGATAATAGACAGTCTAAATGGATTGGTAACATGGTCGCCTAATTATAATCAATCAGGGAATTATACAGTAACACTAAGAGTCTCCGATGGCTTCTTATTCGATGAACAAAGCTATCAAATTAACGTCAGTGAAGCGGTAGCACCTGTCCTAGAACCATTCCAAAATATAACAGTTAATGAAATGGGATTAGTAAGAATTTATCCAGAAGCATTGGATAGAAACGGAGATGATTTAACATACCACATAGATAACCCAGTATTTACCTGGTCAGGCTCATATTTCCAATGGAAAACTGGACCATCCTCCAGCGGAGAATATGATTTCACAGTAAACGTAACAGATGGAGTCTTTTGGGACGAAGAACCTATACATGTATCTGTAAACAACTTCTGTAAGGTGTTCAACAAGAAATACATGTGCTGGGAAGGATGTAATTGTGATTTTGTGCCTGGATTACAGGGACCGGCTTTGAAATGATATAATAAATAAAAGAAAAATAAATGGGGACATCGATTATTCCCCATATATAAGAATACTTATGTCACGGATACCTTAACTCAGGGACTTATTGTTATTGCTGGTATTTGTGGTGTGATAGTTCTTATTGTTGGTATTGAGTTGATTAGGAGAAGTAGATTAAAATAACAGAGAAAAAAGTGATCTCGTAAATCCTATAAGCTTCTTAATCTCTTCTATGCGCCCTCGGTTCCCTGTTAGAGAAATACAGGTATTCTTTTTATGCAGTTCTATCCAGCCCGCATTACGAAGATTCTTGATGGCTTTTTTAATGTCCGCACTTTTGGTACTGTTAGGCACTTTTGAAGTGGCGTGTTGTATTTTTGTGTAATTCTCTCCAATTTTGTTGTGCCTCAATAGAGTTCTCAGTATGATTTTCTCTAAATCTTCCATACATTGAAATATTTTACATTCTGTACTTAAATACTTAACTCAATTAATGAGTTTAAATATATACAAAATACATACCTTTATAAAGATTATAGTCCATAATTAGTTATATAACAAAGTGTAACGCTACAAAACATAGCGTTATAATACAATATTTACATTAATAGAGGTGACTTGGATGGACAATAACAATAATAGAAGTCGGATGGGAGACTCTAGTTTTAAAAAAGTCTTTGGCGATTCTCCATTCATAAAAGTCATGGATTTCTTGCTGAATACTGACGGAAACTTCGATTATAGTCTTACTGAGATCGCTAAAAAATCGGGGATCTCCTGGGCAACCATGAGTTCAATATACAAACAATTTATCGATCTTGGTATCATAAAACAAAGAAGAACAGTCGGAAGAGCTAAGATGTTTGTATTGAATGTTGAGAGCCCAATGGTTAAAGTGCTCAAAACAGTTGATGACATGGTAACTAGTCTTTTTGTAGAGATCAAACTAGCTAAAATGGAAGGGAAAAAAGTTAAAATGCCTTCGCTTAAACTAGAGCCAATGAAGATCAAAACTTAGGTTATTTTCAATGTATATCGGACTCGTTTACCATATCATTTGACCGTCAGGAGTATACCGAGGACAAGGTTTTTCTTCAGGCTCCCATTTTTCACCACCGATCTAGACATTCAACCTGATCTCTTCTTTTTTAATACAGACTTCAGTTCAGATATCATTTGTGGTTGGCTGATTATAATATCAGTAGCTGTGAGAATTCCTATCAGCTTTCTTCCGTCCATCACCAGAAGTTTTTTTATTCTTTCCTTTTTCAAGATTTTAATCGCTGCTTCAAGTTTCTGGTCAGGTGTGACAGCATGAATATATGGTGTCATTATATGTGCAACTGTTTTCTTTTCTGCATCCTTACCTTCAGCAACAGACCTCAAAATATCATACTCTGTGACTATGCCTGTGACTGTATTGTTTTTAGTAATAACTAGACATCCTATATGATTGTCCGCCATTATTCTTGACGCTTCCTGGATTGTCGTCTCCTCTGAAGCTGTAGTGACATCCTTCTTCATCACGTTCTTGACAAGCATATTGATACATTGGTCTCTAGTGTAATAAAGCCCCGAGAAGGATTAAGACAATAGTTCAAGCTCTTGTATATGATTATTATATGTTATTACACAATACTATATTATGGGTTTAACTCCATTATCATATTCAATTATTTTTGCTTGCATAGTAATAGTAGGAGTGTTTGCTATTTCTTCTGTGTATGAGAGTCCTGCTGGGCAATTTAGGGTTCCTTTAGTTGCTCCTTTGATGACAGAACCTGCTGAGGTAAGTGTACCTTTGGAGACTGAAACAAATATTATTGAGTTTACAGGGACCATTGAAACAATTATTGTGGATGATTTTGAGAATAATAGAGCAGAATATACTTATTATATGAGGACTGATGATGGAAAAAGATATGAGTTGGAGTTTGAAGATAATTTTCTTAGGGTTTATGTAGGGGAAGTTAGTGTTTTGGGAATTATAGAAGGAGATAAATTTATTGTAGATTCTATTGAAACGACTGGAGATAAAAATGCCGGTGATTTGGAACCCTGGCCTCCAACGCTTGGAGAACAAAAATACGCTGTTGTTTTTTTCTTTAGAGAAAATGAAACTCAGTTTGATTTTATGACTTATACGAATTACACGTTTAATCTAACAAATGCTTTTATTAATGAATCTTCCTACGGGAAAGCCGGTGTTAGTTCTGGTTATGTTGGAAATTTTAGTTTTAATGAATCTTTGTGTTTTGAAGGAGATATTTATACGGATGCAATTAGAAAAATAGATCCTTTTATCAATTTTACAGAATATGATGGATTAATTGTATTTCATCCGAACACTTCGTGTAGTTGGTATCCAGGGCTTGCTTCCTTAGGGAAATTAGACGCTTTTACTGATGAAGGCAATGTTAAACTATATCAAATTTGGTTCAATACTTTTTTTCACGAGAACCCCCATTTTGGAATTCTCGCTCATGAAATGGGACATAATTTTGGATTAGGTCATGCTTCTGTTCTTATATGTGGGGGGAGTGAAACTCAACAATTGTTTGGTGGAGAACTAGAAAATGAATCAACTCTAGGTCACAAATGCACGTACCGGGAGTACGGCGATTTTTATGATGTTATGGGGGAGGCAAATCCGTTTAAAACTTTTGGTCTAGGGTTTAGACTTGTTAATTTGGGATGGATTGCTGACGCGAATGTTCCTGAAGTGACTGAAGGAACTTATTTTATAAGCCCCATAAATACTCTGGCCACAGGTAATGAAATAAAAGGATTAAAGATTCCGATTAATTGGAGCGAAAACAATATTACATTCAAGGCTGGGGAGGGTTCTCCAGAAGTAAATCTTTTTGATGTTTTTGGAATGAATTATTACTTTTTAGAGTATAAAACAAATACTGGTTTTGACTCTATCAAAACTCAAGAAAATGGCGTCCTAATAAAGTTAGGCAAGGGTGACAATTATCTTCATGATGAAAATGGGACAAACGTAGGATATTGGTTGGGGAATTCAGTACTTTTAAATTTGCATCCAGGAAACTCTACTCTTGGAGATTGTTCTCAAGGTTGTTATGATTATGGGTATGTATATCTTGAAGAAGGTCAGACGTATATTGATGAATTTAATAATATGGAGATAAGAGTCTTACAAACAAATGATAATTGGGCTTTAGTAGCCATATCTCTAATTATACCCCGTAGTGTTTGTTATGACCCAGGTACAGACACAGAAGTTCAATTTGGAGAGTGTTTTTCTGATGATCGCTACGAGGATTATTCTTTATGTGGTTATGACTATAATGGGAATATTGGATTTGTGTCTGATCAATGCAACACTTGCGGTTGTCCTAAAGAGAAAGTTTGTGTAGAAGAGTACGGGTATTGCATAGAAAGGTTCGGAAAAGGTAGATTTTTTAATTTAACTGTGGGGCTCACAAATGGTTCTGTAATTGAAACTCCCGAACGCACTGCCACAATTCTTGTAACAGATGAGGAGTCTATAAACAATGCAATTGCTTGGGTTGGGGATTATGGGTTATGTGGTGGAGAGGGTGGGGGAAGAGTCTTTAGAAACAATGCTAACTTTAATTCCCCCTGGAGTTGGCATGTAAAACCTAGTTCGATTATTATTAAAGATGATATTAGTGATTTTTGTGATGTGATGCCAGGGGAAACATGTGATGGGAGGCCAATAGATATAGAGGAAAATCTAGACTATTGGATTGATGTTTGGGGAGGTGGTTGGTGTCCGTTTTTGCCATATATCTCTTCAATTGGGAATGAAGTCAATGTCTGTGAATTATACAATGTGGATTGTGGATGCGGTGATGTAGACGCATCTGGCTTTATAGATGCCTTAGATCTCGGTTATTTAATTGATTATCTTTTTGCAGGAGGGGCAGAACCAATTCCTGTTGAATCTGGGGATATTAATGGTGATGGACAGATTGACGCTTTAGATTTAGGGTGGCTTATAGACATTTTATTTGCAGGAGCAGAGAATCCGAATGACTGTGGGAATGTTGATATGAGTGGAGTTCCTACTCCAAATCCAACACAATCAGAAAAACAACAAGCTCAGCAAATCCTAGATGACGCTGGAATAAATATTCAGATTTAGTTTAAAGTCCCAAGTTTACGCCAAAACCGATACCAATAAGAATTGGAATCCCAAGAGGGATTTACATAAATAGCTCAGTACTCCACTACATATTGTATATGTCCGACCTGGTTTTTATTATACACAATTAATTCAGATTTCATTCAAGAAATGCATATGAGGCTTTCCTACAACACCAGCTTCTTCCATTCCTTTTTTCAGATCGTCGGATTCAAAGAATTGTTTTGCTCTTTCAAGTGTGTCCCATTTTGCCATAGCTATGATCACGTTTTCATGGTCTGCTTCTCTGAAGATTTGTATACTTTGCTCTCCATTTTCTTTTCGCATTGATCCATGATCATCAAAGGCCTTTTTCCATGTTCTGTAGTCTTTAACTTCATGTCTAATAATTACATATGTCATATAATCTCTCCTTTCTCGATGGTTATATTCAGGTATTATAAGAACATGTTTAATTTGAAAAAACTTCTTTAATTGGAGGTTGAGAATCCCGAGATGGATAGAATTCCTGAATTCGAGTGCACAATATCCACCATATTATCCTGAATGTGGACCTTAGATCCATAACACTTAAAAAACATAATGATCTAATATTGCTAAGTACATAAGAAATAGAAGGCGATTTAATGGAAAAGGACTCAAAAGCTGATAAAGTGAATTCTCAACCTGAGACAAAGAAAGAAGAGATTAAGAACACTGAGAACAAGAAAGTTACTGAGAAGAAGACATCTTCTTCTAGAAAGTCTTATGCTATTCTAGCCATTATCGTTATTATTATAGTTGGTGCATTGGCCGTTCTATATGGCGGTTTTTATGCAAACTCAGATACTACTGGAGCAATGATAAGTGATGGACAAATCCTCATGAGTCAAGATCAAGACATTACTGCACAAGTGAATGGTGAAAATATTTACACTAACAGCTTCAATGATGACGTCTCAATATACTTATTCCTTCAGGGAGTTCCAGCTAGCTACAGGGATCAAATACCAGAAGAGCAGCTTATAGATAACACAGTAACTGAGAAATTATTATTACAAGAAGCTCAAAAACAAGGATATTCAACAAACTCAAGTGAAGCCGAGACTATTCTTTCACAGAACCCTTCATTTGACATGGAACAATTCTTAGAATCACTGAATGCCAACAATATCAATTATGACTCATTCATTGATTATGTCCAGAGACAGATTACAATCAACTCTTTCATTACCGATTCAATAACCAGTAATGTTATTGTCACTGAACAAGAACTCAAGGACTTTTATGATCAGAATTCTGATGCTTTCATCACAGAGGAACAAATCAGTGCAAGTCACATTTTAGTTAACACAAAAGAAGAAGCAGAAGATCTAATCAAAAAGCTTGGTCTAGGAGAGAATTTCGCCACTTTAGCAAAAGAAAACTCAATAGGACCTAGTGCCACAGTAGGTGGTGACTTGGGATACTTTGGCGTAGGAGCAATGGTTCCAGAGTTCGAGACTGCAGCATTCTCTTTAAAAGCAGTTGGAGAATACACAGAAACTCCTGTACAGACAGAATTCGGTTATCATGTTATCATGCTAACAGGAAAGAAAAACGCTAAAATGCTTTCTTTCTCTGACGTAAAAGAACAACTTTCAGGAGAACTCCTAACTGATAAACAGAACACAATCTTAACTAGCTACGTAAAAAGTCTGAAAGAAAACGCTGATGTTGTTGTTTATTAAACTTCGAAGATGTCGGGTTCAAGCTCCAAACCTGAAATTGACCACGTTCGGTCTTTTAATGCATCACTTGGATCATAAATACCTTTTTTTGCACCCATAAGACTCATATTAGGGTCTCCAGTTCCCATACTTTCTAACAAAAAATCATCATTTACAAAATAACCAATATCTGGAATAGGACTTTGATTCACTCTTATATATGTATAACCTGGAATCATCCACCCTTTATCTCTGATAACAAAAAAGTACTCAGAACCATGAAATAGACTATCTGCTCTCATTCCATCATGTTCTCTTAAGTATATTTTCAGATCTCCTCTAATTTTAGGAGAATATGGTTTGAACATATCGTCGAAGTTCATGTAAAAGATTAAACATAGTAAATTTTATATAACTAGGTCTGATATAGAAAAGACGCCGGAGGAGGGATTTGAACCCCCAAGCCCAAATGGAACATTAGATATTTATGATTCTAAAGAAATAATGTTTTATGAATTCGGTGCCTGAATGGATACAAAGAACTGATGCCAAATACATCCTTGTTATCATACTTGTTCTGTTCTTCCTTTTCGAGGCTGCTAATCTGAATTTCAATACTATTTTCACTGATGAGTCACAGTATCTTATCATAGGGAATGAGTTACGGGATATTTATGATTTTGGTGGCGATCCTCCAAGATATATATTTGGTAGTACTCTTTTCCCATTAATTTATGGAATAATGGATTTAATCGGAGGACTTTTTGCAGCACGCTTGCTCAGTGTAATTTTAGCTACTGGGACTTCATTTTTTGTCTATCTTACATCTAGAGAACTATTAGATAGAAAGCTAGCTCTTGTATCTCTTTCCATATTTGTTTTAAATGCGCCATTCATATTTGTCAGTAGAATGGTATCGTTTGAAATATTCTCCATCTTTTTCCTATCTGCTGGTTTTTACTTTGCAATTGCTGGATCAAAAAATAAAGGATTTTATCTATCACCGATATCATTTTTCTTCTCAGTAATATCAAAATATATTGCAATAATATATACAGTAGTCTTATTCCCATTCATTTATTCTAAAAATAAAAAGAAGGGCCTATACTTCTTGATTGTATTTTTATTATTTCTTTCTATTTATGCTATATTGTTCTTTTCTTCTTTGATATCATTATTATCATTTTTCTCTGATAAGCATCTAAATTCATTAGCTCAAATCGATATTACGAGATTTATTAGTATTCTTTTCTACTTTGTCATTCCCTTCTCTTTGGCATTATTGGCAAAGAATAGGATCAAGGAATGGAAATATTTGTTATTCGGATCTCTCTTAATGTTTATTTTTCATGTATTCACTTTCAATTTTGAGTATACAATGTTTAAGCACATGGCATATCCATTTATTTTTCTCTCTCCTCTCATGGCTGCTGGAATTGTAAGACTACGAGTAAAAATTGGGGGTATTGTTTTGATTGCCTTTGTAATATCATCTGGATTTTTTGTGTATTATTTAGACCGTTCGTATCCAAATATATCTGAACCAGTGGATTATATAAGAAGCATGCCCGATGCTAATATTATTCTTGGAGAATCAAATTCATATATATATTATTTTATGAGAGAACCAAATAAGCAAACTCATGCAACATTCTACTTAGATTATGATGGGGACACTCTATCGACATTTAATGATTTTAAAGAAGCGGTTGATAATAGATTCTTTGATATCATTGTTTTAGATGGGTTCTTTACTCCTGATCTCTCAAGAGACATAGAGGATATACTTCCAGGAAAATACTACCTTAACAAGACTTTCAATTCAAAACTTCATTTTGGAGATTCATTTACTATTAACCTGTATCGGAGAGTTTAGATTTTTGTTTTTATGTCTTCCTTAGTCATGAAACCCTTATACAAGTTCCATTATTATTAAACTAGGATTGCTTTTTAAGACACCGGGACTGGGATTCTTGAAATTTAATGACTAATTTTCCGGTTTAAACGTGTGCTGTTTCATAAGAGTAGAGGTAATGTAATGTACTATTGCATCATCTTTTCCTTTGTCTCCCTGTTCAATAGCATCATAATACGCCGCCTTATCTTTTAATTCTATGTAAACCATAGGGAAATCACTCCTCATTAATATCCAATTCATTACAACCCTTGATGTTCTCCCGTTTCCGTCAGAGAATGGATGAATTCTTATTAATTTATTATGCAGAATTGCTCCGAGCTCCACAGGATGTAACTTCTTACTAGCAGAATAGTACCATTGAAAAACCTTTCTCATTTCCTCTTTGACTTTTTTATGTGGAGGAGGAATCCATTCAGAACCAGAAATCCTAACTTCATGATCCCTGTATCTTCCTGTAATCCTACAATTAGTATTCTTTGTGAGAAGCTCCTGGATCTTGAGTAGAAATTTCTGATTGAATTCTCCTTTATACTCTTTCATGAATTCATAGCAGTCTTTTGAGTTGATAGTTTCATTGTAATCATTAGGTATAGCACCCGAAGGTATTATATTTTCTGTTAAAATCATACTTGTTTCACGAAGACTTAAACGATTGCCTTCAATAGCATTCGAATTATATGTGAATCTTACAACAAAATCCTCTTCATATTTTTTTTTCGCAATACCAGTCAGCTTTCCGTACCATTTGTTAAAAATCTCTTTCAAGTCCTGCAACTTTTCCGCTTCTTCATTGCTCAGGTAATTATACTTAGAAGAGGACTTCTTCAGGTTTCTTTCTATTGCTTCTCTCTCAATCTCCTTTATTGCTTTTTTTGTGTCTTCTTTTGAAGGAGGAGTGTTACCTACATATTTTCTTATTTTTTTCCATTTCTTATCGTTGATCCTAAAGTTTTTTGTGACGTAGTAATAAGTTTTGTCTCTTCTCTGAATCTTCTCTAAATAAACCATATTTTATATATGGGCACAATAATATATAAAATTATCTATTTTTGTTTAATTTGGTGCCCATGCATACATTTTCTGTAAGGGCACATTAAAATACATTATTTAGATCTTTTGTTTATTTCTGTGACCTTATTAAATAAAGAAACGCCGGGAGAGGGATTCGAACCCCCAAGCCCAAAGGGCACACGATTTCCAGTCGTGCGCATTAACCATTCTGCCATCCCGGCATATAAGAAGAATATACACTGCCGTATTTAAGTTATTTTTCATTCTATTTTATCCCTTTAAGTAGACAATATAAAACAATCAGAGCAAAATTCACATCTTCTCATATGGTTTTGTTTCTCTGATTATTGATCTTAGGGGAAAAAATGATAATAGGCACACTAATAGCTGCCACCAACACGATTCCAGCGATGATAGCAACTCCCACTATCTCGAGAACCGAAAGACCTTCTGAACCATCATCAGCAGATCTTAACCAGAATCCCATGTTCATCTCCTTCAGGAGCCGAGGACAGGCATGAACCCATCCCCGGCACGAGTTTGTGTGGTGTCGCCGTGAATTACGACTGCTGCGACACTTCTTTGGTTTTGTCGGCTAAGTCGCCGGCATCCTCGACCTTGACACCAAGCGGGGTTGTGAGAACCCAGTTGGTCCCCTCGTCGACATCGTCCACGAACACGACGTGAACGGTTCCTGCGTCACCGTAGGGAGGATCGATATCAAGATCCACACCGTCGACAAAGATCCTGATCTCTTCACCGGTTGGTTCTACCATAATAGCAAATCCCCTGGCGTCCGTCCGTGTGTTCAGGAGAATTTTGCTGCTATCTGACTCGGTGATCAGAACAGATACGTCCTGCACAGGTACTGGAACCGTTTCGGCATCTGTCGCTACCCTCAGAACCCGGACACGGAATTCTGCGGGTGATGTCACTGTGACAGCAGGAACCTCATGAAGTTCCAGGATTTCACCGGGTGTGTAAGTGAACTGCGCTCCGTCCGCAAATTCGGCGCCGTTCAGCTTCAATGTGATTAATTCGCCGTCAATTTCGGTTCCATTCACGGTGACCTGAAACTCGGCGACGCCGCCATTCGCAGTCGTGACGGCTTCAGCGGTTCCGGTGTCCGGTGTTGTTTTGGAGCAATCGAGCTCAACTTTAACTCCATCCCTCCCTAACGAAACTCTGTACATGGGTGTACTCCTTCTGGTTAGTGGGGTGTGATTATAACTCCCATTCAATGAATTCTTTGTCGTAGGACATATGATTATTCTTCGTCGGCATCGATCCCTGTGACAAGTGCCCATGTAGTTCCATCGGGCTCGCCCACATGAACAATGCGAATGGTTCCTCTGTCATCATGGAGTTCATCACGGATCTTAACGAGAGAACCTTGGACCCACAACTCACATTTTTCGGTTTGCGCGTTGTCTATGGTTGCGAGGCCATGCTCACTTGTCAGTGTGCTCCAAACGACCTTGCCTCCCTTGAGCATCGCGACACTTGCACCTTCTACTGGTGTATTGTCGTTTTCCTGTAAGATCAGAACTTGGAAACTGTCTGGCGAAGTGGCCATTGAAACTGGAATTTTACTCAGTTTCAGAGATTCACCAGGAACGTAGGTGAAGGTCGCGCATTCCATGAAATTCTCACCGTCCAACGAGATATCAAAGATTGCGCTCTTCAGTTCTACATCGTCAACGGTGGTGACTGCCAGTTCCAACTCACCGTTTGCGTCAGTTGTGCCTACTGTGAATCTTTCATCCGGCTTTACACCATGGAAATTGAGTTGGATATCGACACCGCTCACTCCGGCACCGTCTCCATCAACTAGGATAATCTTGAACGGCATGGTTGTACTCCTTTACTGGTTCAAATTCATCTATAATTTGCTTTCCCTCTGCTCTCCCAGTTTACACCAAACTCAGAACCAGCCTGGTGTTGGTAAGGTACGAAGATCGTCTTCAGGGTCTATTTCTTCGAGGTCCTGACGGACAGGGATCTCGATTCCCACTGCCGATTGATGTTCCTGTAAGACGTACCTTACCCATTTGTCCGGAGTCTCAATAACATCCCCTGTCTTGAGTTTGACTTTCCCTGTAATAGGTTCTACGTTTAGTGTCACGAGTCCAGTTGGTCCCTTGTTCTGTTGGACGAAGCAGATTCCTCCTTCTCTTGTCACTTTGAATTCATAGATCTCTGGAACTGGACCACATCTGAAACCATATTCTTCGGAGATCATGCCTGTCCATAATGTTTCTGTACGCATTTCACACCCCCATATTCTCAAAACTAAGCGTTTCTCTATGATGTGAAGACTTTAGTAGTCTTCCGTTGTTTTACCTAAAATACAAAAGCCAAACTATTACCAGATATTTTGGTAATAATCAGTCAAAAGACTTAAATGGCGTGAATTGTGGAGCATGATGAATAGAACTTAAAGGTAAAATTTAAATAGGCATTTCAATCTAGGTTTTCGTAGTCATGCACTATGTTTGTAGAATTTACTAAAACTTAGGTGGTCTTGGGTGTTTTGCCTTTGCTCTACAAAATTTACAAAGGCCGATATTATGATCTATACACTTGCCACACACAATGGCACCACACATATTGCAGCTCTTTGGAGGTCTTGCGAGCTCTCCACACTGACTGCATACTGTTGATTGTTCCATGTAATATAATAAGATGATTTTAATTTAAATAGACTCTAATAGAGGGAAACACTTAAAAACATGAGTATCATAGGTTTTGTTAAGTGAATAACATGAAGATCTGTACAGAGTGTAATGAACAACATGAAGATGGCCAGCTTATGATAGCTTATTTTATATGCCTAGATTGTATAATCGACATTGATTAGCCTGATTTTTCTTATTTAAACTCTTGAATGGAAAGTCTTATTATGGGAGATTTAAAGCGATATAAAACAGGATTGGATGACCGTCACCCTCTTGGTAAAGGCGGATATGATGTTTTTTATATTGGGGACTATCACCAAAAAATTCAGGGATATCAGAAAAGATACAAAAGTCCTGGTAGCGATTTAGATTTCTTATAATAAGGCTTAAACAACTTCTACAATCTCACCTGTTCCTGATGGGACTAGGACTTGGAATTCATCTGGATTTACTTGATTGATTATGTTCTTGTCCTCTGGATTTGCTTTTATGAGGAGTTTGTTTTTGATTGCTTTGGATAGATCTAAGCTCTTCTTGAAGCCTGGTCTGATTGTTACAAAGTATTTACTATTCTTTCTCATGGCCATCACAGGACCTGCAATAGCTTTAGGAACACCATCTTCTATTTTTACTCCCACAGAGACCTTGAGCTCCATGTCTCTAAACCATATTCTCTCTCCTGTGACCATGAAAGATCCCTTAGGAAGGTGCTGACCTGAAGGTGGACTCTTGCTTACCTGCGCTCTTGGAACGCAGAATACGTCAACAGTTCCTAGGCCCTTGGACCATGCCTTTGAGTTAGCTGCTGAGAACTCTGCAGCTTCTTTAATTGTTTCATGAGGAGGTTCCATACCCTGACCCTTAATTACCACGAAAGCTGCTCCTGGGATATCTGCATGGAACACTATATCTGTTGAATCTGTGTGTTTCTTAAGAATCATTTCATTTTGATCTGCACTTCTTCCTGCTATTACTAGGAATCCATCAGATGAGAAGAACCATCTGAACTTCTCATACCATTTCTTTCTGGTCTTCTTTTCTGGTGATTGTTCTTCATCTTCTTGTGTCTGATCTATTTGATCTTGGTCTTGTGCTTCTTGTTCTTGTTGAACCGCTGGACTAGTTGGATGTTCTGCTTGTCTTGCTAGTTGCTCTGCTCTTTCCTTGTCTTCTCTTTCTAGTTGTTCTATGGCCGATTCTGTTTTACCTATAGCACTTTCTGTTCTAGTTGCTTTTCCTCTTGCATGTTTAGACTCTTCATAATAACTAGCAGCGTTCTCTTCAACTGTTTTTCTTATATCTAGCTCTATATCCTTCCCATCTAAGCTTACTACTACAGCTGCATCACCTTCTCTAATCTCTTTTATGGCTTCTGCTTCTGGTGTTTGTTCTGATTTTATTTTTTCTTTTAGATCTTTCCAATCTATCCCAGAATCTCTTGCTTTTTTCAGTCCTGTTAGAATAGATTCTACTGTACTGTAATTGTTGTAAATAGCATTTGCAATCTCTTTTGATTCCTTGTCTGTTTCACTCCACTTATCTTTAGCATCTTGTTGTTGTTCTAATATTCTTTCTTGTTCATCTTTCACTTCATTTGTAATTGCTTGTTCTTCTTTCCTTTCTTCTTCAGTCATTTGAGATGTGAAAAAGCGATCTAAAGCTTCTGAGAATGTATCAGTTTTCTCAGGTAATTCAAAATTATATGTTCTTAAGGGAAATGGTGATACTGTGTTTTTGTATATACAAGGTTCTATTTCTATTTTATCCAGATCTTCTATCACTCTATGCAGGTTGACCACTTTGTGTATGGAGATTTCCCCTGTTGGTGTATCTTCATTTAGTTCAGCTCTTATGCATATTTCAGATGCATAGATAGCTCCGAAACCGAGATCAGATGCAAGCATGGAAATAAGCTTTTTCTCTCCTTTCTTTAGGAGGGTCATTATTACATCAAAGCTTATACCAAATGGATTTATTTTTCTTGGTGGGTATTCATAAGGAACTTTGGGTCTTATTTCTCTGTCCTTCCATTTCTGCATCTCCAATGGCATTATTATTTTCTTTTTTGTATCTGTTAGAATTACATTTCCCTTTGAGAATAACTCTAATATTAAGATATTATCTTCTGTGTATATTTCTATTATTCTATCAAAATCGTGTTGCTTGACATCTATTATTTTCTTGTTCATCAAATGTTTTCTCAAAAACATACAAAAACTAGGAGGTTCTTGTGGAGATGGTTTTCTTGTATCTGTTATGAATAGTTTGTTAGAATCTATGAATAGCCATTTATTTCCTTTTTCTGGCATGTAGACTTCAAAGAAGAGTCTTTTTGATTTGGCATCTCCGTATTGGTATATTTTCCTGAAGAGCCCACCGACGAGTAATTCTTTTAGCTCTTTCATTATGAATCTGAGATCTAGAGAAGTAATCTCATTTTTTGTTCTCTCTTCCTTTTCTTGTTCCTTTTCTTGCTCTTTTTCCACTGGTTTCTCTTCGTCCATAACTCTCTATATATAGATTATTTCTAAATTTTATATATGATCGAAGTATCTGTGATTATACCCACATACAATGAAAAGGATAATGTGAAAAGGCTACTCCCTGAAATATTCAGTACTTTCTCTAAAAATAATATTCGAGGCGAAGTGATAATAGTTGATGATAATTCACCTGATGGAACAGCTGAAGTTGTTAAGAAAATGGAAAAGAGATTTCAGGTTCATGTTGTAAAGAGGAGAGGTAAACTAGGATTAAGTTCTGCTGTTTTGAGAGGATTCAAAGAAGCTAAGGGTGATATTTTAGGTGTAATGGATGCTGATTTCTCTCATCCTGTAAACAAGATACCTTATATGATCAAAGCATTAAAGACAAATGATATTGTTATAGGGAGTAGATATGTTCCTGGTGGTGGAATCAAGAACTGGCCTCTGAAAAGGAAAATAGTCTCTAAGGGCGCTACTTTACTTGCAGCTCCTGTAACAAACATAAAGGATCCAATGTCTGGGTTTTTCTTTCTGAGGAAGAGTGTAATTAAAGGTGTCAAACTTAATCCTAGAGGATATAAAATTGGTTTAGAAATTCTAGTTAAAGGGAAATATGAGAAAGCTAAAGAAATCTCCTATGTTTTCAAGGATAGAGCAGAAGGGGATAGTAAACTAGGAATAGATGAGATGGTTGATTATATGGTACATGTAGCTGGGTTATACTGGCATTTAGCTAAAAAAGAGTTTACAGATTAATAAGACTCTAAAATAAATTATATTCATGTATTCGAAGAAGATTGAACTGCTTCTTAAGAAAAAGAGAATCAAACCAAGTGATAGAATTCTTGTTAAAACTGGTGGCAAAGAATATGAAGGACTTCTTATGCCTAAGACAGAAGTTGGAGATCCTACATGCGTTGTTCTGAAGCTAAATACAGGTTATAATTTTGGTATAGAATGTAAAGGTAATTTTGATATTTCTCATAGTAAACATAAGACTCCTAAAAACATCAAAGAAGAGAGAGCTTTCGAGCTAGGCAAGATCAATAAGGATTTAGTAAGGATTAAGTATGATGCTAGTAAACCAGCTGTTTCTTTGATTGCTACAGGAGGAACTGTAGCTTCTAGAGTGGATTATAAAACTGGTGGAGTTACAGGAATGATGGATCCCAAGGAGTTCTTACATAATGTTCCTGAATTATCTAAAATAGCCAATCTGAAGAGAGTTGTTTGTCCTTTTACAAAAATGAGTGAGGACATGGACTATCTAGATTGGCAAGAAATAGCTACAGTTGTTGCAAAAGAACTTAATTCTAGTGCAGAAGGTGTGATTGTCATACATGGAACTGATACTTTACAATATACTTCAGCTGCTCTTTCATTCTTCTTACGAGGCTTGACTAAACCAGTTGTTTTGATGGGTTCACAGAGATCAAGTGATCGTGGCAGTTCAGATGCTGGAATGAACTTGATATGCTCTGCTCATATAGCTAAGAGTGAATTATCTGGTGTGGGAATTTGCATGCATGGACACATGTCAGATGATTATTGTATGTTTATGAGAGGAACTAAGGTCAAGAAAATGCACACATCTAGAAGAGATGCCTTTAGACCAATCAATGATTTACCCATTGCAAAGGTTTGGTCAGATGGAAAGATTCTAAAGATTGGTGACAGTATTCCTAGAAGAAAAGGGAAAGTTGAAGTTGATTCCAAGTTTGAGCCTAAAGTCGCGATAGTCAAAGCTTATCCAGGCGCTGATCCCAAAGTATTAGATTTCTATGCAGACAAAGGTTACAAAGGAATAGTAATCGAAGGAACTGCTTTTGGTCATGTTCCAACATTTGCAAGAAAGCCTTGGATTGAAACAGTCAAGAAACTGACTAAAAAAGGAATTGCTGTAGTTGTCACATCTCAATCCATCTACGGTCGTGTAAATGCAAATGTTTATACGAACTTGAGAATTTTATTCCACGAAACTGGAGCAATACCAGCAGATGATATGCTCACTGAGACTGCTTATGTAAAGTTGGGTTGGGTTCTAGGTCACACAAAAGTTCCTGGAAAAGTAAGAGAAATGATGCTAACAAATTATGCAGGCGAGATAACTAAAAGAAGCTTACCTGAAACATTCTTATATTAGGTGAAATAATGGACTACAAAAAAATCGGCTTGAAAAGTGGAATTGAGATTCATAGACAATTAGATATGCAGCACAAACTTTTCTGTAGTTGTGATTCTAGATTAGCTGACAAAGCTTACATGACTTTCAAAAGGAAGCTTAGAGCTGTATCAGGGGAATTAGGAGAGCTAGACACAGCTGCTTTACACGAGTTCTTCAAGAACAAGGACTTTGTTTACAGTGTTTATCCTGCTGAAAGCTGTTTGGTTGAAGCCGATGATGAACCTCCACACGAACTGAATAAAGAAGCTTTAGAACTTAGCTTAAGAATAGCTTTGATGCTTAATTGTGACATACCAGACGAGATACATGTGATGAGAAAGACTGTGATAGACGGCTCTAACACATCTGGATTCCAGAGGACAGCTATAGTTGGGATGGATGGTTGGATTGAAACCAGCTTTGGTAAGGTCGGAATAACAAGTGTAGCTGTTGAGGAAGAATCTTGCCAGATACTAGGTAAGGATGATAAAGAGTCTAGATACGGTTTAGATAGATTGGGTATCCCTTTGGTTGAAATAGGAACAGATCCTGATATACACACACCAGAACAAGCCAAAGAAGTTTCTCAGAAACTGGGAATGATTCTAAAATCAACTGGTAAAGTAAAATCTGGTTTAGGAACAATTAGACAGGATGTAAATGTTTCAATTGCTGGTGGACACAGAGTTGAAATCAAAGGTGTTCAGGAATTGAATATGATTCCGAAATATGTTGAAAATGAAATTCTAAGACAACAGGAGTTAATCAAGAAGAAACAGAAAGTTTCAGGTGATGTAAGAAAACCAATGGCTAACGGAACTACACAATTCATGAGACCACTTCCAGGAGCTGCTAGGTTGTATCCTGAAACCGATATACCCCCAATAAGAATTACAAAGTATTTACTTGATGATTTGAAGAAGATTAAGACTGAACTAATAGAAGATAAGATTGAAAAATTAGAAGCTGCTGGATTAGGACATGATCTTGCAACTAAAATTGGAAACAATAAAGAGTATTATGAAGTATTCTCAGATCTTTCTAATTTCAAAAAAATAAAGCCTGCTTTCATTGCTGAAACAATTGTTTCATACAAATCTGAAATACACAAAAAGAACAAAAGCGCTAATGTTGATAAAATCTCAGGTGAACACCTCACATCTGTGTTCAAAGAGCTAGACGCAGGTAAGATTTCTAAGGACGCTGTGATGGAAATACTAGCTGGTGTAGCTAATGGCAAGAAGCTAGACTTCAGGAAATATCAGATGAGTGGAGATATAGATCTAGATACAGAAATTGATAAGCTCATGAAAGAAAAACCAGGCTTATCATTTGGTGCTTACATGGGTATACTCATGGGTAAGTTTAAGGGTAAAGCGTCAGGCGATCAAATAGCTAGTGCTCTTAAGAAGAAACTTTAAATGTCAGCTAATTGGTCTTGTAGATCCTTGAGATCTTTTTGTATTTCGCTCAATTGCTTCTGCACATCTTTGATCTCGTTTTGTTCTGGATTATCAGAAATTGTAACTGTGTTATCATTGTCCGTATTGTCTCCAACTATCATACCTGTGTATGTTGTGCTAGCAATGTAACCAAAGCTAACTAAGACCAATATTACCAAAATTATCAAAGCTATTTGAATTCCCTTCATACAAATCCTAATATCTTGTTAATTATACTTCCTATGAAGCTTGTTAATTCAGAGATGCTGTTTCTTGCATCAAATAGATCTCTTGTTCTGTTTAATTCGCTCTTTATCTCATCCATGAAATCCATTACATTATCGAACATGTTTGCGACTTCTTGCCAGTGAGTTGCTCTTGCGAAATCACCTGTGTTTGAGTAATATGAAGCTAGTGATCCTGATAGTGTTGCTAACTTATCTACTTTGATTCCCAAGCTCTCAAGCTTGAATACAATGTCTAAGATCTCTGTGTCTATATCATCTGGCTGTGTTTCTGGTTCATCTGTATCCAAGTATTTATCTATCACAGCTTTGAATGCTGAGAATGGTTGAGCACCTACAAGGTTCTCACCATTGATGAAGAATGATGGTGTTCCACGAACTCCTTTTGCTTGTCCTTGAGCAAAATCATGTCTCACTTCAGGTGCATATTTGTGTGTATCTACACAAGAATTAAATCTTGCTGTATTCAACCCTAGTTGTGATGCCCACTGTTTATATTGTGTTACATCTAGAGAATTTTGATTTTCAAATACAAGATCATGGAATTCCCAGAATTTACCTTGTTCATGAGCACACTCAGAAGCCTCTGCAGCTGACTGTGCATTCTGATGGAAACTTAGAGGGAAATTACTAAATGTTATTTTTGCATGACCAGCATCTACATATTCTGAAACAATTTGTCCATGAGTACTTGTAAAGAATCTTGCACAGAATGGACATTCGAAATCAGAGAATTCTACGATTGTTACTGGAGCGTTTGGATTTCCTTTAACTGGTTCTGGTTGCATATCTTCTGTTCCCGGTGTATCAGGATAAGGATCTGGTTCTACACCAAGTTGCTGATCTATAACTGTTTTGAATGCTGCAAATGATTGAGCTCCAACCAATTTTTGGTATCCGTCCTGACTGTTTCCAATAAAGAATGATGGCGTTCCACTTACACCTGCTGCCTGACCTGCTGCAAAGTCTGCTTGAACAGCTGTTTCATATTTTTCTGAATCAAAGCATGAATTGAATTGAGCTATGTTTAAACCAAGATTAGATGCCCATTGTTTGTATACTGATTCACCAAGATTCTGTTGGTTTTCGTAATTTAAATCATGAAATGCCCAGAACTCTCCTTGCTCATTTGCACATCTTGCAGCAATAGCTGCCGGCATTGCTTGTTGATGAAAACTCAATGGGAAATCTCTGTAGTAGAATTTTACCTTTCCTGTGTCTACATATTCAGATTCAATCATTGAAAGAGTTTGTGATGTGAATCTTCCACAGAATGGACATTCGAAATCAGAGAATTCTATAATTGTTACTGGAGCATTTGAAGCACCTTTTACTGGTAAGCTTCCAACATCAACATCAACAATTTCAGGTAATGGTGGTACTGGTTGCGTTTCTGGAATAGTAGGTTCTGGTATATCAGTAGGATCAACTGGTTCTAAAGTTCCATCTAAAAGTTGTTCTATTACATTTTCAAATGCTGCAAATGGTTGAGCTCCTACAACTTTGTGCCCGTTAATAAAGAATGATGGTGTACCGCTTACACCCACTGCTTGACCTGCTGAAAAATCAGCGTCAATTTCAGCGCTGTATTTATTTGAATCGAAACATGAATTGAACTCTACAGTATTTAATTCGAGATCAGATGCCCATTGTTTGTATGTTGCTTCACTTAGGTCTTGTTGATTTTCGAAAATTAAGTCATGAAATTCCCAGAACTTACCTTGATCATCTGCACATCTTGCTGCTAAAGCAGCTGGCTTTGCTTGCTGATGGAAACTTAAAGGAAAGTCTCTGAAATAGAATTTGACTTTACCGGTGTCTATATATTTAGTTTGTATTTCTAGAAGAGTTTGTGATGTAAATCTTGCACAGAATGAACATTGAAAATCTGAGAACTCTACTATTGTAATAGGAGCATCAGAATTGCCTTTAGCAGGTAAATCTCCTACATTGACTTGTGCTAGAACTGTTTGAGATAAACCTAAAACTAAGATCATAGTCAAAACGAGGGTAATTAAAGCGATTTTCATATAAACTCCAATTTTATGCTAAAAACATAACATAAAACTTTATAAAGGTATTGTTTTCACTACTTTTGAGGAATTACTTTGATTACAGGAAGAAGATCAAACTTTCTTCTTTCTTCCTATGAACCAGTATAACAGTAGTCCAATTATGCCTAATATCAAAACCACTATCAACCATGTTACTTTCCAAGATGCAGCATTTTTGGCTTTCAAGATGTCAATCAAAACCAGTATGAAGATGATGACATTTATGACTGCAATAGCCGTCCATAAAATTGCCATACCAGCTAGAATTCCTACATCGCCATAAGCTTCAGGTGTTTGTGCTAACGCTGTAATAGATAGTGTTGATACCGTCAGTGCAACTACAAGCAAAAAATTGATGATATTTCTCATAAGTATACACTAATTATAGACTATATATATCACTCTGTTGAGCATGGGTCATTCACCGTTGGATGGGTACAAGAACAAGTAGATGCGTCACAGTAATAGTGAACAAAGTCTCCATTTGCTAGAGGTTTTGCATAACAATGCTTCTCAACTACTTGAGAAGTACAGAAAACACTCATGAATTTAGGAACTATGGGAGATAATTGAGCTTTTGGATTTCCTAGATATGTAACCACTTTCCCGTCTGCTCTCTCTATTTCCACTAACTTTACTTTGTCTCCGGTTTCTATTTCCTCTCCTTTCTCATGTATAATCACATCAGTAACAGAGGACAGTTTACTTCCTATAACATTTAGAACTTGCTGTTTAAGTTCAACTGCTTGATCTTCAGTTTGAGCTCCAGTGACCTGGATACTCGTGTAAGGGTCTTGATAAAAAAAGGCTGTATAGGCTACCACTGCTATAACCACAATACCAAAAACCAACTCTTTTTTCATATCATCACTCCAGAGGTGTTTATTCCTCTGGTTGTGCGTCGCTTTCTTCAACAAATTTCTTGATGTCTTCGAAGTATTCCATTATTAACTTTGCTTTTGCAACACCGAAAGTGAATGGGTATTTATCATCCTCATTCCTCATCAAGGTCAATGTTTTATGTCCTTTAAATTCTCCTGTCTTTACAGGCATGTTTACACCTCTCTGATTTTTTATGTTTATTCTTGTGTTCAAGTTTTATAAGTATTGATGGGGAAGTTTAAACTAGAAGCAGATAATTATGTGGTTAAGTGACAGATTTCATGATACATTTGAAATGAAGAGATATCACGTAGTTCTTCTTATAATAGCTACAATGTTCTTTATACTTTTTCTATACACAGCATGGCCACAATTTAGAAGCGACGCCATGGAATTTCCTTGGTATTTTTATCTTGTAATAATGATTATTTGTTTAGCAGCACAATACAAAGTAAAAATTATCAAGTATGAGAAATAGGATTCTGAGTATTATAGAGAACACAATAAAAGATTGTATACAATAAAATAATAAAAAAAATAATAAAAAAAGACTTCCAAAAAAAATGAAATTTATCTTCTTCTTTCTTCTAAAAGTCTTTCTTCAATCATTCTTCGTGCTTCTGATGCTTCTCTTCGTGCTTCTGATGCGTCTCTTCTTGCTTCTGCTGCTTCTCTTCGTACATCGGAAATGTCTCTTTCAACTCGTACATCCAATCTTGCAACATCCACTCTTCCGTCTCTTCGTGTTTCTCTTCGTTCTTCTCTTCGTTCTTCTCTTCGTTCTTCTCTTTTGGCTGTAGCCATAATTTTACCTCCATATTGGTATTTTAATAATATATAATTGTGTTTTACTTCTTATAAGGTAGATTTATGGTCATCTTCGGATTCACTCTTCTGGGCGTATCTATTTAAAATTAAGCTCACTTCCTAAACCATGGAAGTACATAATAGAAATTATAGTAGAATCGTCACAGGTGATGAAGTAAGGAGAGATTATAGATTAGCCGGCGAAGGATTTCTTACAGATGAAGCGTTAGCATATGAGACTGGTTGGCTAGCAAATGATTCTATTGATTACCAGCACCATTATAGAATTGTAAGATTTAGAATAATGGAAGCTGCAAAAAAACTAGTAAGAAGTGCATTCGATTTCTCGTCAATAAACCAAGGTGCAGAATTTGGTTCTGGTGTTCGTGGTTGGTTACAAAATTTCTATCTTCCAGAAGGTCTTGACTGGCGACAATTTGATATCAATCCACAGGCGGTAGAACACAATAGAGAATTTAGTCAGAGTCTTGGTAGAACTCCTAGAGTAGATGTTGGGAGCATGTATGATATGCCCTTATCTGACGCTAGTGTAGATGTAATTGCAGGTCTTAGTTCATGGGATGGAATTGTTTTTCAGGAAATAGCTGCAGAAGAAACGAAGAGATGCCTAAGACCAGGTGGACATTTTGTTCATTTTCAAGATTTACAGCCAGGAGAACCAGCTCTTCTTATGAGAGAATCTGCAAAAAGATTAGCGATGGGAGCCAGTCCAGATATTCCATGTGAGTATGAAGAGAAACTTTTCATTGTAAATAATCGTCTTTATGATAGGGGAGTATTTCTTCGATCATTTGATTCTATTGAATATGGACCCATCGGAGTTAATGATTATTTAACAGCGTATATGGCTCAAGTTTTGGAAAATTCTGGATTCGGATTAGAACAAGCAGGCAGAGTCCGAGCGAACGCTAGATCAACTAAAAATGAAATAAGTGAAAGAGCCATGATGCTCATGGGCGTACCATCTGATGTAGGACAAAATAATAGATTTAGTTATGAAAATGGTGCTCTTGTTGATTGGGGACACGATCCAAAGATCCCCGATGGAGAAGTAAGAGAAGATGTAATGATGCATGTAGTCATTGCAGAAAAAAGATAGCCCCGCGCAGAGTAGAATATGAGAACAAGTAACTGTTATGCTTCAGGTTGGGATTTAAATATAAAAATCATATTATTAACATGATAACTCCTCAGAGATTTAGGAATCTCATGTGGTACATTTTCGTAGGTACAAAGGGTGGAACAACCAGATTAAAAATTGTCGAGCTTTTGAAACAAAGACCGTATAACATGCACCAGTTAAGCAAACAACTCGATGTGGATTATAGAACAATACTACATCACATAAAAATTCTTGTTGATAACAATATTATTTACTCTGAGGGCAAGACGTATGGTGAAATATATTTTTTTACCGAGCTTTTCGAAAGCGAAAAGGCCACACTTGAAGAAATTAAGAAGAGATTATGAGAAAGAAATAAAAAGAAGCTAAGGGTGTAAATAAATATGAGTTTCGATATCATTTACTTCGCTATCGGTGTCCGCATAATAAACAGCCTACTATTACTATACCTTGTGATTTTTTATGGAAAGACTCACAAAAAGATAAAATCCGGGTTTACAGGAGGTCTCCTTTTCTTTGTAGTTCTATTGTTCCTTAACAATGTTTCTTCTGTTTACTTTAGATTATTTTCTGGAATAGACTATATAAATGGAGTAAACTTCCACAACTCAATATTGAACTTATTAGAGCTAGGAGGTCTTATTGCTCTTGTATATACAACAAGAAAATAAAAAAATAAAAATTAAACGAGGATAGATTCAACGTCAAACAAGTCAAGGTATACATCTTCTTGTTCAGCGGGCGATACCAATTGTTTGCTGAATGGCACTAATTGAATATCAGGCGCCTCCTCTTGTTTTCCAGGGACTAGTTTAACGTCTTCTTTCATATAAACATTCCCCCTCCAATATATTCTCTCCTCACACATGACCTACATATCCATCCTATATCCGTTGATTCTAGATGTTTGTTGTAAGATCTACACTTATCACAGATATTGAATTCTATGGGCTCTAGGAACTGAAATGCCTGCAAAGGGCACATATAACCACCTCCATTTGGGGTCTCCAAATAAGAAGTAGAATTCCTTATTAAATTCATATTCCAAGGAACTTACAATATAGTATCATAACTGATTCAGTTTTTCTTCATAATTGAACCCACGACAGCTACAAATGTTCTAACTGTTCTTTCGCATTGCATTAATAATAAGAGAAAATTATGAAGACATTCTGGAGAACGAATTTATTAACTTCACCAATATTATTCCATGGAGGGGATGGGTATGGCAGCATTAAGCTCTCATAAGTGGTTATATGCTTATCGGGGATGAGCCTTGTGGCGACCCGCAACGTCATCATCAGTTTTTAAAAACTCGTGGCTGTACCATGTCATGCCAATCGTTATATGAATGATGTCGATTTTGGTGAGAATGAATATAGAATATTAGACTTGATTAGAAAATACGGATACAACTCAACTTCTTATAATATACTAATTGGCAATAAGAAATATTTTTTCAGCGAGAAAGGAATAGAAGGTGTTATAGCTTATATTGAAATAGCGGATATTTTTCTTGTTGCCGGTGATCCGGTGTGTGATGACCAGAACATTATAAATTTTGTCCACGAGTTTAGATTATTTTGCCGAAGAAACAATAAAGACTGTTGTTTTCAGGCAATCAGCAAGAAGGTTAAAGATATTCTAGAGATAATGGGATTCAACTATATTAAGATAGGAGAAGAGCCGTTTTTTGACTTAGATGAATGGAACACTGCAGGAGGCAGATTCATGGACCTGCGCAATGAAATAAACCATGCAAAAAAAGACGGTTTCAGAGTGGAGGAGTATAGACCATTAGAAAAACGGGACAGAGATTACGAATACCATATGGCAGCTCTTTCTGAATTATGGCAAAAATCAAAGAAAACAGGAGAATTCTCATTTCTAGTTGGTACAGCGTCTCTAGATGATCCCCGTGATAGAAAATATTTTCTTGTCTTTAATCAAGAAAATAAGCTAGAGGCTTTTCTTGTGTGTGTACCTATATTTTCTCGTAATGGTGTTTATTTTGATATACTTAGGAGAAAGGAAGATCCAGAAAAAGGAACAACAGAATTATTAATAACCGATACATTTCGAATACT
This sequence comes from Candidatus Aenigmatarchaeota archaeon, assembly GCA_043824495.1. GTDB lineage: Archaea > Aenigmatarchaeota > Aenigmatarchaeia > QMZP01 > QMZP01 > JBDRNB01. The sequence goes on along the minus strand of JBDRSV010000005.1, from coordinate 33,721 downwards.
AAGAGAACAAGGATACAAACTTGTTACTTTAGGTTCGGCCCCGTTAGCTGATGTTACAAAAGATGAGAAGAAAAAAGAATTCATATACAAAGCTCTTGATTTTGCATACAATAATCTTAACTACTTTTATAAATTCAAACCTCTTTTTAATTATAAACAAAAGTTCGGCCCAACTTTCTGGGAACCAAAATACATGGCCTTTTATCCACCAAATTTCAAGTCGAAATATGTGTTTGCAATCCTCAAAGCATATGATCCCGGGGGTATCAGTGATATACTTTTATCATCATTTAAGGGTATATGGAAGAACGTAAAGAATATAGGAACATAGCCCCGAGCGGATTCGAACCGCTGTCACGAGGACCAGAACCTCGCATCCTTGACCACTAGACTACAGGGCTATATTGTGTATTTATGTTATTCTAATTTATAAAACATCTATTACATAAATTATATAGTGGTTATATGAAGATACTTTTACTGCACACGGATTTTGTGGAATGGGAACCTAAGAAAAAGGCTATCAAAACTGCAGATGATGTAGAAAAAGGAAAGGTAAGAGTAGAAGACGCTCTAGTTGTGATGTCTGCAGTTGAGAAGGACGATGAAAAAAATCCAGACAAGATTGTAGGTGACACTGTAATAGAAATCATAAAAGTTTTAGAACAAGTAAAAGCAAAAAATGTTGTAATTTATCCTTATGCTCATTTATCGCCGAATCTGTCAAGTCCTCACACCGCAATGCATGTACTTGAAAGAATAGAACAGGAACTTTCCAAGAAGAAAATTCCTATAAAAAGCGCTCCATTTGGTTGGTACAAAGCTTTCAATTTATCTTGTAAAGGACACCCATTATCTGAACTAAGTAAACAAATCAGTGCAAAAGAAGAGCAGAAAAAGGATGTTAAAACAATTACAGGTAAAACCCACTTAAGCAGAGAAGAACTAAGTGAAAATGATCACAGAATACTTGGACAGAAATTAGATTTGTATAGTTTCCAAGAAGTTGCCCCTGGTATGGTATTCTTCCATCCAAAAGGAAAAGTTATTTTGAATAACATGATTGAATTCTGGAGACAAGAACACGTAAAATATGATTACAAAGAGATTAACACTCCTCTTATCATGAACAAGAATATATGGGAAATAAGTGGTCACTGGGACCACTACAAAGAGAACATGTTTTTTACTAACATAGACGAAGTTGATTTTGCTGTTAAACCAATGAATTGCCCTGGAGCTATCTTAGTTTACAAGAATGGAAAAAAGAGTTACAGGGATTTACCTCTAAAACTAGCAGAACTTGGACTTGTACATAGAAATGAATTGAGTGGTGTTTTATCTGGACTATTTAGATTAAGAGCTTTCACTCAAGACGATGCTCATATTTTCGTGACCGAAGAGCAACTAGAAAAAGAAATAGAAAATGTTGCTGAAATGGTTACAAGTTTTTACAAAAAATTCGGTTTCAAATTCGATATAGAATTATCTACAAGACCTGAAAAGGCAATGGGTTCAAAAGAGATATGGGATAAAGCTGAGAAAGCTTTAGAAGATTCTCTAAAGAAGCTGAAAATGAATTACAAACTCAATCCAGGTGATGGAGCTTTCTATGGACCTAAAATTGACTTCCACATAAAAGATTCTTTGGGAAGAAGCTGGCAATGCGCAACTATACAAGTAGATTTCCAAATGCCTCAGAGATTTGATATTTCTTACACTGGTAAAGATAACAAAGAGCATAGACCTGTGATTATCCACAGAGTATTATACGGTGCAATAGAAAGATTCTTAGGAATATTAGTTGAACATTATAAAGGTGACTTCCCTATCTGGTTAGCTCCTGTTCAAGTAAAAGTTCTTTCATTCACTGAGAGAAATATAAAAGCTGCAGAAGCTTTAGGTGAAGAACTAAAAAAGATTGGATTTAGAATAGAGCTAGATATTAGAAATGATACTCTTGATTATAAAGTAAGAGACGCCGAAGTTCACAAAATTCCTTACACAATTGTAATCGGTGACAAAGAAGAGAAAGCTGGAACTCTAGCTATTAGAACAAGAGGACACGAGAAAGTTGAATTCGGTGTCAAGAAAGACGACTTTATCAAGAAACTGATAAATGAGATCTGGAGTAAAGCTTAATTCCCTCCTCAACTATATTCTTATCATGGCTGAACATGCACTCAAAAAAGAACTAGGTTTATTCGAAACTACAGTGTATGGAATTGGCATAATTCTTGGTGCAGGCATATACGCAATCATAGGAAAAGCTGCTGGTGTAACAGGAGACTCTTTTTGGTTGTCCTTTGTTATAGGAGCTATCATAGCTGCTTTCACTGGATTATCTTATGCTGAATTATCTTCCATGTATCCTAAATCAGCTGCAGAATATGTTTATACAAAAAAAGCGTTTAATCGAGAGTCTATCTCTTTCATAGTCTCTTGGATTGTTATTATTGGTTTGATTGTTGCAGGAACTACTGTAGCAATTGGATTCTCTGGATATTTCCAAAGTTTGTTCAACACGCCAATAATTCCTGTTGCAATTGGTGCAATTATTTTATTCACATTAATCAATCTATTTGGAATCAAAGAGTCAGCCAAATTCAATATTTTATCTACATTCATAGAAGCTGGAGGATTGATTCTGATTGTAGTTCTTGGATTGAGTTTCTTGGGTAACACCCAAGTAAATCTTCTTGATATGTCAAGTGGAATTCCCGGAATATTTGCTGGAGTAACTCTGGTATTTTTTGCTTTCATAGGATTCGAGGATCTGGCAAATATCAGCGAGGAGACTAAAAATGCTACTAAAGTGATTCCGAAAGCGTTGTTGATTTCTCTTGCATTTTCCACAATTTTGTATATACTAGTCGCTATTTCGGCTACTTCAATAGTAGGATCAGCAGCTTTAGCGGCTTCTGATGCTCCTTTGACAGATGTTGCAGTAGCTGCAGCAGGTCCTCAGATGCTCTGGATCTACTCTATAATAGCCCTTTTTGCCACAGGCAACACCATACTCATATTCCTCATAGTAGCTTCGCGCATGCTCTATGGAATGGCTAGAGAAGGAGGATTACCTAGCTTCTTAGGGCACGTACATCGCGGCAGGAGAACGCCACACTATGCTATAATCCTAGTAGCTGCTGTGGCAGCTCTATTGACTTTGATAGGGGATATAAGCATAGTAGCCACTCTCACAAATATAGGCGTATTCATAGCATATTTCTTTGTGAATTTGGCTCTTATTTGGCTTAGATTCAAGAAACCAGATGAAAAGAGACCTTTCAGATCTCCTATAAACGTTGGAAAGTTCCCTGTACTAGCTGCACTAGGAGCTATAACTACATTCTTTATGCTCTTCCAGTTCGAACCTATAATAATACTAGCAGAAATAGTTGTGATTATAATTGGAGCTGTGATTTACTTTGTTTATTCTAGAATGAAGAGGTAGACTATACTGAGATATCTATTAAAGTATCTAGAGCATTTAGAAATGATTTATAAGGAAGATTAGAAGTGTCAGGTGCTTGTGATCCTCTCCGAATAACTATATCAGTGTAACCATCACGGAGTTTGAATCCTACTAGTACACGAGTTACTCCATACCTTATAAGAGGTCTTGTGATCCCAGGATTTCCAAGTTTGAATGCCATTTGAACAACACCCTCAGGTTCGTCTATTTTTGGTAATAATTCATACATAGTATCTAATTCTAAATCCCCATCCACAAAATTATCTATTAAATCCAAAGAATGTGTCTTCCAGAATCTCTATAAACATTCCATCCTTTATCATGAATTTTATCATGAATTTCTCTAGCAACTGTTTCTGAATAATAAACTAGATCATCCATATTTCCTTTTTAATCATTAAATTTAAATAAAAACATGGATCTAGTCAAGTTATCTAGGGATTTGGCATATGAACAATGTAAGAAGAATGATTCTCCTCCTTGGCTCTTAACTGAAATTGCAATCAGAAAGGGGAAAGAATTAGCTAAGAAATATAACGTTGATGAAAAGCTTGTTTTAGTCTCTCTGTATCTTTCTCACACAATCTTTGATAACAAAACGGGGAACAGTATGAGGGAAAATCACCCTCAACTAAGTGCAGATTTTTCAAAGAAATATTTAGATGAATGGAAAGTTGATGAGAAAGAAAAGAAAATAATTCTAAATTCTATTGAGGCACATCATGACAAAGTTCCTACAGAATCTAAGATTGCAGAAGTAGTCAAAAATGCAGAATGCTTCAAATTTGTGACAATTGAAGGTAGCTTAATATGGCTACATGAATTAGGTCTTAGAGGATTTAGTTACGAAGATTCAGTCAAGTATGTTCTAAAGAAAATGAATGATAAGAAGAAATTACTAACTCTAAATGATTGTATAAAGGAAGCTGAAGTAACCTGTAAAAAAATTATAGAGCTTTTCGTTTCAAAATAATTTATATTTTTAGAAAAACATAATACCAAGAAACAAGGCGGGTTGCGAAACCTCGTTTCTTGGCAATTTATTATGAAGGAGGGCTTTTGGGTCATCCGAATCAACTACAAGCACAAGCAGCTTATCAGATCATTCCCGAAAGTTTTGGAGGAATATGATTTACTTAATACTAAAACGTTATTCAAAACCGTATATAAACTTATTCCCAACTAAGGTCCAATTTACTTCCACATTATGTTGCTTGATATCGGTTTAAAAATATATATTTTATTTCCAAGTTACCCAAAGTAGGATAATTAATCCTATCATTTCTAGTAAATTTACTGCAAAATTAAATGTTGTTAAACTGAGTAATTCTTGTACTATCAACGAGTTGTAGAAGTAAAAATTGAATATATTCTCTATGACAAACGCTAGAGAGAAGAATAGCAGTCCCAGAGTGGTTTTTGAGTTGATTGCTTTGAAACTTCTTGCATATATTACAAACAACGCTATTGCTAGAACAATGTTAACAAAAATTAATCCCAAAGTCAATGTATCTTCTAAAGCCATATTACACCTTTATCTTACTTTTAATTTCATCAAATATTTCCTTGTGTTGTTCAAACAATTGTGTTGGGAAATATATGGTCCCATATTTCTTTTCTTCTGATGTTATTAATCTATTTTGTTCTAGGACTTTTATATGATGCCTAATAGTCTTATAGTCCATCTTCAATTCTTTGCTTAATTGATTCATGTTATATGGTCTGTCAAGCAAGAAATCCATTATTTTTATTCTTGTTGGTCCGCCTCGCATTCCTGCAAATAAATACCACATTAACCTTTTCAGATTGTTATAAAGAGGATTGGTATTCATACTTTATTAAATTTTTTCCAGATTTAAATGCTAAACTGTTTTTCTACTGTTTTTCTAAGATTTTTTGTGTTTATAACACCGTTATAACGATGCACCGCGACTATTTTAACAAAGATTATTTGCAACTGGTGGGTTACAAATTACGGTGTAATAAAACCGACATACAGGGAAACGTTTATAAATACTAAGAACATAAAATATATAACAAGTTTTAACAAATTGAGGTGAACTATGGCTAGAAGAAAAGCAAAAAAGAAATATTACATTCTTAAGAAAGGAAGTCGAGTTTCTATCTTTACTGGTAGACAGCCAAGACAAGCAGCTTTGAAAGCCGCAACAAGAGGATATACAGAAATAAGACTCAGAGAACGAGGACGAAGGAACAAAGACAGAACTTACACAATTCACATCTTCAAGGGTTCTAGAGCAAAGGTTACAGTCCCAGCAGACAGCAGAGTCGATTGGCTACCAGCAAGCGTATGGAAACCAACAGTTAGAAAAGTTGGTGTAGAAAGAATTAAAACAATCAGAGGAAGATAAACTCATAATGTTACCAGCTTAAACTGTAAGGGGAGCAATCCCCATTTTTTTATTTTTTTTATATATTTTTTGATTCTGACATGGCAAATCTTTAAAAAGTCTTATCGTATTTCTAAACCAAGTGATTTACATGTCAAGACAAACCCTGAAAGATTATTTACAAGAGAGAATAGGCGGAGAAGGTACTGAAGTCACCACAGAAGATATACTAGGTGGAATAGAAAAAAGATTAGGCGATTATGATGATTCTCCGGAATTAGCTTCTCTCATAGAAATTGGTAGAATGGCAACCTCTTTCACAAAAAGCATGGGAACCAGAACAATAGAAAACCTTAAATTCAACGGTGTAAGAACCCCTCTAACTTCAAGAGAGTTTGGGGATCATGTAGCAGCTTATTATTCTGAAGATGATTTCAAACCTGAAGGAGATGATTTCCAATTTGGAGATACTCTTATTTTTTATCTGAGAAGAGGACTCTCAAGATATAGTGTAACTTCAACAATTTTTGAGACTACAGCATTGATTAGAGTAGATGATTATACAGATTATGACGAAAATGTGCGTCCTATGGCTTACAGGCATAATTAGTTTTCTAAAACGGCATTACTGTTAGATCTTGGATGTCACAATGCTCTGACTGATTACAAACTAAACTAATTATTCTGTTAATGTCTTCTACCCTAAGTCTCACTATATTTTTTATTCCTAAAGTTTTTCTTCGTCTTGCTAACTCTTCTTCTGTGAAAAATGCTGTCTCAACCATACCTGGACATATTGTGAATACTTTTATGCCAAAAGGTTTGAGTTCATTTCTAATAGCTTCAGAATAGCCCATAACAGCAAACTTTGTTGCACTATAGAATTCTCCGTTAGCAAAAGCTCTCTTACCTGAAATTGATGCCATGTTTATTATCAACCCAGACTTCTGTTTTTTCATATGAGGTACGATTAGCTTCGTGAGTAAAGACAAACCAATTATGTTTGTTTGAACCATTTCTTGGAATCTATCAATGTCTACTTTATCACAATCTTCAAAATAACCAAAACCTGCATTGTTGAATAGAATATCTATTTTTTTAAATTTCTTCAATGTTTCATTAATAATTGTGTGCAAATTTTCCTCATCTGTTACGTCACCATCCATTATAAGAAATCGTTCTTTATCATAATCTCTTTCTAGTTCTTTTTTGAAAGTATCACATTTTTTATGATCTCTAGAAAACGCAGAAACATTAAACCCGTCTTTAAGTAGTTGGATAACTGCACCTTTTCCTATGCCCCATGTACCACCACTCACCAATACCGTCTTCATATAATACTCATTTACCCCTTAGAAATAAAAGTATTTTAGATAAACAAAACTAGCAAAGTGCCAAAGAAAATGCTTATCAACATAGAGATTATAAATACAGGTGCCAATCTGACTCCTTCTTTTATCCAGATCTTTCCACCTTTCTTTTTTAGCTCCTTGACTTCCTTGTCATCTAAGACTCTCCATTTGTCAGTCATCGGAACATCTCCAGCTGTCAAATCTTTTACATCTATTTGTTTTCTGAATAGCACCTTCTCTATATGTCTTCCATATCTTACGAATAATATTAAGAATATGAATAATGGTGGCAACAACAAAATATTGTACATTCTATACAAAGGAATTCCTGCAGATATGTTTAGATAATATACAACACCTAAAGCTATTGCAGCAAATGCAACAATCAAAATAATCAATCCATTTTTGTCTTTAATCAAATCCTTTTTGTAACTCTTCCATATTTTTGGATTCTTCATTCCCAAAGCCAGAGAGTAAATTATCAAGTAAGCAAAAGCTACTAAGAAGAAATTGAATATCTGTATATAGTAGAAAGGCAAGTTTAGAGTTGCAGCTGGAATAAATCCTGCTGCATCAGGGAATAAGAAACCTAGAGCCCCTAACAACCAAGCATCACCGTCTCCCCACTGTCTGAGATAGTATAAAGCTAGACCGAATAGTAAGAACCCTACTCCAATTGTTATAGAATTGATTATCAAATCTAAATTGCCTGTAGTATATGCAAAAATACCACGTATAACCAAAGCTGCAATTATAATTGAATAAGGAAGCCAATCTGGAAACTCTGTTGTCTTCAAATCAAGATAACCAGCTGCTCCAAAACCTACAACACCAACTGCAAGCAATATCCATTCTAGCATGGTTTATTATTTGTTTGTTTGATATTAAAATGCAAGCTAATCTTCATGTATTACGATCAATGATTGTGTTTTTTCTATACCCTCAATCATCTGAAGCTTTTCTAGCAAAACTTTATCGAATTCTTGCACGTCTTTAACTCTCACAACAGCCATTAGATCTGTTCCACCAGATACTATATCAACTTTATCAGTGAAATAGAATTTTCTTATTTCATTTGCAATATCATATTGACTCTTCTTCCTTTGTTTTAACAATTGTAAATTCACAGAGACTAGAACATAAACAAGCAACCCTTTATCTACTTTAGAATGATCAAGATCAACAGTGAATTTTTTAATCACTCCAATTTTCTTCAAATTCTTAATCCTGTTATGTATTGTAGTTGCAGGTAACAGCGTCTTCTTAGAAATCTGTCTAGTTGTATAGTCTCCATGTTCTTCTAGAACTTTCAAAATCTTCATGTCTTTCTCGTCTATTTGACCCATAATGAAACATATGTTCCATTTAATATATAAATACCACTGTTTTTTGTCATTTTTACCACATTTTTTGGGATATTAATTTAAGGTATTAGATTTATTGAAAAATAAGGTGATCATATGAAAGAAAAATATAAGTCAAAAATTGACTTTTTCGAAACAGAAAAAGGAATACAATTAGTAAAGGACACATTTGAAAAAAAACTTGCAGAGAAGCTTAGACTAAGAAAAGTGTCTGCACCGAAATTCCTGAAAACAGGAACTGGTCTACAAGACGACCTCGCAGGAACTCAAATTCCAGTTGGATTTGAAACCAAATTCGCAGATGCACGTCTAGAAATTGTACACAGCCTAGCTAAATGGAAGAGACATACTCTAGGTAGACATGGATTCAAACATGGAACTGGTTTGTATACACATATGGATGCAATCAGAAAAGATGAGGACATAGATGATACACACAGCGTGTTCGTAGATCAATGGGATTGGGAAAGAGTGATCACAAAGGAAGAAAGAGATCTAGAATTCCTAAAAGAAACTGTAAGAAGTATATACGAATCTATACTAGAAACAAAAACAGAAGTAGAAAAGGAATTCCCTGAATTGAAAACAAAGTTACCTAAAAAGATAACATTTGTACACACAGAAGAACTAGAAGAACTCTATCCTCAACTGTCTCCTAAAAAGAGAGAAGATAAAATAGCAGAAAAATATGGAGCAGTGTTTTTGATAGGGATAGGATATCCTTTGAAATCAGGAAAACCCCATGACCTTCGGGCTGCAGATTATGACGACTGGTCTACAGAAACCATTTCTGGAAAAAGGGGTCTCAATGGTGACATCATTGTCTGGGACGAAATGAGAAAGAAAGCTTTGGAGCTATCTTCAATGGGTATAAGAGTTGATCAATCTTCTCTTATGAAGCAACTAGATTTCATGGGATTATCTGAAAGAAAAGGATTAAAATTTCACAAAGCAATTCTCATGGACGAATTACCTCTCACTATTGGTGGTGGTATCGGACAATCTAGATTATGTATGCTTCTACTACACAAGACCCATATAGGAGAAGTTCAAGTAAGCACATGGCCAGAAGAAGTAGAAAAGGATTTACAGGAAAGGGGAGTTATTCTTCTTTAGCTACCACCTAAAGTATAAACCTCTTTTCCTTCTTTTTCTTTATTGCAAACTAATTACTTCTTTTATTTCCTTCAAAGAATTGATTGCCAGTTCAAAAAAATCATCTAGAGATAATCCAGTTATTTCTATTTCTCTGATTAGGTTTCTATCACAATTTGCAGCAAAGCTCCTATCTTTGAACTTCTTTTTCAGTCCTTTGACTTCCATGTCACTAATCCTTTTACCTCGCATCAAAGCGTAAGCATAAATGATTCCTGTTAATGTTTCAGCTGCAGTTAGAGCATGTTCTATTTTCTCTGTTCTTTTTTTATCCAACAACGCTGGTATTTCATCATGACCATATGCATGAGATTGCATTGCTTGGATAAATTTCTCATCAAATCCTTTTTCTTTCAAGAGCTCTGCAGATTTAATACAATGATCTTTCACATTGTTTTTTGTTAATGCCCAATCAACATCGTGCAGTAAGCCTAGAATTCCCCAATACTCAACATCTTCTTCAAATTTTCTTGCAAGACCACGCATTATAGCCTCTGTTTCTAAGTAATGATTCATATCTGATTCTTCTTGGTCCATACTCTTCAAGAATTCAACTGCTTGTTCTCGTGTCATTGGTAATGTCATAATTAAGATTGAAAAAATATCCTTATATTTATCTAATTACTTGTGTCTATTTCTTATATGTAACTGCCATTCTCCGCTACCAGGAGGTATTATTCTATGTCGCGGTTCTCCTCTATTCATTTCTGCTCCAGGTTCCACAGATCCATCAAAAGCAGCAACAGCAGCGAAGGTGGATTGCTCCTCTTCAAATAGTTTATTCATAACATCAAGAGGATTTTTGCATCCGCCTGTATCAAATATATCATCTTGAATACCATCAACTGAATGCAATCTCAATGTACTGACTGGTTTCTTATTGCTATATTGAGAAGTATTAACAACGATAGAATTATCTCCATCAGGTTTGTATACAGAACGTCCTAAAGAAAACATACTAAGATTATCAGCTATAAGAGCTGTTTGATATTGATTTCCAAATGTTTCTGCTAAATATTTTAACCAATCACTCATGATCCTATCAATAGCATCAGGTGTTGTACTTCCTACATGTGCATCTGTATAACTCGAAGCTAAAGGCTCTTCATTTGGTAGTGGTATATCTTCACTTGTCGCAACCAGGAGACCAGAATCGGTTGTAAGTAGTTTATAATGAGATCTTTTGCCTCTCTTTACTAAAAGTCGTCCTTTATGATCAACTGCTTGTACTTCACTGCCGGGTTCGAAAAGAGAATAAACAACAAGAAGATGATGAGGTTCAATAGTTCCTGCACCCAAAACCACTCTTTTATATCCTTCAGTTGCCATATCAGATCTTTTATACTTAGATAGTAAGTTTTTTATTTCTTTCATTCATATCCCTCTAATTAGACAATATAAAGAACCAAGTGTGTTATGGGACACACATGATTCTCGAGCTTGGTATTTCTTAGCCGATGAAATTCTCGGTGGCTTCCATAGAGATCGGACGTGAAGATGTTTCTAGGGTATTACATTCGACGCAAGCTGTTTGCGTACCACAACAACCACAAGACCCATTGGTAGTGTGTGGGTGAATACCCCAATAACATCCCCGTTTTTGGTGACACTCCTGACATAGGAGCATTTGCCCTCCTTATCCATTCGTTCTCATTTGTATTTTCTTTCTCCGCCCGGACAAAACCCGGCATGAGCGTCGTTATTTACAGTTGGTTGTTCAGTATCCGAATCTATCGCGCACCATTCTTCGCAACTTTTCCACAGACCTAGTGTGAACCTGCGAGATTCGGGATTCCGAGAGATTCATGAGTTCGCCAATCTCACGAATGGTAAGCTCATCGTAGTAGTATAAGCCAATGACATGTGTCTCTTGCTCGTTGAGAGTAGAAATGGCGTTAATGAGGAATACCTTTAGCTCTCTGCGTTCGACCTCTCTCAAGGCATCTCTTCTCACAGGAAGTTCGAGTGTCTCGACTCTCGGAACCTGCCTATTGTCCTCCTCTCGATATACCAATTCATCCAAGGACATAAGCCTTGATGCCGAAATATCTGTCAGCACCACTAGCAGATCGTCCAGCGGGATCTTCAGAAGGACAGCGAGTTCATTATGCATTGACACACGTCCCTGTTGTTGTTCGATCTGAGTTGTGACTCGATCAATCTTACGTGCTTTCGAGCGTGTGGAACGCGGCACCCAATCCAAGCTGCGCATCTCGTCGAGAATTGCACCACGGATTCGGGGAACCGCAAAGGTTTCGAACTTGACGCCTCGTTTAGGATCGAAGTTCTTTAAGGACTGGCACAAGCCGATCGTGCCTGTGGAAATCAAATCATTCAGCTCAACAGCTTTGGGAAAGCCTAGAGCCATCCTACCCGCCACATTGCATACGAGCGGCAGGTAATGATTGAGAAGGTTCTGACGAACACCAGGGTCGCCGGAGCTGAAATACGCATCCCAGGCACGCGAGACCTGAACTGGCATTCGTCGCTTTTTCGGCCTAGCGTCAAGCCGTGTTGAATCCACCTGTTTTGATTTACACGATATCATTGTTCACCCCCCATATCAATGAATCATTTTTTTCTATTGGCGAAAGACTCTCGTCTAAGACAAAAGTCTGGTAATTTCTTTACAGAAGACAGAAAAAATCACTCTCAGGCTTCTCATTCTCCATAGCTTAAGCTAACAATGCACTTTGTGTTATTTCGTGTTTTGTGTGCGTTGATTTATGGGTCCATGAAGACATTTTCAGATTAAACGCTTTGTTTATCTGATACAAATTGTAGATTTTTTGAGAGTGGAATATGATAGTCACCTTTATGCTGTTGATCAGCTTTTCCTTGACAGATTTTTAAAGATATGCCCAAAAACACCAGAAAACTCCGATTTTTATTAGGAGCCAAGCCAATTATTAATCATGGGTTTGTTTGGGAAGAAAAAGAGGAAGATACAAAGGCCACCTTCTTATCGTCCAGCCGAAAGATCTTATTATCAAGAAGAACCAGTAGTCACAACAAGAGAGTATAGATTATACAAGAAAGGGGACGAAGAGAAACCTGGCTGGTATGAAGTTCTTGTGAAAGCTGTAGGTAGTATGGCTAAAATAGATCCAGATAGAGGATCTAAAGAAAAACTAGAATCTGCTATCCTCTTTACAGAGATGGACATAACACCAGCGGAAATAATGGGTCTGATGGCCACAACAATAATATTCTTCATTCTCCTAGGTGTAACATTCATAATCACAGGAATTGTTTCTGTAATGATAGGTCTTGTTATAGCAGCAATGGGTTTCCTTGTTGCATATTATTTCTACAAATACCCATCGAGTAGAGTAAAAACTCTACGTATTCAAGCAAGCTCTCAAGTAGTTCTTGCTATACTATACATGGTTGTGTCCATGAGAGTTTCTCCTAATATGGAGCGTGCTCTAAGATTCGCAGCTTCAAATGTATCTGGAGCATTGGCATGGGATTTGAGAAAGCTTATCTGGGATATAGAGATGAGAAAATATTATTCAGCCAACGACGCTCTTGATGACTATATAATAAGATGGAAATTTGAGAATGAGGAATTTGCAGAGGCTTTGAGACTGATAAGAGACTCTCAATCTCAGACACCAGACAGAGCAAAAAAAGAACTTGATCAAGCTCTAGAAGTTATTTTAACCGGAACAAAGACAAGAATGAAGCACTATGCACAGGATTTATTAATGCCTGTCATGGTTATCCACATGATGGGTATTGTGTTACCTATAATGGGAACAATAATGGCTCCAATGGCCGCAGTGTTCTTGTCAGATTTAGTATCACCAATACATTTCATAATAGGATATGACATAGCATTACCTATTATCATCACGTGGTTTATTCTGAATACATTAAACAAGAGACCTGTAACTCTATCGCAGATAGATATATCCAAACATCCAGATGTACCTAAGAACCACAGCTTCTCTATCAAAGGTAGATCTATACCAGCATGGCCAATTTCATTGTTGATAATAATCGGTTTCTGGATACTTCCAATAATATATTTTGGGACCACACCTGAATTATTATTCCCCCCAACAGGAGCAGGAACAATTCCTGTTCTAGATACAAATCCACAATTTACAATGTTAATGTCATCATTTTTCATAATGGGGTTAGGTTTTGCTATATCAGCTTTCTTGTTGTTGTCAAATTACCAGAAACAGAGAATACAAGAAGAAATAGAGAGTATAGAAAGCGAATTCGAATTAGCGTTGTTCAAATTAGGAAATAAGATTTCAGGAGGAACTCCTACAGAAGTGGCTATTGAGAGAGCTATAGATGATGTAAAAGATTTGAAGATAGCTGGTTTATTCAAAAGATCATTAGCTAATATTAAGACTCTTGGTATGACATTCGAAGACTCACTATTCCATAAAAAATGGGGAGCTCTTCAATACTACCCATCAAAAATAATCAACAATATCATGTATGCTGTAATAGACACATCTAAGAAAGGCGTTACTTATGCAGCAGACAGTATGCTTAGAATATCTAGGTATTTGAAAAACATAAGAGAAACACAAGAATACATAAGAGAGCTACTCACTGAAACAACATCATCAATGAAGTTTCAGGCATATTTCTTGACACCCATAATCACTGGTATGATAGTTGCAATGGCTGATATCATAATACAAGTACTAGTAACAATGGGCCAGCTGATGCAAAATGCTGGATTCGAGGATTCTCTAGGTATTGATATTTCTCTACTGATTGTTGGAGCACCTTCCACATCACCAGCATTATTCCAACTCATAATTGGTATATACTTGATCCAAGTTATCATGATACTCGGAATGTTCTTAACAAAGATATCAAAAGGAGACAACCCAGTTGCTCAATGGAACAATATAGGAAAAATGATAATAGTTGGTTTGGTGTTATACTTCCTAGTCATGTTTGGTGTGAGCACAATGTTCGGTGGCTTAATAGAAGACGCAATGTCTCAATTCTTAGTTACTTCGTGATTGATTTACAAAGAATTACCTATGAGCAAAAGCGCTCTTCTCTGAAATCGTGATGTCAATTTATAAATTTAACGATAACATTATGTTTTATGAGTAGATTGTTTTCCCCCAGAGGACAAAGGGGCTTAAGTTACGTAGATGGTTCTGTAACTTTATTACCCGGTAAGAGCCTTCCAGAATCACTCTCTAGACCAGTAGCAATAATTTCAGATAGAGATGAATATAATTTAGTGGGGTTAGAAAGTGGCAAACGCTCTGGATTAGCCGAAGTTTTAGATAATTTATACAGAATTAAAGGTTGTGTTTTTGCGGAAACTCCTAGTAATTGGAATGATGACGAACCATATGGAAGACAGCTTACACCAAATGCTGACAATGAGATCGAACATGCAGAACGACTAGCTGAGAGGTTAAAAACAGAAGCTGGAATAACGTATGTTATGAATCCACTTGGTTATTATGATTATAATGGATCTAAGGGAACAAGAGCAACAATTTTTGAAATAGAGGGTGATACAAGATTAGATGAACTTCTCAAATACTTAGATTTTAGAGAAATGTTTGTTTCTTTTGTTGGTCTTTCACCGTTTACAGAGTATAGAGATGTTCTAGTTAGTCTTGGACGTGATGCAGGATACACAATGAGATTAATGAAAGATTCTGGTGTTGAATGGGGATTAGAAAATGCACACCCTGGAAATTTTGTGGTATATCAAGATGATGATAGAATAAGAGTAGTCCCGGTGGATTTGGATTGTGCATCATTTGATTCAGATGGTACACATGTAGAAGTTAAAGCTGTAATGGAAGAAATATTAACCATGAGGGACATAAGTGGTAATGGATGGAATTTGAATAAACGTCATCCATGGAGTGGTCGAGAGTTCGGGGTAGGTAAGAGATATACAAGAGAATGGGTATTAGAAGGAATCAAAGATGGTTATTATAATCATAGACCAGGAGATATTAACTTGAATACCATGCTTAATCTTGATACTAGATTAGATGAGGCTAATCAGATAGGCCTTGAGCTTTTCCAGTGGCGAACTCATTTACCTCGAACATATGAAGCTCATGGAAACCTGCCTCATATAGTTAGAAGAATGGTTGAAAGAGGACTTGAAGGTGGTGCTTCATTATCTGAATCAATTAGAGCTGCTGAAGCTTATGCAGAAGAAATAGTAGAAAGCGGTGTTTTTGTTCTTTAATTACCTATGAGCAAAGATGATGACAATCTCATTATCTGTTCTTGCATCTACCTTACCAAAACCAATTCTCTCCATCTGGATTATTTGACCTGGGTGTAGTTTCTTTAACCCAGGTTCACCAATACCATGAATGACATCGTCACCCTTTAGAATAATAACCTCTGCATGAGGTTTAGATACCCACTGTATCTTATGCATGTCTTTGTAGATCTCGTTACCTAAATACCGTCCAGTTTTACCTGTGACTCTGATATTACCCAAACCTTTCAATCTGAAATCTCTATCCTTTAGTCTTATGTAATCTTCTTTCTCTATGTATATCTCTTTCAGATTAACTGGAATGATCCTAGTCTTCTCAGATTCTGGGTGTATCTTTTCTCTCACCTGATTCATAGAAGGAGCATCTTTGATTACTAATCTAACCGGAGATTTTACAACCATGTATCTGTTAGCTTTTTTATCTATTATTTTTCTATTAAGAGTTTCGAACTTCTCCCAGCTCACGTTTATATCTGTTTTTGTTAAACCGCTTGAAATCGCTAGCTCTCTAATAGCTTCTGGTTGAAATCCTCGTCTAATAATGGATCTGATTGTTGGTAATCTCACATCATCCCATCCGGTGAACTTTTCTTCTGCAATCATTTGCTTGATATCTCTAGTATGCAACTTGACTCCTGGAAGATATATCATACCAAAATTAATCACAAAAGGCATTTTCCAGCCTAGTTTCTCATAAATCATCTTCTGTATTGTCGTGTTATGTTCATGTTCTTTTCCTCTGAATACATGAGTAACACCCATCTCGTGATCATCAATTGTATTAGCAAAATTGTACAGAGGCCATAGTTTGTATTTTATTGTTTTAAAGGGATGATGTTTTTTATTTATTCTGAATAATGCAGGATCTCTTATAGCTGGGTTAGGATCTTGCATAGAAGTTTTCAATCTAAAAATCATTTCTCCTTCTGCATAATCACCTCTAACAGCTTTATCCCAATGGAATTTTGTTTTACCTTCATCTCTACAAGGACAATTCATTTTTTTATTCTTGAGTTTCTTGAATTGGTCAGGATTACAGAAGCAAGCATATACATCATTCTTTTGTATCAATTTCTCTGCATTTTTGTAGTACAAATCCATGTGATCGGATTGGTGAAACAATTCGTCCCATTTAACACCAGAGTTTTTCAAATCTTCTTTTATCCACTCATAGAATTCTCTTTTGATATTACCAGGGTCTGTATCTTCAATTCTAACAATAAATTTTCCGTTATACTTCTGTGCATACAAATAATTCAAATAAACTGCTCTTAGTAAATGATAAATCATCAAAGGACCAGTAGGTGAAGGAGCAAATCTTGTTACAACTTTACCTTCCACAGCTCCTTTCAGAGGTGGCAGCTCTTCTTGCTCTTTCTCCTCTTTAACAAGCATTTCGGGATCGATTTTTTTCAATTCTTCTTTTTGTTTAGCTAAATCCATACTATTTACTTTTTTAGCAACTTCTTCGATTTCTTTTCTCACTTTATCTGGATTCTTTCGTAGAGCAGGTTCTGATCCTAGAATTTTACCCAGAATAGCATTTGGATTAGCTTTACCTTCATAAAAAATTGCATTCTGCAATACATATTTCATTATCAGATCCTTCATAAAATCACTATGTTAATTCTTATGAACACTGCAATAAATAGCTACATGTGATACAGGAAAAATAATAAGAAAAACAGAGACTAAGTCAGCTTCGCAGCGTGTTCTTCATCATCTCTTGTATTAACCAATTTTGTTGTTTTTACAGTTCTAATATTTTTTTGGATACGAAATCGCGGATTTCCTTTTCATCAGGAAGTGCAATTGACTTCTTGAATCTTTTGGATCCATCTGGTGAGAAAAATCCTCTTGATATTGCAATGAATTCAGTCTCACCCTCTTCGGTAACAGCCTTTTTCCTTGCAACTTCAAGGAAGTTGTTCTTACCGAATTTAATTTCTTCAGCTTTTACAGTTTTGAAATCTACGTCTGCCATACGATTACCTCCGTACATGATCACTAAACAAGCTAGATGCTAGATTATATAGCCGTCTCACTGCGATCGTTTTATGGGTATCTTATAAATTAAATCTATGGTATATAAAGGTTTGCCCTCCCTCGTGATTGGCGGTAGTTACGCAAAACATTAATTAGTTCATATACAATTATTACCCAATATGAAAGCTTTGGTATTAGCTGGTGGACATGCAAAAAGAATGGGCAAAATAGCAGAAAATACACCCAAACCACTACTCAAGGTAGCCAATAAGACTTTGTTAGAGAGAACTCTAAGGAAATTGGAGCATTTGGATCTAGAAAAAGTATATGTTTCTACAAACTCTAAATTTGGTCCTATAATGGAACAATGGCTCTCTGGGTTTGAATATTCAAAGGATATCCAGCTTATTGTAGAACCAGTTGCAACAGAAGAAGAAAAATTAGGTTCTATTGGTGCTCTGAAGTATTTTATGAACCAAGAATCTGTTGATGGTAATTTCTTGGTTGTTGGTGGAGATAATATATTCCAAGACAATCTCCAAGAAATTTTCATGTTTTACAAAGAGAAACAAACACCAATTGTTGGATTAAGCAACGTAAGTATGGTAGAAGCAAGGAAAATGGGAACAGTTCAACTCGATGACAATAAAAAAATAATAGACTTTGTTGAAAAAGCTGAAAATCCTAAAAGCACTTTAGCTTCAGCTGCAGTTTATTTCTTCCCTGAAAACACAAAAAAATTGATAGAAGAATATCTGAGTGAAGGAAACCATAAAGATACAATGGGTTTCTTTATAGACTGGTTAAGACAGAAAACACCAACATACGGATTTATTCTAGATGGAAAGTGGATTGATATAGGCACGCCAGATGCCTATGAACTGGCACAGAAAGAATTTGTATAATTCTAAGTAATTTCTATTTAGAATCAAGTAAATTCTATTGAAAATCAAGTAATTTCTATAAATTTCTATATTTACTGTTACGACTCTCAATGCTAAATAATATAAAGTTTACTATGAAATATTCACTATCCAATAGTAATAGTCAAAATATCATGCTCCACACTTTCACGCCAATTGACTTTAGACATCTTTGAGGAAAATTTCCTTGCAGATATATTGGCATTGTAACCTAGGAACCAACACCACACAGAACAATAGTCATATCAAATGACTTCTGTATGGTGTTTTACATAGTCTGAGGTATACCGACAGAACTCTATCCGAGGAAGATATAAAATGTTCAACTTCATAATCTTCATCTCAATCTTTTCTCTTGTTCTGGCCATGGTTTTCCTATTAGTACATCGCTCGAACAAAGATAGATTCACCTGGCATTTCTGGGTGATCGTCATTCCCGCGGCACTATTGGGCAATCTCTTGATAGAACAAGAGACATCAGGACAACTACAAATGACACGAGTTTACATCGAACTCTGCAGCCTGATGATACCTCTCACAACATTCCGTCTCTATAGACTGAGAGGACATATGCTCAAAAGAGATTGGTCGGAATCATCTATCCCAGAAGGCTATGTCAGATTTCTTCTGGGTGAGGGTATCTACATTGCCTACATCAATTGGCTGACATGGATCGCGATTTTCTGGATCATCTGGCTCTTCGTAGGATCAGGTTCTTCAGGTGATCCCATGTTTGCATGGAACACGAGCCTCTAT
The DNA here is from genome assembly GCA_043824495.1 of Candidatus Aenigmatarchaeota archaeon. Taxonomy (GTDB): domain Archaea; phylum Aenigmatarchaeota; class Aenigmatarchaeia; order QMZP01; family QMZP01; genus JBDRNB01. The sequence goes on along the minus strand of JBDRSV010000005.1, from coordinate 14,112 downwards.
TATCCAATTGTCTTAACGTTCTTGGCGTGTGTGACAACTGCTTTACTGGGAGCTATTCTCTCAAATCGCGAGGCTCGAGGAATGGCACGTAAAATTTTCGGTTAGGCATTCGAAAAGTATAGAAGAACTAATCACTGAAACGAAGGCAACTGAAATATAGCTATCTATCTGAAGGAGGACATGGCAATGGGACGTTATCTAAATGTAACATGGACAGAGGGGACATCATCAGCAGACGAGAACATGATTCCAATTGATCGGAATCAAACACTTGTGTTCGGGGAATCCGAAGGGGACGATTTCCTGATTCCGGCTGATGAGGAAGACTTCAAAGGCAGACACTTCTCGATCACAATGGCCAATGACGGCGAGTGTCTAAGGATCCATGATCTGGGAACCAACGCGGGCACTTTCGTGGATGAGGAAAAAGTCCAGTCCGGTGGGACGTACGTCTACAATATAAGCGTGATTCGCATCGGAGAACTCAGAATCTGGTTCGATGTTCTCTACGATACGGAAGAATTCACTGCCATGTTAGCCAGCCGAGCCAGTGACGAAGAACTGGTTCTCAGACTTCTCACAAGAGTGAGAACACAAGACTTCCCCAGTTGTCTTGATGTCTTGTGTGAGAAGAGGCCACAAGCTGCACGGGAATGGATGATTCGAATCGTAGAACGTGCATCCTCCATTTTACACGAAGGGAACGCGATCACGCGTGCCGACATTATCAATAAGACAGATCTCGCTATCCAAAAAGCGGCGGATCGTACTCCGACCCCAATTAAATCGGAGAGAGCGTTAGCAAGAGACATAGGTGACGACGATCTATCCACTCTGGGATCTGACTGACCGGTAACATGAACCGGCCTGAATGACGCTGATGGTTCCAGTAGAAAACCCGGGCAATTCCAATGTTACGGGTTCGCCGGAAACTAAAACAAAAGTTAATGAAACACTACACATACCACCGAAGGAGGGCATGGCAATGGGGAGCTTTCTAGAAGTACGCTGGTCCGGAGCGAAAGAAGGAAAGGCCACTTTACATCTAGTTCCGGATACATCGGTACGTTTTGGGACATCCACAGAATCCGAATGGTCGATACCAGAAGGTGGAAAATTCGGACTCAAGGATACACATTTCAGTATCAAACTGACCAACGACGAGTTATGCATCCACGACGAAACATCGGGAAACTTGACATTCATCAATGGCAAGCCATGCGGCTCGGCCGATTGTACAATACTAAACGGCGATGTCGTGACAACCGGGAAACTGAAATTCGAGTTCCGTGCCCTCATCGACAAGGACGAGTTCGAATCTCTGGCAAAGGGATCAGTTTCCGGAGAACGTCTCGCTCTCATGATTTTCTCACAAGTGTTGCAGGATGATGTTATTGCTTGCATCGGATTTCTCTGCAAGTATCATCCTGACACTGCACGGAAGATAATCCCGATCTACGAGCGAGTTGCCATAATCAGAAGCCATGCCAGGAAAGTCAAAATGACGGAACTGATCCTGAAAGAGATCACCAAATCCCGACCTGAATGACGCGTGGCGGTTCCATGCAGAAATCCGAGTGCAAGTCCGATGCACCTCGGATAGTCGGAAACCGAAATTAACTGAATTGTATCACGTTTACGGAGGTTAGCAACATGAAAACAAAGAGAACTATCTCGGTCGTCTTGTTCGTGATCATCTTCGCGACCATGATCTCGTGTGGCGACGGAGACAAGCCGAATCCAGCATGGGAACAGAGTACGGAAAAGGCATATGCCCAGACCGTTGATGTTCGCACCGACGAGGTACTGGAAACATTCGACGACCTGATGGAATTGCTTCCGGACAGCTCAAGAACGAAGCTCAGCAAATGCCTCGGATATTACAAGAACCAGTTCGAAGAAGAATTCAAAGACGTCATGCCACAAGGCATGTCAGAAGGGTCGAAGACCACACTGAAGGTTGTGGAACTGGTTATTCGAGGAACCGCCAAAAAGTTCAAGAAAAGCATTTGGACTCTCAGCGAAACATGCTATAAACTCAACCGGCAATACGAAAATCAGGATTCTACTTCCGTCCTGTCTCCGGCAGATGACTGGAAATCTGAAGTCATCCTGGCAAATCTCATCGAAGATAACAGCCGGTACGCTTTCTTCAGGTCCATGAAATTCATCATCAATAACGGAATAAACTGTCTCGATCCAGACGACTTCTGGTCGGACAAGGGAACTGACCTTACTCCTAAGGTCAGGTTCCTAAGAGAAAGAGTTCAGGACCTGATGTATGTCAAGCTACCAGATGAAATGTACAACACACTTCTAACAATAGAAACTCCGGCCCAATACTAGTCCGACCACCCCACACATTTCTGGAGGGCATTGCAATGCTGAAGACACTGACATTCGAAGAGTTCCTGGATAAGGGGGCTCTCCCTGCAAGTGAACTGATCAACATCATTCTATCGCAGGTCGAGGCTTCGGCGATCCCGCAATGTCGTGAATGGATCGCAAAAAACAGATCGTCAGAGCACCTGGAAATTCTGGACGCGGCTCTCAGACGAGGACATGAGGGAACATTCCCATCGCCGGCGAGCATCGCAACAAATGGCGCTCCTAAGCCCGGTGGCAGTCAATCCGAAACGCCAGCGAAGTGAAATCATAGAAAGGCAGATCGAGAATGAAACTACCCGAGAAAATACAGACAACTACATGGTGGGCTGTGCCGGCACCAGGTGTCCCGTTTGCATCAATAGTGAAGTTTGACGGCAGTCAGGAACATGTGACAAGGTATCCCAAATTGGCGACGCCTTACGAGATCAGCATATGGAACGGCATGGTCCTGGCGAAGTTTGAGGCGCTCACTGCAGAGGGCGAAATTCTTCTGGACTTCCGTCCTTTTGAAGAAGAACACCATCATGGACTCTGGGGAAGAAAGACCACAACCGATTCCTGGACACCGATTATGTATCCCGGTATCCAATACCGGATGACAAACTGGCCACTAAATTCGACCACCATCAATGTCGAGAAGATGTTGTTCTCCGAGGTCATGGCGACGCAACGACCCGAGTATCGCAAATTATTCACCCGGGAGAACATGTCTTTACCCCAAGGTCCTCTCGCACCAGTACTATGGCTCAAATGCCCGGACGGGTTTGTATTAACTCGACGGGGCAGTGGAACTCCAATGTATCCTGGTGCATGCTGGGGAATCGGTGGAAATGTAGATTCGGACACAGTTAAAGGAACAGTTCAGGATCATATCTTCCACGAACTCCACGACGAAACTGACATAACAGATGCTCTCAGAAACATGCGTATTCTCGGAGTGGTCTTCGACAAGGTCTTGTGGAAACACGACCTTGTAGTCTCCGCCGATACCGACATTCCTTTCTCCGATATGGGCCCGGGAAAGAGATATCTTCCCGACGTGAGTAGGCTCGCTCTCATTCCTGGCCGCGCAGAAATTCTCATGAACGCCATCAGAGAGAGCCACTTGAACTCTCTGGACCCCGATGATCCTAGGTGGAGAAGAAAGCTTACACCGCCTGCCATCGGAGGCCTGACTCTTGTGGGAAACTATCTCTATGGAGGAGGATGGCTTCACACAGTAATGAATACGTGTTTCCCGACAAATTAACGAAATGGCAGAGATCCCCGGCGACGGATCGGGGATCTCATAGGGAGGAATTGTAAAGATGATATTTACAATTGGAGTACTTCGAAAAGGATTTAAAAGAGAGAATGTGGTTCCTGAAAAAAGGACTCTCTGTCGGGGGCAGTTCCTCTGGATTGGCTGCGGAAATGGAATGATCCATAACCAAGATGTCAAGCTCGATGAAGAAGCCGCCAGAGGCGATCATAACAGCGCCATCGAACCACCGTTGTTCAAGATATTCGTGACCCCATCAGGCTCATGTCTGGCAGCCATCGACCACTGTATACCTGACCTGAGGATTAACGGAAATCACGACATCATTTCGAATCGGATATGGGTACGGAGCGGCGAAGAGACTTGCCTCTCATTCGGAGACTACACAATTTTCATAACGCCCGAACCCACACCTCTCAGCCGCGACGATGTTTCTCAGATGGCGGTATCGGACAGTGTGACATTTTCCGAAATCTACAGGGTAGTGACACTCTTAATGAGCCGGGTAGAAATCGAGGACCTCTACGACATGTTACAACATCTCAAATGTCATCTGTTGGTCACGGATCTGAAGCTGTTCCTAGACCGTGTGGACAAGGGCCTCATGATAAATCCGATGCTAATGCAGGAGGGCGATGACTTCTTCACCGTCCGCACCGACTACTACATCAAGGGCTCGGAAATTGGAGTTGGTGACACCAGGGATCTCAACGACGGCGGAATCCATGCTCAAATCCTCAAGAGAGTCAATAAGGATGGGGATGCTGATGAATGGATTTTCAGGAATATGAATGGAAGTTCGGGTATCACGGTCAACGGAATCCCTGTGGATCGTGATGGAAGTGTCATTTTAAGCCACAACGACAAGATCATTGTCGGCGACAAGGAGTGGGTCTTCCTAAAACGCTAGAAGAAAAGAACACGACGAGTTTCTAGGCACTTGAAACATGCCATATGATGTTGATAAACATCCGCTCGTCTTTTGGTTTTGAACGAAAGGGAGAAACGAAGAGAGGTGAAAGAAATGAAGATAGTAGCATTGATCGGCATCGCAGTCTTCTTGCTTGCCGGGTTCGTTTTCATGGTTCTTGGTAAAAGAGAAGACAAAAAGTCACGGAGTTCTGTCTGTATCAGGAACTATTCTACAGCGTATGTCATTAGAGGCGACGCCATCTCATTCCTGATAGTCGGCTTTTGGTGCGAAATTATTGCCGCGTTATCAGGACTTCTCGTACTGATTCTCTAGACCATGCACTCAAAAAGAACTTTTCGGCGAATAACGCACACATGTAGATGTGCAAGGATTCAAGGTCCAATCGTCGAATATCTTTAGGGCCATGAGGTAACCAAGACTCTTAGGTGTTTTATATTGTCAATTTAAAGGGATATATAGGCAGAAAGAATTATTTAAATTTCACATCCAATTAATCTTATGGCCTATATTTCTGAAGAGAAAAAGGACGAGCTAACGCTTCGATTCAATGAGTTCCTGAGAGACAGATATAGCAAAGATATTGAAGAAGCATCAAATTCAGGAACTCCTCTAGAGGTTGATTTTGATTGGATTCAGAAATTTGGTAAGCATGGTCCTGAACTTTCTGAGCTGCTTCTGCTTGATCCTAAAACATTCTTCCAAGTAGCAGAAGACGCTGTTACTCAGATAGACTTACCTAATCCAGTTAGAGTTAGAGTAAAGAACTTGACAGAACTCACAAGCATCAGAGATCTTAGATCAAGACATATTAACAAATTCCTTGCAGTTGAAGGTATAGTAAGAAAAGCATCTGAAATTAGACCTGAAATAATGGAAACTGAATGGGAGTGCCCTGAATGTGAAGAAAAGCTAACAATAGAAAGGAGAGGCAACTTCATGCCCAAGCCTTTCTTGTGCACAGGTGTCATAGGCGGAAAACCATGTAGAAATAGAATAGGTTTCAAAGAAGTTGGAAAGAAAATGATTGATACTAGATGGATGGTTATTGAAGAACCATTTGAATTAACAGAAGGTGAAAGACCATCTCAAGTAACTGTTGTAGTAACAGAGGATTTAGTATCTCCTGATGGTAGAAGACTAACAGAACCTGGTAACAAGCTCCTGCTTTGTGGTATTTTGAAAGATATACCAAAACAAAATGCCCAAGGAGTTAAACTAGATTTTTTCTTAGATGTAAACAATTTCGAGGCAACTGAAATAGGGTGGGAAAAATTAGATATCAATAAGGAAGACGAAGAAAAAATCAAAGCTTTTGCAAGAGACCCTAAAATTTATGAGAAACTAGTACAATCAATAGCTCCTTCTTTGTACGGTCTTGAATATGAAAAAGAGGCAATAATAATGCAGCTTTTTGGAGGAGTTACAAGAAAACTAAGAGATCGTACAAGAATAAGAGGTGATATACATCTTCTAATTATTGGTGATCCTGCTTCAGGTAAATCTCAGTTGCTTAAACTAGTTCCAGATATTGTTCCTAGAGGTAAGTATGTATCAGGTAAGGGGACATCTACTGCGGGACTTACGGCGACAGTTACTAAAGATGAACAGTTCATGGGTGGATGGGTTTTAGAAGCTGGTGCAATTGTTTTAGCAAACAAGGGGTTGCTTGCAATAGACGAGTTCGAGAAGATGAGCCAAGAAGATCAAGTAGCTATGCACGAAGCACTCGAACAAGGATGTTATGACGGAAGCACCGAACTTATTTTTGAAGACGGGAGCAAGACACAGATAGGAGATTTTGTAGATCAATTAACCCAGGGGGAGAAAGGAAACAATATAAGCAAGATCATATCGGACAAAAACATACACATACTATCTTCAGACTTCAAACAAATAAAACCTTCAAAGATTCTAGCTGTTGGCAAACACACAGAGAATTCTATTTATAAAATTAATCTTAATACAGGACAAGAAATAAAAATAACAAAAGATCATCCTGTTTTTATAATAAGAAACGGTGTCATAACACCTATAAAAGCAAGGGGCTTGAAAAAAGGTGATCATATACCAGTTCCAAAAAGACTTTCATTGTATGGAAAACCTCAGCCTCTTCCACTACAAAAAATTCCTGAAGATAAGAAACACAAAAAACTAAAATTACCCACAAGAAGCAGCAAGGAATTATGTGAATGGATTGGTCTGATTATAGGAGAAGGTAATGCTGAGGTTAATAGAAAAATTAAAAACGGGGTCTGTTTTAGTAACAATGATCAAGACATTCTAAATCGCTATAAATACTTAATTAAAAAATTATTTTCTATCTCCCCGTACGTTCAAACAAGAGAGAAGGATTCATTAGAGATGATAAGGTTAATTTCAAGACCATTGTATCGTTTTATTCATTCTATTGGTTCTCAGATTCTTGTAGAACCATGGAATAAATCCCTCCCTGACTGGATTAACAAATCATCAAATGAAGAAATATCTTATCTTCTTAGAGGACTTTTTGATGCAGAAGGATCTGTTAATTATCCTTATGGAACAATAACATTTTCCACTACCAGTGAAAATCTAGCAAAACATATCAGAGAACTACTGCTCAGGTTTGAAATTTTCTCTGGTATATATTTAGATAAAAGCATGAAAGGTAATAGAAAACATGTAGCTTACAAGCTTCAACTCTCTGGAAAAGAAAACATAAAAAATTTTGATAAATTTATAGGCTTTACAGGAAGAAGAAAACATAAACTTCAAAAACTTGTCACGAAAAGAACAGTTTCCTCAGTATGGAACCACGTGCCTAATATTGTGCCTTTAGTGGAACAAATAAGGAAAGAACTGAATCTTTCTTATGATGAAATTGTAGGCCATGAGTTAACTCTTACACGAAAGAAGAACAATATTACCAAAGAAATGCTTAGAAAAATTGTTAAAAGCTTTGATTCGAGGATAGTTAAGATAGAGAAAACACTTGAAAAATTAAAGTCCCCCATTCATTACACAGAATTCAGAAAATTGAGAGAGGAGTTTAGAATAAGTAGATCAGAAATTGCAAGGAAATTAAAAATAAGCGAGCAGAATCTTTGGTATTGGAAAGCTGTAAAGAAAGACGAGAAACTATTTAAAAAATCTATAACAGTGACTGAGAATATACTAGAAAAGATGCTTTCTCAGAAAAGAATAATTGAAAATCTCAGGTTTGTTCTAGAAGCTCCTGTGGAGTGGATAAGGATAAAATCAATATCATTGAAGAGAGGTAAACAGTGGGTTTATGATGTTGCAATGAATCCAACTGGAATTTTTATAGGAAATGGTATAATATGCCACAATTCAGTATCAATCGCCAAAGCTTCTATAGTTGCAACATTACCAGCACAAACATCCGTTTTAGCAGGAGGTAATCCTAAGTTCTCAAGATTCGATCCTTACATGGCTATAAGCAAACAGATTACAATTTCACCAACACTGTTATCTAGGTTTGATTTGAAGTTCGCTTTAATGGACAAACCAGACACAACAATGGACAAGAAAGTTGTAGATCACATACTAAAATCAAGAGACATAGAAGCAACAGACAATACACCTACAATAGACAGAGACAATATAAGGAAATATATAGCATACGCAAAGGATAAATGTAAACCTGAATTAACCGCAGAAGTAGGTAAAATGCTCAAGAACTTTTATGTAAGTTCTAGAAAGAGAGCAACTACAGAAGGCGGTGGAGCAATTCCTCTAAGTTTGAGGCAATTCGAGGCTCTCATAAGAATTTCAGAAGCTTCTGCTAAGATTCAACTTAGTCCTGTTGTTAGAATAGAAGATGCAGAAAGAGCAATCAAACTCATGACTTATTCTTTGAAGCAACTTGGTTATGATCCAGAAACAGGACAAATAGATATAGATAGATCAGAAGGTGGAGTTTCTTCAAGTGAAAGAACCAAGATAAGATCTATTCTTGAAATAATCAATGAACTATCCACGAAGAAAAAAGAAATAGCCATTGGTGAAATTGAAGAATTGGCCAAGAAAGAAGGAATAGAAGAAGTGGATGAAATTATAGATAAGTTGAAGAGAGAGGGTATGTTATACGAGCCTAGACCAAGTTTCATACAAAAAGTATAGAATATACACAAAACATTAAAAATCTACCTACTAAATTATTATATGGTAAAACTTCATCCCAAATTGAATGGAAAAGAATTCTCTTTTGCTGATGTTATTGTAAATGAAGGTTTCTCAGAATTAGGTACAAACGAAATAAAAACAGATGCTCAATTCACAAAAAAACTCCGAGGAAAAATACCGTTAATTTCAGCACCTATGGACACTGTCACAGAATCTAGACTAGCTATTGCTCTAGCTAATCAAGGCGGTCTGCCAGTAATACATAATAATTTCCCATCAGATAATAATTCAACCGGAATAGAAAAACAAGTAAAAGAAATAGAAATAACCAAGAGATGGCGAAGCGGTTTTATTGAACATCCTTATACAACCAAACCAGACACTCCAATAGAAGAAGCTGACAATATGATGAAGAAGCATTGTGTTGGTAGCGTCATAGTTACAGATAATGGAGATCCTCACGGAACACTTGTTGGAATTTTAACAAAGAACAGCTATTCCTTACAAGCTGTGTTCGGAGGAGACAGAGGAATGCACGCGGGTCTTAAAGTAAGAGATAGGATGGTTCCTTTTGAGAGAACACGTCATATACAAATGAGAGAAATAGAACAAGGTGATCAACTAAAAAATGCTTACATAAAGCTTCTAGAAAGTCATTGGGGAATGGCTCCTATAATTGACGAGAATGGAAAAGTTTGTTATGTAGTTTCTAGAAGAGATCTAGCAAAATCAACTGACTATCCCAATGCTGTAAAAGACAAGAAAGGTAGACTTGTTGTATTCGGAGCAATTGGAACACATAAAGCAGACTATGAAAGATTAGATGCTTTGATAGCAGCAGGCGCTGATGGAATTTGTATAGAAACTTCTCATGCTTACAAAAAATTTGTTTTTGATATGCTTAGTCATGTAAAACAAAGTTACCCAGAATTAGAAGTGATGGTTGGTAACACAACAAACAACGAAGCTGTTAAGAGACTGATAGAACTAGGTGCAGATGCAATCAAGATTGGTATTGGTCCTGGATCTATTTGTATAACAAGATCTGATCTTGGTATAGGAAGACCACAACTATCTGCTATATATAATGCAAGATTAGTTGCAGATGGTATGAAAGAAGAATTCGGAAAAGTTCCTATAATTGGAGACGGTGGATTCACGGGGCCTGGTACTTTATTGAAAGGACTAGCTTTAGGTGCAGATGCAATAATGTCCGGTAATTTACTTGCAGGAACAGAAGAAGCTCCTGGGGAATATGTTTACAGTTCTTCTGGTGTAAGAGTAAAGAAGTATAGAGGAATGGGTTCAAGAGAATCTATGGATGTCAATAGTGGATTAGCAAGAGGTGGACGTTCTCTAGCTGTTCCAGAAGGTGTTACAGGATATGTAGAAGATAGAGGACCTGTAGGCCACTGGATTCCTTACTTAATAGAAGGATTGAAGAAAGCAATGGAGAAAGCAGGCGCAGGTTCCATTGAAGAGTTATATCAAAATGCAGAAATACTCCCTCACCCACTTGGTGGACAAGAAGAAGGAAAGCCACATAATCTCGTAAGCTACATGAGATCACAGTAAATTATAGTTATTTATTCAGAAACTAATTTAAAATTTCTTGTCAATTATATTTGGATAGATTATGCATGGACCTAAACACAGGATATCAACTGGCGGAGATTACGGAGACACAGGCAAGGGAGGACAGAACAGTTTCATTATCCGTGAGCTAATTGAAGACTTGGGTCTACAAAACAATCCTGATTACGAAAACGCAGTTCTTAGAGATCCTCTTGATGTTTTGGCTAACAAGCCCGCTGTTTTAAGTATTGGTCCAAATGGTTCTGGTAATGCAGGAAATAATATTTATTTGCCAAATGGCAACAAAGTTTCTACACATTTATTACCGCCTGGTATAGTGTGGACCCCTTATGCCATTTCTATATTGGGACCTTTGAAGAGAATAAGTCTAGAAAGACTCCACAAAGAAATCACAGAAGCTAACCAACAAGGCTGTAAAATAGTACCTGGAAAAAATTTATTTTTAGATGAATATGCAACCATCACTCTTCCTCAAGACATTGCATTAGATCTTGCAATGAATAAGGAAATGAAAGGCACAAGATCTGGAAGTGGGCCAACAAGCGCAAGGAGAACTGCAAGAACCGATCCTAGAGCTGCTGATCTGTTAAATTTAGATTCTCAGGAAGTAAGAGCAAGAATAGAAAAGGGCGTTAGAGTTTGTAATGCTCAATTACGAGAATTTGGAGAGCCTGAAATATCGTTTGAAGAAACTATGAACTGGCTTAGAAAATGGACAGATGAATTCAGCAAATGGGACAGAGATTCTGAAACCAAGTTTATCATAAGAAGCAAGAAACTAGTTGATCTGGCTTTACACAATCCAAATGCTTATCTTTTTGTCAATGGAACACAGGCTCCTTGTCTTGATCTTGATTTTGGAAGTGTTGGTAAAACAGTTTCTTATGGTGTTTCCCTTCATGAAATATTAAAAGGAGCTTATCTTCCAGCAGTTCCAAGAGATCCAGATAACTATGCTATATATCTAATTAAGAAAGGTTATGTAACCAGAGCTGGATCAGGTTTCTTCCCTGGAGAATTCACTGGAGAAAAAACAGAATTTCTTGCTGAAATAGGAGGAGAAATTGGAGTAACTTCAGGTAATAGAAGGAGAACAGGTGCAAACAACATTGCTGAGACCAGATATCAAATAGACACAACTGCTCCTGTTTCAACATTGTTAAGAATAACAAAACTTGATATTTTTGGTGAATTTATGGAAAAATATGGACCACAGAGAGCTATAATTGGTTACAAGCTACCCAATGGTGAAGTAGTTGATCATTTGAGTTTTGAGGGAGAATTTGAAGTTATTTGGAGCGAACCATACCACTGGGGTAAACTGTCTCCTGAGGAAGTCAAAAAAATTGTTGAGCAAGGTTTTGATGTAATGCCAGATGGAATGAAAGCATATCTTTTAATGGAAGCTGAGTTGACAGGAGCTCCTATAGTAGCTGTGGGGTTGGGTCCACTTCTAAATGATACAGTTACCAAGGGTCTCTACGAAGGAACAATTGAAGCAGCAAAGAGATGCTGGCAACAAGCAGTTTCTATTTAAATTTCCTTAACTAATAATATAGTATGGAATGTCCTAAGTGTAACGGGGGAGCATATCTTGTTGATGAAGAATTCATCAAACTACTTGAAAACACAGATCCCCTTAAGATTGTTGTAAGATCTATTTTCCAGTGCAGAGCTTGTTCTGATAGATTCAGCAGACTAACATATGACAATTTAGAAGCAAGAAAAAGAGAAGCTCAAGCAGCACAAGCTTACTACCCACAAACAGAAGGTCAGAGCCAAGAACATACACAAGAAACAGAGAATGCACCACCACCAGAAGGATTAAGATTCTTCTAAGTTAAATGGGTATAGGAAACTATTAGTTCTGACCAATGAAATCTAAAAAGTGTTGAAAATCTAGCAGAAATCCATTTGTGAATTGGTTCTTATTTTTCTTTATCATTTCTTCTATTTCATCAATAGAAAGAAACTGAATTGAAGCCACCTCTTCTTTGTCTATTTTAAATTCCCCACCGTCATAATTACATAGAAAAAGCATCACATGCTCTTTATCAATTCTTCCATCACTATAAAAAATTTCCATGATATATTTTATTATTGGAGTTAATTCACATTCTATTCCCAATTCTTCTTTCAATTCTCTTTTAGCTCCTTCTTCATAAGAATCTCCTTTTTGGAGATGACCAGAAGCAGAGGAACACATGAGATTTGGATTTAAATCTTTTCCTGGAGATCTTTTCTGGATTAGTAGTTTACCTTGTTTATTGAAAAGCAGAATATCAGCTGCTCTATGCCACAATCCTTTTTCGTGACACTCTCTTTTTGTTGCTTCACCAACCACATTATTATGTTCGTCCACTACATCAACTATTTCATCATCCATAAAGTGTATTTATCCTTGATATTGATAAGTGAAACGCTTTAGAACATATTTTGTTCACATAAACAAGATTTTTCAAGTAACTGGTTTTGGTGCAAGGCCACCATATATATCCCTCTAACTAGACAATATAAAACAATCGAGGCGGGATTTTTACCCACAATACCCGATTGTTTACTCTGCTGGTCACAGGAAGATCAGCTCCACTTACGCGTCCACATCGCGAGTTCCGTTTGGGTGACTCCGTAGTACCCCAAGGTATGTCCGGATTGCTCTTGGTGATTTTTGAAGTGATATACTGGATTAGCGTTCGTATTGCGACTAGGCGTCATTCTCCTCATATATCTGGCCCACTTGTAGGCCTGGAATTGGTGTGCACGCTCGAAGAGGTTTGTACGCGAGTGATCGCTCAAGAAGATTCGAAGTTCCTGGATGCCATCATCCCACGCCGGATGAGATCCTGCATACTTCTCAGTAATGTCGTCTACGTATGTGCCAAGCGATTTGAGCTGGTCCTGTAGACGTTCCAGATTACCGGTATTAGAGTAGACTCTTGCATTCTTCGCCGCCTTGCGTCCACTTGACAGTTTGCACGTGATTTCCAGAACTTTGAGGCTGTCAAGTGTGATCGGAACATCATTCAGACCCCATGGGGCCCGTTCAGCGAGATTGATGATACCTGCGATATCATTGGAGTAGTCAGTATCGTAGGCATTTGCCTGGATCACGAGAAGTCTCTCCCGTGTAGGGAAGATCTGGCCGGTGAGTTGGCATGTCACCAACATATCCTCTGTGAGGCCGAGTGATGCGAAGTCTTCGGTTTTCAGTTGCTTCTCCAGATGACGTATTCTCTCGACTTCTGATGTGACGTCGCGATGGTCACACGAGTCGCCGGAAGTTGCAAACTGTCTCCAGATCTCGGCGACTAGAAACGTGTCACGCATTGTAAGAAGTTCATCAACTGTTACACCAAGAGCGTCAAGTGTTCCTGGGTTCCCCTCTTCGGCCTCGAAGAGCTTGTCGCAGCGATATGTGACGTCTTCTCTCTGGTAGAAGTCCTTAACACGGTTCCAGTTGCCGCTCACAGAGTAGGCACTGTAGCTGTAATCCACTTCTTTCTCACCACATCCTGCGGTGATCATTAACAATCCGATACACAGGATTGCCAATCCAGTTCTTGTGACGAGCAGTCTCACGATTCCTCCTTCTGGTTCGTTACGTCGTTTATAGTTATCGTCCTAGAATTAACTCAAAACACACCGCAACAGACATACATTTGTCTTTCGTTGTTGTGGAGTGTTGATTCCTAAATTACAGATGATGACTTTACCTCGAACAAGTAACTTGCCCCAGATGTCTAAAGATTGTCAGCGATGGTAAGTGTGGAACATGACTATGTAACTATTGAAAAATAATAATTTAAAT
>JBDRSV010000004.1:0-30241 GCA_043824495.1 Candidatus Aenigmatarchaeota archaeon | reverse complement strand
CTTTTATTATCCACATTCTTTCGAGCTTTCCCATCAAAACCAAGGTAATTTCTGGAACAGAACTGAAGAGCCATACTTTTGTGAATATGGAAACCAACACCTAAATTGTATAAATAATTGGGATTCGAATAGAGAAAATGTTATTGACTCATGTCCTTACGATCAATATTATTCTCCAGTGGAGTGGCCTGCTTCTCCTGTTTGCCAACCATTTTCATGTGAAAAGGGGCAATTAATTGGAGACGTTAATGGTGATGGAACAATAACAGAAAAAGACGCTAAGTCTGTAGAACAAATTCTGGCTGAATTAATTGAAGGCCCTTCTGATATTTGCTGTGCTGATGTAAGCGGAGATGGAATACTAAATGTAGGAGATGTGATAAAAATACAACGAATTGCTGCTAGCTTGGATGAAAGTCCTGGTAGCTGTCCATTATCCAAACCTAAACCCAAATGCACTAAATTACAAATACTTCAAGGAACCTGTATAGACGACGATTCTCCTCCTGCTCTAAATTAACTTTTCCTAACTCCCAAAACAAAGAATACCCTTTCTATATCCTGCCGAAGGCGGGCTATCTTTGGCGAAGCCAAATGACGGCGATCTCCTTTAACCAATCATGACCAACGATTTCTTATAACAAGGTGTTATACCTACTTTTGTTCTCTTTTTTGGGATAATCGATGGAGAATTGTATAATTTTGAATGGTTATATCATAGTTTCATAGAGTTTTGTGAATTCAATCAGCTTCTTTTATTCATTTGAAACAATTATAAACATGGACAAGATTGTCAATTTCACTGATCACACAAACACGAAAATAAATGGAGTTATCACATACCAAGAAGGTAAGAAACTCCCAGCTGTTATTATTTCTCATGGATTTCTTTCCTACAAGGAAAACAAACTCTTGTACAAGATAGCGAATGCTCTGGAGGATAAATTTGTTGTGTTAAGATTTGATTTTTCTGGTTGTATGGGAGGAAGTCAAGGAACATGTAATGATATGATGTTAACACATCAAGTATCTGATTTAAATGCAGCTATAAATTTTATAGAAAAGCAAGAATTTGTAGACAAGAGAAAAATAGCTTTGGTTGGACACTCCCTTGGTGGACTTACATCATTGATAGTCGCAGCTAGAGACAGAAGGGTTAGATCCTTAATCACAATAGCTGCGCCAGCAAAACTAGAATGGCAGAACATGCTAACAGATGAACTAGGAAAAATATGGAAACATGACAGAGTTCTTAAATTCAAAACAGACAAGAAAAGTGAAGTTGAAATAAATTATGATTTTTACAAGGATCTAAAAGAATATGACGGAGAGGAAATAGCAAAGAATATCAAGATTCCATTCAGAATAATACAAGGAGATCAAGACAATATAGTGGAAATGAAAAATGCAGATATTTTGCTTAAAAGAGCAAAAGGAACCACAGATCTCCAAGTAATAAAGGGTGGGGATCACATGTTTCTTGACCCATTAATGTCACTTATGGTATCAGATCTCATTAGAGAATGGTTAGTGCGACACTTGTAATTACACGTTTACTCCATTCTCCCTTAGGAAAATAATGAGTTTGTTAACAGGCAAACCAGCTCTAAAATTATAATTTCCTTCAATATGTTCAGCGAATCTTAATAGCCCATCTGCTTCAAAAGCTGCAGCATATTTTATTACTGGATGATTAGACACATAATCATTAATTTCAAAATCTGTAAGATTTCTGAACACTACTCTACACACGTCTGTACTAGAAAGAAGCTTTTTAGTAGTGCTATTGTAAACTGTTAAACCGGATAAAATGCTAAAAGTGTTTCCAGAAAGCAGCTTTAGCATTTCTTTTCCGTGAGCTTCATTACGAGGTTTTTCAATTATTTCATTATTGTACACAACAAACATGTCTGCAGCAATTATAATAGCGTCTTTCTGTGTTTCTCCGATTTTTTTAGCTTTAGCTTGGGACAACAATTTAGCAAGTTCATTTGGATTTTCATGGCGAATTGTAGATTCATCTATTTTACTTGGTATTGTTTCATATTCAAGACCCAACACTTCCAGTGCATGTTTCCTAAATAGAGATTCTGAAGCTAGGATTATTCTCATAACAAATTATTGGTAGAATATTATAAATTATGATCTATGGAAAGAGTTCTAGAGAATTAAAATGAAAAAAGAAAAAAATTGAATAGTTTGACTTACAAACCATTCAAGATACCTTCGAATGCACTGTAAGGTTGAGCACCAACTAATTTCTGATATCCATCTTCATCGTTTCCAATAAAGAATGTTGGTGTGCCGCTTACACCTGCTGCCTGACCTGCTGCAAAGTCTGCTTGAACTTCTGTTCTGTATTTGCCTGAATCAAAACAACTGTTAAATTGTTCTGTGTTTAGGCCTAATTCTTCTGCCCAAGCTTTGTATGCTGCTGTTCCTATAGCACCTTGATTCTCGAAAACTTTATCATGGAATTCCACGAATTTTCCTTGTTCCTTTGCGCATTCAGCAGCTTCTGCAGCTGGTTGTGCATTTGGATGGAAACTCAATGGGAAATCCCTGAACTCTAACCTGACTTTTCCTGTGTCAATCCAGTTTGTTCTTAGCGGTATCAATGAATCTGTATAGAATCTTGCACAGAAAGGACACTGGAAGTCAGAGAACTCTATGATTGTTATAGGAGCATTTACATCACCTTCAAACACACCTTCAGTACCTGACTTTAACTGTGCTGTTGGAGTAGGTGTTGGCGTAGGTGTTGGAGTAGGTGTTGGCGTAGGTGTTGGTGTTGGATCATTTGCTACCATAGCGCCAGTAAGGTCTGCACCTGAGAATGCTAAACTAACCATAGAAACGTTTGCAAAAACCAAAGCTAAAGAAACAACGGCCAAGACCACAGTTGTATACATCCATGGACTTTTTGTTTCGCTCATAGTTTCTCTCTCTTGAATCTTATTTTCTGTTGTTTGTGGTTTAAACTCATAATTTCCTTCTTCTTTTGATGGACTTACATCTGCGTTTTCTTTGGAATTAAAATCAAATCGTTTTTTCGACATAAGGCATCAGTTGTTCATATTTGAACTTTGAGTATTTAAAGGTTGTGGTTTTAATCATTCAACTTACTTTGAATCACTACTACTATACTATATATAATGAAGGTTTATTTAGCAGCAGAATAATAATTATCTATGGAACTTCTGAAGGAACTCATCAATGCAAATGGCCCTAGTGGAAATGAAGAAGATGTCAGGACCGTGATACACAGAGAGATCAAAAAGTATGTAGATAACATACATGTGGATGAGATGGGAAACCTAATAGCACACAAAAAAGGTAAAAGACCAAGCGTTATGCTTGCTGCACATATGGATGAAGTAGGCTTGATGATTAAGAGGATAACAGAAGACGGTAAAATATTCTGTACAGATATTGGTGGTATTACAATAGATGGCTTAATTGGTCAAAGAATTTCTCTAAAATCAGAAAAGGGCTACATCAGAGGTATAATCACATCCAAAGACACAAGCATAGGAGAGAACCTACAAGAATTGCCCACAATAGACAGTTTCATTGTAGATACTGGGCTAACAAAAAAGGAGCTTGAGGCTATAGGTTTACAAATAGGAACATATGTATACGTAGAAGGAGAAGCAACATTCTTGGGAAGTGACCAGATTATATCAGGTAAAGCATTGGATGACAGAATAGGATGTTACATTCTCATAGAGCTAGCTAAGAAATTGAAGAAAAATAATTCAGATATTTATTATGTTTTCACAGTTCAGGAAGAGATTGGCCTTTACGGAGCAAAGACTTCAGCATTTAACATAGACCCACATTGGGCAATAGTAGTTGAAACAACAAGCGCAAATGATTTCTTAGAAAATCCAACGAGATGCATAGGAAAAGGACCTTGCATAACAATGAAAGACGGGGAATTTATCGCAAACAGGTGCATAAACGACGCGCTAATCAAAATAGCCAAAGACAACAAAATACCATATCAAATAGAAGCCTCAGCCGAAGGAACAACAGACGCAACAAACATTTCTGTTACAAGAGGTGGAGTACCTTCAACTGTTATTTCTATTCCTGTTAGAAATATACACACAACAGTAAGCATTGCAAATGTATCTGATATAAAAAACATGATAGTAATACTTGAAAAAATCCTAAGAAATCCACCAAGAATCTGCATTTAGCTTACTTTTTTTTCTCAGGTAGTTTTTGCCCTTTCACAACTAAACCAGCTCTCAAACATGTTTCGTAAATACCCCATGCATACATCACCGCTTCAAAAGCGCGAACCATATCACCCTTATCTCTGAAGTATTTAGAGTCACTTATGTAAGAATGTATATTATCGGTAGCTTCTTGTATCACTCTTTTTTCAATTTTTTCAGTGAATTGCATGTACTGAACTTCTTCTTCTAGCTTGGTTAACCATTTTTCTGTTTGTTCTCTTAATTCCTGATCTGTCGAATTAACTGGTTTCTTCTCTTTTTTGTTATCTTTACCAATTTTCATATGAATTAATATAAAATTTGAATCTATTAAATAAAACAAGTGATTCAATGTACGTACTAAAACTTGATTCTGCAGAGGATACAAAGAATGTAGGTATAAAGGCCTCCTCTCTAACCAATCTAATAAAATCTGGTCTTCCGGTACCAGCTGGTTTTGTTATCACTGGAGAAGCTTTAGATAAATTCTTGAAAGCAAACAAAATAGATGATCAGATAAGAAGTATAATAGCTGGAATAAACTACGAAGACAAGGAATCAGTATACAATGAATCTGGTAAAATAGAAGCTCTAATCAAAACATCCAATATACCCGACTACATACTACAAGAGATTAAGAAAGAATATGAAGAGCTATCTATTGGAAAACAAGCAGCAGAAATAGGCAAAATAGCTTTAGACATGATAAGAGCAGGCAGAGGACACGAAGCTGTTGTAGTTAGATCGTCTCCTATTACAGATAATCCAAAAGAAGCTAGTTTTGCAGGTCAGTTGTCTTATTCTCTAAATGTCTCTGGAAACGAACAAATAGAGAGAGCAATAAAGGATTCTTGGGCTTCTCTTTTCAGTGCAAAAGCAATGCTATATAGAAAAGCAAAGAGGATAGAGGGTATCCCTCTCATGGGAGTAATAATTCAGAAGATGATAAATTCAGAGAAATCAGGTATTATGTTTACTTCAGATCCTGTAAGAAATGACAAATCAAAGATCATAATTGATGGTTCCTGGGGAATGGGAGATTCTGTTTTCTATGGAATCGTGATCCCAGATAATTATATTATTGGAAAGGAGAACGGCGAAATTATTGAGAAAAAAATCAGCAAAAAGATGTGGATGAGATTGAAAGATCCAATGTCAGGAAACATAGTACAAGAAAAGGTTCCTTTAAGTAAAGTTGATATGGAAATTCTTGATGATAATGAAATTAAGAAACTCTGTGATATTGGGAAAAGAATAGAACTAAGTTATAATTATCAAGCTCAGGATGTTGAATGGTGTGAAGAAAGAAACAGAGTTTTCATAATTCAATCCAGACCAATTAAATCCATGGAAGCTTCTGAACAAACAGAAATCATAGACGGCAAGCACATAATGACAGGTGTTGGCGTATCTCCAGGAACTGTAAAAGGTAAAGTGAAGCTAGTAAATGACGCAATTGATATGAGCAAGATAGAACATGGAGACATAATGGTTACAAAGAATTTCACACCTGAAATGTTCCCTGCTTTAGAGAAAGCAGCTGGTATAGTAACAGACCATAACAGTTTCACTGGTTACTTGTCTCTCATGTCAAGAGAATTCAGTATTCCATGTATAATATCAACAGAAGATGCGTCTGAGAAATTAACAGATTTTCAAGAAATCACAATTGATGCTCTAAGTGGTAATATATACCATAAATCAGAAGAACCTGAAAGAACAGAATCATGGACAACTGAATGGAAAACAGAACCACATGTACCACAAGAATATGAAATAACAGGAACTGAATTAACTCTTAATTTGATCACATCTGAGGTGAACCAAGACATTCTTAAGAATTCTGATGGTGTGGGTCTATTCAGATCAGAACATATTCTAACATCATATGGGAGAAGACCATTCTCATTATCCACATCAAGCCCAGAGGAGATTGTAAATCTACTTACAAGTTCTATAGGAACCATAGCAAGAAACTCAAAGCCTGTTGTATACAGAAGCCTAGATTCTAGAACAGATGAATTTGATGATACAGATGGTGTAAGAGAACAAAACCCAATAATAGGGTGTCATGGAATAAGAAGAAGTGTGGATCAGATAGAGTTACTTAGATCTGAAATAGAAGCACTCAGAAGATTGCATTCCCAGGGTCTTACAAACGTCTCATTATTACTACCATTCGTAACCAATGTATATGAGATTAGAAAAGTAAAGGAAATGATCACATTCCCTATCAAATTAGGAATATCAATAGACACACCAGCAGCTGCTATGAATATAGAGGAATTCTGTAAAGAGGGAATAGATTTTGTCTCAATCAATCTAGGAATGCTTACTCAACTAACACTAGGAGTGGATTCAGAAAACCCAAGAATATCTAAATTATATTCAGAATCAGATCCAGCTGTCTTAAGTTTAGTAAAAAAGGTTGCAGAAACATGCAAAAAATACGAGAGAAAAGTATCTGTCACCTCAAGTTCTTTTGATATTGAACTACTCGAAAGTTTGATACGAGCAGGTATAAAATCTATATCAACAGAAACTGATAACTTTGAAGAAACTAGAGCCTCTATAGCACGAATAGAGAGAAGATTACTCCTAGATAAACTCTCTGAAGAACCTAAACCGTAAACTCAAGCATCATTGTTCTTCTACCGTAATTATCAAGTCGCTCACCTACAGCTTCTAGTTGTCTGTATAAACCAGGAAGAGCAACCATAAGCTCAAAGTGTATTCTTGTCACATCGTCTGGTGTCAGTCCTAAACACTTATATCCAGTATCGAGATTATCTTCAGCCATATTTATTTTTACCTATTAAAAGATAAATAAACGTGATAATTTGAGCTCGGAAGACCGAAATCTTTAAATAGTTATCATTTAATAGTAGTGCATGAACAAGCAAATTTGGCTATTAGCAGCAATATTCATCTTGTTATTTGTAAATATACCTCTAGCTGATGCAGCTAGTTGTGATGTTTCTGTTAATAATGTCCAAGTAAACGGAGATGAGAGAATAGATGCTACAATCCAAAACACAGGTGATCATGATTCTGATATTACTTATGCTATATATGTAGGCAACAGATTCATTGTTTCAAATATAATCAGTTTAGGATCTGGTGAGAGCTATCACGTAGACAGAGATTACAACTTCGGAAACGGCAGATATGAAGTTAGAGTTGAAGCAAGATCAAGATGCACTGAATATGGTTATTATCCTTATGGAACTTCTTTTGATTCAAAAACAATTACATACGAGTCAGACAATTATAATTATTGCAGCTCACACTACACAGGAGATTATAGATGTTCAGGACAATATTTACAACAAAAATATCAAGACTCTAGCTGCGATTCAAGATGGGTAAATGTACAATATTGTGACGACGGTTGCAGTAACAATAGATGCAACTATGATAATTATTACAATGATTATTATCCTGATTACGACTATGACACAAACAGATACATCCAATGCTATGTAGGTGATTTATGGTGGTATGATTCAAACAACCACAGAGAAGTAAGATATCAAAACTGTGAAGACGGTTGTTTTGGTGGGAAGTGTGTAGAAGATAGTTACATATGCACTCAAGATGCATACAAAACTTGTTACAATGGAGATGTATGGACATATGATTCTTGTGGACACAGAGATGATCTATACACAGACTGTGAATTTGGTTGTTCTAGCGGAAGATGTACAGGTTATTATTATGATGATTACTATGGTAATTACAATGATTATGATCCTTATTATCACATATATGACTACCCATACTACACAAAGAGAACATGTGAGATAGAAATTTCATCTTTTGATTACACAACAAATCTAGAATCAGGAGATAAAGCATCTGTCACAGCAAGCATACTAAATGAGGGTAATATGCTAGAATATGTGAAACTAGAAATATTTGTAGATGGTGTAAGCAAGGAAAAAGATTCTTTCTACGTAAGTACTGGAGATGTCAAGACAAAAGAGCTTAAGTTCATTTCAACTACAGGAGAACATGATATTCTATTCATAGCAACAGCAAACTGTGGTGATGTAGATTCAGAATCAGCAACAGTTGTATACAAAGACAAGAGTAAACCAACAACTTGTAACAACAACAATGTTTGTGAATCATTTGAATCAGCAAGTACATGTCCAAATGATTGTTTTACAGCAGAACCAGCAAAATCAACAAGTGTAACAATCAGTCCTACAGATTTAGACACAAAGATTAACAGAGCAAAAATTGTTTCAGTAAAAATGTACAGCACACAGGATCAAGATTTCACAATTGAAATCTCAGGTGCTCCAGAAGGTTGGGTAACATTTGATGATACTATTAATGTAAATGCATACAGTGAAGAAACTTCATATATTTACATATATCCACAAGATGGTGGAACTTACACATTTGATATAAGCGTAAAAGCAGAAGAACAAAACAAGTTATTCAAGAAAGAGATTGATCTTTTCGTAGCTTCTGCTCCTGCACCAGAACCCGAAGATAACCAGGAAAACGTAGAAGAATCAACAGATGAAGGGTTAAGCTTCACAGGAGATGTAGTGAGCAAAGACAGTATTAGAAGCGTATTAAGTCCATTCATTTTTATCCCATTTGCTATTGGAATAATTATAATCATAATAGCATTTGCTTCTATCAGAATGAAACAGTAATACAGTTTTTAACTAATGAAGAGCAAATAATATATTATGAGTTCTATTTGGAATTTCTTTAAGCTAACAGAAAGCAAAGCCTTTCTTGTTGCTTCTATATTGATAACAAATTCTATTTTCCCTTTCTTCAACCCAGAATTCATAATCCTCTATACTATTATATACTATGGGATTGCCTGTATCATAGTGGCAATAGCGGAAACTCTTCTCTCAAAAAAGAGTTCTGGTAGTATAAAACCTGCGATAGAAGCTACTAGGTTCATTACAATGATAGCAGGAGCTATATTCATAGCGTTAGGTCTTGTAGTACTAGACTTTGCATTCGCACCTTACGTGGAAATGGGATCCATGAACTATTTTGAAATGTTCTCAGGTTATTTGCTATTATTCATAGGAGTTGCTATGATAGCATTGTCTAAAATGTTTCACAAGCTAAGTAAATCGATTTTAATAAGACTTGTGAACTTCAAAAAATTCCCAGTGGACCCAAAAATGACAATAAATGTCATAAGTTCTATAATATTAGTCATTACAGTTTCAGTTTATTTGTTCCAAAACTTAGGATCTTCCTCAACTGTCATGTATGTGGCATCTTTACTCCTACTTACGGGCTTCTTCATATGGTTTTTGCTTCGAAATTTCAAGTGAAACAATCGAAGGGGTAAGAGAACTTTTAAAAAGCTATCGCAGATAGGTTTAAAAAAATTGTTCTCTATAAAGAAGTATGAAAAATGTACAAAACCAATTGTTTTTTATAACAACTTTAATACTCATATTAGGTACACTTTCAACAGGTGTTCTCGCAGTTCATTCCGTGAGTGTAACTGATAATAATGATAACATTATTGCAACTCAATCAAACCCTTTATCCATTTGTCCTAAACCTTTAACTCCACAAGATTTGCTAATTACAGTTAAGAACACTGGTTCAGTAACTGATACATACACAGTTAGTGTTGATCTTCCAGCTGGATGGGAACTAGGTCCTATAAGATCAGGATTCTCATTAATGCCTGGGGAAAAAACAGAAGTAAACCCTTTCCTTATTAGCTACATACCTCCTACAACAGAGCCTGGAATATACAAGGTTGACATAAACGCAAAATCCTCAAATAATCCTTCAGACATTCAGAAAAAGAGTGTTTATATAGAGATTCTTAATTGCCATGCAGCCGATCTAAGTGTAACAGATGCTTCAAGAGAAGTTTGCAAAGAAGATACTATACAAGAAAAATACACATTCACATTAGAGAACAATGGTAAATACCCTGAAACATTCAGTTTATCTTCATCAAGTTCTTGGGCAGCTTTGTCAGTAGACACACTAACAGTAAGTTCTGGCAGTTCAAAAACATTCGATTTGGTAGCAAATCCACCTGAGGGATTGCTAGGAAATCAAGAAATAACAGTTACAGCATCATCTCAGAGTTCATATTCAGAAGTAAGTAAAAAGGTCAATCTAAACATAAAATCATGCTATGGAGTTGACGCTAAAATAGAAGCTCCTGTAAAGAGTGTATGCCATGGAGAATCCATAGAATACACACTTGTAATTGAAAACACAGGAATAGAATCTGATGCCTTTGACATTTCGGGACCAAGCATGTTAGCTTTTGATCAGACAGAAGTTTCTTTAACAAAGAGCGAAACAAAAAGAATAAAATTCAAAGTAACACCACCACAAGTTGGTGATATTGATTTTGATATAACAGTTACATCCACAAAGAGCGAAACAACAGTTTCAAGTAGTGTAGAAGCTGAAGAATGCAGAGGTGTAGTTGTATTCATCTTCCCTGAAGAACAAACAGTTTGTGGAGGAGAAGAAGTAGAATACACAGTTAGTCTAAGAAACATTGGTGCAGTCAAAGACACATTTGAATTAACATCATCTATTGGTACACTTGAAAAAACATCATTTTCACTTACTTCAGGAAGCACACAAACAACAAAACTTATGATAGACACAAATGAACTTAGCGGAGATATCACAGTTGGAATAAAAGCAAAATCTGAAGGTAATGAAGTCTCAGATCAAATGAGCGCATTATTAACTGTAGATAACTGCTATGAAGCTACAGTAAACATTGTAGAAAATGAAAAAACAGTTTGCCCGTTCTTCGAATCTGATTTAACAATAATGGTGAAGAACACAGGTAAACTAACTGATAATTACGTGTTAACTTTGGGAGAAATAACTGAATCAGTTACTTTGACTGCAGGACAAGAAAGAACATTTGTTCTTCCATTATATTCAGAAGACTCTGGTGCTTTCACAGAAACGGCTGAATTGAAATCTGACTTCGTAACAAAAACAGACACAGTAGATATCACAGTAAAAGCATTAACAAATTGTTTCTCTTCAACAATTGAGAGAACAGATGACGGAGCTGTATCAGTCAGAGAACAAAGAGGGGCAACAATCCCAATAAAGATAGAAAACACAGGAGAAGCAAAGACTTCATACCAAATAACAAGAGATGGACCTGAATGGTCATACTTGAGACCAATTACACTAGAGCTAGAACCAGGAGAAAATGAGAATGTTTATCTTTACGTACTACCACCTTTTGGCACAGCTTCAGGTGAATATGAAATAAAAATAGTAGCAAAATCCGAAAGATCTGAAGTTGATCTAACAGTATTAGTAAATGTTTTATCTGACACAGATCCAGTAGACACCGAAACACCTGTGGAACCAGAAGAACCAGTGACACCAGTTGAACCTGATGAGCCAGTAATGGAAGAAGGAAAGAACATCATTGATACTGCGATAGAAGCTGACAACCTAAACATATTGGTAGAAGCATTAAAAGCTGCAGATTTGTTTGAAACATTGGAAGGAAAAGGTCCTTTCACATTATTCGCACCAACTGATGAAGCATTTAAGAATCTACCAGAAGGATTACTTGATGATCTATTAGAAAACCCAGAAGAGCTAGCAAAGATCTTAAAATATCATATTGTTCCAGTTGATGTAACAGGAGCAGAGATAGTTGATATCGAAACTGCAAGAACATTACAAGGAACAGATTTGCACATTGATGCAACTGATGATGTCATGATAAACAATGAAGCAAAGATTATAGAAACAGATCTTGTAGCAAACAACGGAATAATACATGCAATTGACACTGTTTTAATCCCAACAGAAGAACCAAAAGACACTCTTGTAATCAATGACTCAGGTTCAATCTACATTGGAAACATCACACTTGACGAAGACAAGAACTTAGCAGGTTTGGTAATTGGTGATGATGACAGACCATTCTGGAAGACAGCAGTAGTTGCAATAATCACAATAATAATAATCGTAATCTTAATTGTAAGATTCGCACTCCTTTTGAAAAAGTGAGTCCCAAATTCGGACCCTTTTAATTTCTCTTCTTAGAGATGGGAATAGATTTAAAAATCTAAATTATTAGGATAAAACTATGCCTAAATTAGATTTAACTGAAGTGGGTTTAGAAGTTGCACATGACGTGCGAAAAGCAGTAGCTAACCTTCCTGTAGATGAAAGAGGACAGCTAGTTAATGATAGAGGAGGTGACCAAACAAAAAGAATAGATAAAGTTGCCTCAGATGCTGCACACAGCAGACTTGACACAATTGGCAAAGTTCATGGAATTAAAATCATACTGTTTGATGAAGAAGAGCCTAGTGAAGACATACAATTAGGGTACCCTAGTGGTGGTATAAGAGTATATGGTTCTCTTGATCCTATAGACGCATCATGGAATGCTGTTACAGGCATTCCTTTCTTTTCTACTCTTCAGGCATATACTCAACCAACAGACAAGGATGTAAGTGATTTAACATTCAGAGATTTCTATGCAGGCATTGTCTCAGAAATAGAGACTATGAGAGAAAGAACATGGATGGGAAGAGTAGGAGAGCAATCCTTCAAACAGGATAGAAGGAGCAATACTATCCAAAAATTAGTAACAACAGCTATAACAGATCCTGCACAACTAAGAATAATACTTGATTCATATACAGCAGAAGATAGAGAGTTATGTGAAAAATTATTCCTTCCTTTAAGATTGGGATTCAAAGATAGTGGAAGATTATACGGATTTGGTTTAGAGGCTATGGCTTCAGTGAACCCAGAAGGTATTGAACCTGGATATGCAGGTGCAGTAGCAATGAACGCTAAAATAGAAAACACAATTGGCCCTAGAATAATATTTGAAGCTGCAGGACCTAATGGTAAAGGTGGTATAACTTCAGATTATGGTGGAAATTTACTGGATGCATATCAATTTAGAGGTAGAAGTCCACATCCTAATGTAGTATTTGCAGCAAATCCTGAGATACATAAATACATAATAGAACAGATACGTCAAGCTCGAATAAACTTATAATTTATCTATCTTAGCTGCTAGAATGAAATCATTCTGAGATAAACCTTGAATTGAATGAGTGTAAAGCTCTATGCTTACAAAATTATAAGAAATGAAAATATCAGGGTGATGTCCTTCTTCTGCTAGTACAGCTACCTTATTCAAGAACGCCATGGCTTCTTTGAAATCCTTGAACTCATATTCTTTTATTATCTTATTCACGTGCTTCATTCCCAGTTTCCAGGATGGAACTTGTTTTATTAATTTGTTTTCTTCTTCCGAAGACAATTGAGAACACATGCTTTCGCATGGCTTGCACTTTTGCTTAGTGAGTGATTGATTCATATTATCCCTCGGGATTAGAAATGTTATGTTTAGACTATCTAATAATAAGTCTATACATTCACGACTAACCCCTATCAAAAGATTATTCTATGTGGATAAATAGGTTAGTTCTAATTGTAAAAATCCGTTTTAAAAGGTTTTTATCTTTTCCTGACAATACTATACCATGGGTTTAACTCCTGTTTCATACGCTATTATTTTTGCATGTATAGTAATTGTAGCTGTTTTCGCTGTTTCTTCTATATATGAGAACCCAGCAGGTTTGTTTAGAGGAGTAGGTACAATCACACCAATAGAACCATCCACATCTCCAGAACCTATAGAAACACCAGAAGTGGCAGCAAAGGATCCTAGAGACACAAGAGTAGAATTAACAGAATTCAACACCAAGTATGGCGGAAAGTGGTATGTGCAGAAGAACAAAATTACACAAGCTCCTGAAAGAATTTATGGTTCTAGTATTCCTGTGACCAGTATAAAAACAGACACATCAGAAGTCACGAAAGATAACGTAGAAGAAATAACTAAAGAATTCTTAAGATCCAATCAAGATGTATTAAAAGTAAATCCTGATGACTTAGAGATTACAAGAGTCTGGGATAACAGACCAAGTGAGAATTCAGATAAAAGAATAGTAATTTCTCATTACACACAAAACTATAAAGGAATACCAATAGAAGGGAGGACAATATCAACTACATTCAGTGAGAATAACCTAGTTCTATATAAAGGCGGTCATGGAGAAATAGATATTTCAACAATCCCACAACTAACTAAAGATCAAGCATTTGAAGCATCAAAGAATTTTGAGATTGCTTTTTCCAATAATTATAATATTAATCTCTATCAAGGAGATTTGATTATAATTTCTCCAACAAAAGAATATAATGATTATAGATTAGCATGGAAAATTATAGTTAGATTAGGTTCAGAAGAATCGAGTAATTTTGTATTATATTACATTGATGCTAACACTGGCGATAAAATAATAAGAGACAATCTTGTAGAAGAAGATACAATAACTGGAACTTTAGACGGAAGAGCATATGACACTAGTCCAATAGCTGATTACACTCCTGTAGCGACTGATATTGGATTCGACGATGTTCCAGTTTATATCTTTAGAACTGGGTTTGGTCTTATAGCCAATGACACATCAAAAGAGATACAAGGCGACCATGGTAAATTTTCAATTACTCACCCAGATATCTCTTCTGGAATTTCTTATCAGGTGGGTACGAGTTTTCCTTATTCAACGAGAATACTTGGAACATCAGAAAATGGTTTTGAACCTCCAGGAATATTAAGTAGCGGGATATATTATATCTCGAGTAATGCGTATGCAGGTGATGACGTGTATTATGACATAGCACTTGATGATAATACATACCAAGGTAGAGATGCAGATGTGACAGGTGGCGTTGGAGAAGCTAGCAACGCATTTTATCATATTAATTGGGTAAAGAATTATTTTTCAAAGGGAGGATATTACAATATTACAGATTTTGATGGAAGTGATATACTTGTAGATGTTATAATAGGTGAAGGATCTTCTGAATATCCGGACTTAAATGCTGGACCATGTGAAGCTTATGCCAGAAACAACTTACCAATGTACCCACACATTCCTCCACTTATTAGATTGGGTCCTTCAGGAGATTATACTTCTATTTTTTCAGGTATCACAGGATGGTGTGAATCCAAAGCTCTACTTACAGCTTCATTGTATCATGAGTATACACACATTGTAACAGCCTACACATATTATCCTATTGGATTTTTGCAAAGATATGAAAAACCGATCACAGAAGCTCATTCCATGTATTGGGCAGGGAATTTTATTAATTATGGTGGAGATGCAGCTCAACTCGGGTCTGAAGGATGGCCAAATGATTATGTATTTAGTTTGGTAAATGGTAGAATATACCCCGATGATTATAATGATTCTGATTTAATTCCTGGGCATGGTATAGAACATAAAAATGGACTGATTCTTGCCGGAGGAATGTGGGATCTAAGAGAATACTTCTTACAAGATGCACAGGGCCAAGGATTAGATTACACAGTTGGAGTCGAATGGGCAAATGATAGAATGATTATGACTATGAAAGAGAAGCCTATGACTTTTGAAGAATATCTAGCAGATATTCTATTAATCGATGACCTTCCTGCTTTTGGAGGAGATAATAATCCCTCAACTGGTACACCGAATATTGATAAGATATGTCAGGCATTCTGTGCCAATCATGGTATATGGGACCCTGAGTGTGGATTCATTACTGACCCTGATTGTGCACCTTCAGATGATATTGTAATCCCAGCCGGTCACATATATGCAGAATATAATGTTCCACCTGATAGAGGATTGATAGATGGTTCATTCACAGAATTCCAATCAATTGGATCAGCAGAATTTGCTCCAGGAGAAGGAAGTTTCTCACTTGGTAAAAGAGTAATTGATTCTGAGTGGGATTCTGCTGGAATAGAATTAACTGGAGGGGGTTTAGTTTCAGTTTCAAACTCAACTCTAGGCACAACTGATGCAAATCAGCTATTACCAGGTTGCTTCTATCAAAGCCAATTAACTGTAGATGCAGCAGGAACTGAAGAAATTGAAACTGTTACATTTAAGAAAATGCCAACCCCACGTGACACTTTCCCTAGAATGGTTTGTATGACTAAAACTACAGGACATGGACCAGATGATCATGCATGTGAATTAATAGCTGTAGTTACTGATCCAAAACCTCTTTATTACTCTTTAGATAATGACTGGAGAAGGGGAGCAGATGTTATTCCTGAAACTTTCCAAGGGGAAAAAATATGTGATCCTCCACACCCCGATCACTATGCTTGTTCTGAAGACTGCTGGGAAATACAAGGAGTCACAATGGGTGGTGATGGATTAATAGTATTCTGCCCACAAGATTATTATTTATGTGACGAGTATGATGAAGATCCTCCATCATATGCAGGATGTGATACTCCCCCATCAGCTAGTGATCCTACTTGTATACCAGATTCAATAGCTGAACTTGAGGAAGCTTATCATAAAATTGTTTTCTATCAATGGACTGACCAGAGTGGTGCTTTTAATGGATGCAATCATGATACTTCATATTATATAGGAAGACTTGGATACAAACAAATTGAAACTTTTGGTGGACTTAATCCAAGATGCACAGAACCTAGATGTGGAAACCCAATGAGAGGAGACAAACTAGATGGATTTGCTACATTATGGGCTGATAAATGGGAAATAGAAGTTGATGATGAGAATTTTATACGAGCTCCTGAGAGAACATTTGAAACTCCTGTTTTGAATTGTGGTCAATGTGGATGCTTTGCTGCAGGAGACAGACAAAACTGCGAAAGAACAACAGACACGTGTAACCAAGACAAGATTTTTGTAACACCAAACAAAGATTTCATTTTCAATTTCGATGGAGATGGAGGAGGTCTTATCCAGTTTAATAGGTTCTATATAGGTAATGGAGAAGTAAGAGACCCAACACATCCAGAATATCTTTGGGACTTTAATACCAGAGCTTTAATCAGATTCAATGTAGAAAACATAGATGGTATAACAGGAGCAACGCTTCATATGTACAGTGATGGTGTTGAAGGACAGGGATTGTGGGGCCCTATGCACCCTGATGTGGATATATTCAGAATTCGTGATTTTTATGACCCAGGCGTAGAGGATGTAAATAACCCTGATCTAGTAAGTTTTGGGGAACTAACATTTACACCAAATCCTTCTGGTGGTTGGGATAGTATAGATGTGACACCACTTGTTACGGGAGATCTTCCACCTGTAAATGATTCAATTGTATTTAGATTGATAGGAAATGATCTACCTCAGGATGTGGGATTAGATAGATTCCATATGTACAGATCTTCAGCATCTCCTGAATATGCTCCTTATTTAGAAATAACATATTCCTCTGCAAAAGAAAATTATCTCATCAATGGTGATTTTGAAATAACTCAAGGTGGTACAATGTTCCGATGGAGCACAGATGTTTTGACCGTTGAGATCAATAATGGTGAAGTGTGTAAATCTGGAATTAACTGTGGAAAAGCCACAACAGAATCATGGTGGCCAAGACAAGAAGTTTATTTAGAACCAAACACAGAATATGAACTTTCTTACTGGACCAAAATGGGATACAATCCAGAAAACTATTATACAAGATTAAATCTTGCCCAAGCAGAACAAAACTATTTATTGGATTGTATGCATCAAACACAAACACCAGACTGGGAACAGAAAAAGTGTACATTTACAACTTTGAATTCAAATGATCCGGTTATAATACATACTATCTTACAAGGAAGCGGATTACCTGCAGGAAGATATAATTACGTGGATGATATTTTCTTGATAAAAATCCCAACATGCTCAAATGGTCCAACAACTGGATCATGTATAGGTATTGACGGGCTATTAAGAGAACCTTTCTGTAGTGGTAGTAATATGAGAACATGGAGTTGTTCTGTTTTAGGTGTGTGCGAAACGACAACAACTGCGTGTGTGAACGGATGTAGAGACGGATCATGCCGGTTTGATGCTCCACCTACAGGACCACAAGAACCAGACTGTACATATGACAAGAGAACAGGATCATGGATTTGTCATTAATTTCTAAAAACTAGAAAACCCAAAAAACAAAGGTCTTAGAAATTATTTTTGTGTGTCAAGAAGATCATACATCTTTTCTTCCATTTCTTCTTTGTCTTCTTCTGACATCTTTTTCACTTTGTCTTTATGTACTTTTTCTGCGTGCTCAAACATAGCATCTATTACTTCACCATCATCTTCGCCAGATGCTTTGAAATCGCATTCCTTGTCTACGCCTAAATCGGCACAAGCTAATGTCTTCATAGAATTTCCTCCTTTCTACTTGATTTGTTTTTTAGTTTTAAAACCTTTTATTCTTTTCATAATAATATTATATCATGGGTTTATCTTCATTATCATACTCCATAATTTTTGCATGCATAGTAATTGTGGCTGTATTTGCTGTTTCTTCTGTTTATGAGAATCCTGCTGGATTGTTTAGATTGCCTGGGATCACTACCCCTCTAGCTCATATATGCATACCATCTGACGAATTATGCGATGGGATAGACAATGACTGTGATAATTCAGTGGATGAGGGAAAAACGTGTTTATTAAGAGATATTTGTGGAATAGGGGAGTGTAATTCACAAAAATTCCAGGATAATCTTAAAAGAAGTTCAGTGGATTTAGATAGAGTTGTTGTTGGAGAAAGGGAGGTTTTTTGGCAACAAAGAAAAATAGGGGATGCAATAGTTGAAAAAGACAGAATAGTTTTCCATTTTGATAAAAGCACTGGAGAATTTGTTGATCAAAGAATAAAATGGAGGGATGATCTTCCTGATGTTCTTCCCAGCAATTTAATAAGCAAACAAGAAGCAGAGAGTATCTATGGAAATGAGGTTCAATCATCAAGTTTGTACATCATCTCCCCTGAAACAAACGTTTTCTCAAAACTTGACCCCATCCCTGAAAATCCTGTTTGGGTTATCTATGGATGTGAAAATGGCGGAAAAGGAGAAGGATGCTATAATGAGCAGGGGTTTTCAAATCCAAAAATATCGGTGATTGATGCTGTTACTGGAAAATATCTTGGAGAAGGAATTTCTCCTCCTAGTTATACTGGATTTGCTCTTCAAGGTCCAGAGGAATATATGAATGGTGCATGCGAATTGGGGGAGTGGAATGAATGGCAAGATAGTGCAGAAGATTGGTTTAATACTATGGGCTATAATACACAAACTGCTATTAATCCTGAGAAATCCGAAATCATGACCCATCTCCAATCATTTGATACTGCTGTTTATTATCATGTAGCCCATGGTAAGTGGGATGAGTTTGTATCAAATTGTGACCAGATTACTCAGACATATGATATAAAAGAATGGATTAAAGATTACCCAAAAATGACTTTTGCCATGATGATGAGTTGTGAAGCATCTTGTAGTGATGGACCGATTAGTATCTCATACGCATTTAGAAAAGGCTCTAATAAAGACACTGCTACTGTTGGCCCTTGCGAAATGAATCTCGAACCATGTAAATCAGAATGTTGGCCTGTATCTGTAGATTGGCAAAATGATTTTTTTCACAATCTAAATTATGAATATAGTGTTGGAAATTCAATTAATATAGCTAATGCTTGGTATCCTGGATGTGAGGGATGTATGGTATTATCAGGAGACTCTGACCTTAAACTTGTTCCTGTTTTAGAAAGATTAACATGTATTGATAATGACTTAGGAATTGATTATGAAACTCAAGGAACCGTAAGTTTTAGGAACGACGCAGGAGAAGTTGCAACACATACAGATTGGTGTTCTCCTGAAAAAATATTACATGAGTGGTACTGTGATGCTAATAATGAACCTCAAGTTGAATCATACACTTGTCCTTATCCTGATGTTTGTAATGAGGGGAAATGTGTAGATTGTGCCAATGATCCTAGTATAAACTGTAAGATTTGTGAGTGTTTAGGAGTTGAAGATGACGTGTGTGACCCATTTTGGAACACATGTCAATCTAGTTGCAACAACCCCAGTGGAGACTGTTATACTCACATAAAAAATATTCCTCTTGTTCAGGATGCATATATGCAATACTCAACCGGGAGCATAGATTATGCTGGCTCATCACTCATGGTTGGCACTGATCATAGATCCTATTTAAGATTTATTGGAGATGTAATAGAAAGGTCTACAGTTACTTTCAATATTTATACAGACAGTTCCACAGGAACACCTTCAGAAGTTGATTTGCTTTATCTTTGTAATGATTATGGTTGGTGGCAAAACCATGATATTTTACAATACCCCGAAGATTGGGAACAACTTTGGTGTGATCTAATAAGATTTACTCCTGAAGTTGGAGGATGGACTAGTATTGATATAACAGACATATTTGATCCTTATTATGATGTAGAAAGAGGACATGTTACTGCATTCCAACTAAGAAATGCTGGAGGAAGTGGAACGTATAGTTTTGGCTCTTCTGAAAGCGTAAATGATCCTTACTTGAATATTTGGGGAATTCCTAAATGCACTAATGGGATTGAGTTTGGGAAATGCAGTGAAAATAATTATTGTAATAACGGGCAAAACCTAATAAAATGTAACCCAATATGTCTTTTTCAGACCACTTGTCCAACTGGAAGTGTTTGCAGTAATCAATATACTGGTTTGTGTATAACTTGTAACAATGATGGTGATTGTAATGATGAAAATATCTGTACAGTTGGAAAGTGCATTAATCCTGGATTAGAAACTTCGTATTGTCAACAAACAACAAACACAGGCGCTCCGAATGATTGTGATTCTTCTTGGGATTGTGGAAGAAGTTCTAATAATTGTTGGAGTTGTGGAAGTTGTTCAAAATTAGACACCTGTATTGTAGAAACACATGATTGTGTAAGAAAGGAAATTGACTGTGTAAAGGGGGGAGAGTGTCCTGGAAATCTTCCAGCTCCTTTGAAATAATTCCGAAACTCCCAAACCATTAAAATATTTACTTAACAATCACAGCAGTACCATAAGCTAAAAGCTCAGCAGCGCCTGCCATTGTCTGTGCTGTTGTGAATCTGACACATATAACGGCATTTGCACCCATTTTCTTGGCTTCCTGTTCCATCCTTTGTATGGCTTGTTGTCGTGCTTCTGTGAGCATTTCAGTGTATTCTTTCAATTCTCCGCCCACAATGTTCCTCAAACCTGCGACTATATCTTTTCCGAACCACTTAGCTCTTATTGTGTTACCCCTTACAAGTCCAATTGTCTGAACAATCTTCTTACCTGTTATAGTTTCAGTAGTTGTTAATAACATATATGCCTCCTAAAAACATCTTATGTTTTATTTGGAAAAATGTAATAAATATGACAATATACCAAAGCATATGCTTCAGAATACATAAACTTATTAATGATTATACGTAATTATACGTATGGCTACTTATAAAATTAAAGGTGGGAATGTAAAACTTACTTTATCTATAAACAAAAAAATTCTGGATGAGTACAAAAAATACTGTGAAAAAGAAGGTATTATAATATCGAAACAGGTAGAAAATTTTATGAAAGATAAATTAAAAGGAGATGTTAATATTTAATGTCTGGAAACATATTTAGACTCTTTGATAAGAGAACCATATTCTTTATCAAAAATCATAGAATTAATCAAATAGAAAGATTTTTAGGAAATGGAACTCAAAAACTTGGTAAAGGTAAAATGAAAAAAGTCCTTAGAAAAGCTGCTTCTGATGGTTTAACACCTGCTACTATAGGTAGACTACTCGGAAAGAACAGACATGTTTTACATCAATGGTATAAAAGATACGAGTTAAAATCTGCTTATTATAAAGGATTTAAAAAATCTATAATTATTACTACTTTAGACATTGAAAAACACGAAGTAAAACATACTAGATATAACAAGATGAGTAATGACTTTTTTAGAGCATTTTATGTCAATGTTAACCCTCTTTTTGCATATTTTATCGGTCTTATACTAGGTGATGGTCATGTTGACAACAGAAAAATATATGTAGCAGGAGGCGGATCTTACGATTTTCTTGATAGAATTTATCCAAAGGCGTTACAGCTTGGAAAATATTTAGGGGATAGAAAAGTTCTGGTCAAATACTATGATAAAAGAGATAGAGAGTTGGATCGTAAACACAAAGATGTTTCTGCATGGCGCATATATTTTTATTGGTCAGCATTTTCTAACCTTTTTAAAAATAAAAAGGTTTTTAGAATCACATTAGAAACAATATGGTCTATTCCACTCTTAGACAATGCATTCACAGCGGGTTTTTTTGATGCAGATGGTTATTTTATATTGCGAAAAGGAGCACCAGATAGAATAGGAGTAGAGCAAACAGAAGGTAAATCATGGTTTAATTCTTTTATTGAACACCTAAACAAAAAATATTCGATAAGAGTGAATACTAGAATTAGAAAGTATAAAATAACTAAAAATAATGGAATGGTGTACACAGGAATAAGTAAATCCACTTTATTAAGATTTACTATGAAATCTTGGCCAAAATTTATTGATGATGTGATCTTGCCTTATTGCAACAAACCAATACATATTAACAGAGCATTATATTTTAAAGACCATTCACTAAAAACACGAGTTCGTTTGAAATAATAGAAGATGATAATAATGAAAATAGCAGTTATCGCTTTGGGTGGGAATTCTCTTACAACATCTAAAAATATAGTGGAGTATAATGATTTGATTCAAAATATAAAAAAAACAAGCAAATCTATTGTTAATATACTCAAAGGAAATAGAAATTTGAGATTGATAATTACTTTCGGCAGTGGACCACAAGTCGGTTCTCTTATTCTTCAGAATGAGATAGCAAAAGATACTGTTTCTCCAATGCCCTTAAATGTTCTGGATGCAGAAGTTCAAGGTCAGTTGGGCTATTTGATCGAACAAACACTAATTAACGAGTTAAATAAACAGAATATTAGTATTCCAGTAGTTTCAATTATCACACAAATATTAGTAGACAAGAATGACCAGGCGTTTAAAAACCCAACTAAGCCTGTAGGTCCTTTCTATACAAAAAAACATGCTGAGAAACTAAAGAAAAAAGGACATGTTTTTATTGACGTGGGAAACGGATACAGGCGTGTTGTACCATCTCCTAAACCAATAAAAATTATTGAAATAAAAACAATAAAAAAACTAATTAATTTTAGAACAGTTATTCTTGCTGCGGGTGGTGGAGGTATTCCTGTAATTAAAGGCCCCAAAGGCTATGAAGGAATAGATGCTGTAATAGACAAAGATCTAGCTTCAGCTAAACTAGCTGAAACAATTAAACCTGATATTTTTATCATCTTAACTGATGTGGATGGAGTTTATCTAAATTACAAAAAACCGAATCAAGAAAAACTGGGAAAAGTCAAACTGAAAGACATCAAGAAATATGAAAAGGAGGGTCATTTTGCCTCAGGTAGTATGGATCCTAAAATAAGAGCAGCTATTAAGTACTTAGAAAAGGGAGGCAAGAAGGTCATAATAACTGATTTCAACTCACTAGAGAAATCCCTAGAAGGTAAAGCTGGAACCACAATAATTAAATAACCTCCTTTCTAATTATAGTTATGAAATTCGGACAAACCTACATGATCGCATTCATCGTTATTATAATCATAGCAGTAATTGCGGCTTTCTTTATCATGACTCAACAACCAGCAGGTAGTTTCATACAAGCAATTAGACCTGTTACACCTTAAAATTAACCGTGTGAATAATATATGAAAGATAAAAAATTAGAGTCCATCGATAAGCTTGTAGAGAATCAACATAAAAAAGCAAAAGAGGGGAGATTTGTCGAACTTAAGTGAATTAACCAAAAGTAAATGTATAAATCTCAAAGCCGTCTTCTGCTTGTATTTCTAATAAATGAGATTCATAATTAACAGTTGAGACGATGTTATACAATTTTCTGCCTGTCACATCAATTGAAGAATCTTGATTTACATCAGTTCCTACATTAGTTTCAGATAAAACATTTCCATCTGCTAGAATCTTTGCGTTTCCACTACCACCAGCCACTATATTTACACTCTTTGCTGTGTAGCGTAAGAAGACCTTACCATTTCCAACAGCTGTCATACCATCTGGACCGTTTGTCCATTGACCTTCTAAATAGATTATATTTGGTTGTGTGACATCTATCTTCTGATAATCCACTGTACCTCCTGGTGACAATCCTTCTGGATTGCCTAGAGGAGCTCTTGCAAAATTATATCCAAAATATAATTCAGGAGTAAATCCTATTGGTCTCAGGCCAGGTCCAGAATCTGAGCTTCCAATTGTTTCATTTATTTGATAATTAGCTTCTTTGAGTAAATCCTGTATAACTCTTTCCGTCTCTTCATATCCGCCTTCACCTATATGATCATATCTGATATTTCCCTGTGCGTCTAGTATGTATTTCCTAGGCCAGTATCTATTACCATAAGCTTGCCAAGTAGCATAGTCATTATCCTGAGCTATTGCATACTCCAGACCATAATTCTCTACAGCGGCTTTCACATTATTATAATCTTTCTCGAATTCAAATTCTGGTGTATGTACACCTATGATAACCAAACCATCATCAGAATATCTTTCATGCCAACCTTTCAAGTGTGGTAAAGTTCTTATACAGTTTATGCAACTGTATGTCCAGAAGTCAATCAAAACAACCTTACCTCTAAGTTGATCTAAACTTAAGGGTTCTGTATTTATCCAACCAGATATTCCTACAAGATCTGGTGCTGTTCCCTGGTTCGTATAATTCGAACCTCCGCCACCAAAGTTGAATAGAGACAAGACTATCACTCCTACTATAATAACTCCGAATACGATGTATTCTACTCTCATTTCTTAACCTCTGTCACTGTAGTTCCTGCCATGTATGAAAAAAATGCAGGCAGTAAAGGCAATATACAAGGCGAGATAAATGTGACTATTCCTGCTATGAAAGCTATTAAGAAGTTAAGCTGTCCTGAAACATCAACAGCACCCTCAGCGCTTACAAAAAAGGAAGCTATTATTCCTAAATAGTTGAAAAATACAAGCAATCCTATTATAATCAGTAATATGCCACCTATTATATTGAAATATTTGAGAACATTTTGTGACTTCTCGAGGAACACAGAAACTCTAGATGTGAACATACCTGCTATTAAGAATGGCACTCCTATTCCAAGAGAGTAAGCAAATAATAGCAAGAATCCAGCTCCAGGAGACGTAGCAGCTAGTGTGTATATTGCACCTAATATTGGACCCACACAAGGTGTCCAACCAATTGCAAAAGCTACACCAAACACAAAAGAACTGATATAGCTGTTATTAAATTTCTTAACTTTTATCTTATGATCACTTGATAGGAAAGGTATTCTGTATTTAATTGCTGCCGTTAACACCAAACCAAATATAACTATGATTACTCCACCAACTGTTCTGAAAGCATTACTTGCATCAAAAGCTATACTTGATAACACAGTCTGGAGTAAAACTCCAACTAAAGAGAAAACTATTGTAAACCCTAGAACAAATGCCACTGAATTCAAAAATATTACACTTTGTCTGTCCAACTTCTTCACCCATTTACTTAGTCACTTCTTCTCCATATTAAGTTTCTCTGAGCCTGTAGTAGCTGGTTAAGGATCGGCGGGTTGACCGGTCGTACAACCAGATACGAATACTACAAGGCTAAGCACTAAAATCGGAACGAGGGCAAACTTCATTGTTCATATACCCAACTATGCATTATAATGTTGTATTTGAAACCGAAAAATTCGTTTTAATTCGAGAAGCAGAGAAAAGCTTAAGTTTCCTCTAATTAATAATTAGACAAATGAAAAGAGATTTCCTTTCTATTGACAATCTGAAGCTAGATGAAATTAAGTATATTTTTGGTGTTACAGAAAGATTAAAGAAAAATAACCTAAATCTTCTCAGATTAGGACAAGGATCAAATATACTATCAGGCAAAACTTTAGCAATGATATTTGCAAAACCTTCCACACGCACCCGTGTATCATTTGAAGTTGGAATGCAACAACTAGGTGGTCATGCAATTTTCCTAGGAGTGCATGATATACAGTTAGGACACGGTGAAACAATTGGAGACACAGCAAAAGTTCTGAGTAGATATGTGGATATAATCATGGCTCGATTGTTTGATCACAATGATATTTTAGAGCTAGCAGACAAAGCAGAAGTTCCTGTGATAAACGGTTTAACAGACAAACTACACCCATGCCAAATTCTAGCTGACATGTATACACTCCGAGAGAAATTCGGTAAATTAGAAGGATTGAAACTATCTTATGTTGGAGATGCGGGAAATAATATTTGTCAGTCTCTTATGTATGCAGCAAACAAGTTAGGTTTAGAAATGACTATTGGTTGTCCACCAAATTACAAACCTGATAAAGAAATACAATCATTCACAGACATCAAAATTACAAAGAATCCAAAAGAAGCTGTGAAAAATGCAGATGTAGTTTACACAGATACATGGATAAGTATGGGGGATAAACAAGCAAAGAAGAGAATCAAAGATCTTACTCCATACCAAATCAATTCTGATCTCATGAAACATGCAAAGAAAACAGCTGTTGTGATGCATGATTTACCTGCACATAGAGGAAATGAAATAACAGATGGTGTTATGGATGGTCCTCAATCAATAATACTTGACCAGGCAGAAAACAGACTACACGTACAAAAAGGTATTATGGTGTGGTGTCTAGGAAAGTAATTACATTCCCAATAACATTGAAATCACACTCTTTTCAAATTCTTCTCTTGTTTCTGGATCTTTCCAAGTCTCATATGCCATTTCAAGGAGGTCTTTCTGAGGTATTCTTCCAGCTTCCAATGTCTCTCTCATAGCATCTTCAAGGAGTCTTCTATTATCTCCTGTGTTAGGAAGACCAGCTTTTCCAAGCAAACTTTCAAACAATCTCAAAGTTATTTCCATGATTTGAAATTACATATGAAATTATTTAAACTTGTGCTTCAGCAGTTATTTCTTTGGCGACTATTCCTGAGTCACATGAGAACGAATTTGCCTGTATGTCTTCTTCTGAATGCTTACAACAAAAACCGATTTTAAGACCCTTGATAGTTCCGTAGCATTCTCTGTCAGCTTTCTCGCCACAAACCATACAATTCATAGTTTAGGCTTGGACAGACATAATAAAACATTGACGTTTAATATTAAAGTTTCGTTTTTAACCAGGCAGCTAAAAGTATAGTTCTTGAGAACAAGAATCAATTTTAATCTTTTCTCTAATTATATACATGGAGATGTGGACAGACAAGTACAAACCAAAGAATGCAATTGATATAATAGGTCAAGATCTAGCTGTTGGCAAAGTAAAAGAATTTGTTAGATCGTGGAAACCGGGAAAGGGAATACTTATTCATGGACCTACTGGTTGTGGTAAAACAGCACTAGTAGAAGCTATTGCAAATGAAATGAATTATCAGATAGTGAGTTTAAATGCCAGTGATAAGAGAAGTCCAGATGAGATAGAAAGGCTTATTGGACAACCATCAAAACAGAAAGCCTTATTTCACAAAGGAAAAATCATTTTGATAGACGAAGTTGATACAATTTCTGGAAGGGATAGAGGATCTGGAGCAGCTATCATACAAATAATAAAGGAATCCCAATTCCCAGTATTTCTAATTGCAATAAATCCATGGAACCCTAAAATAAGAACCATAAAGACTCATTGTGAAGAAGCCAAATTCAAGAAAGTTCACATGTATGACATCATGAAAAGACTTAAACACATATGCGAACAAGAGAAGATAGAAGCTAAAGGTAATAGTATACGAGTTCTATCCAAATGGTCTGGAGGGGATCTTAGATCCGCAATTAGTGATCTACAGACAGCCACCAAAGGTTCTTCTGAGTTTGATGAATCACATTTAGAGTTCTTGGGTTATAGAGAAAGATCAAATGACATTTTCTCGAGTTTACAAATAATACTCAAATCCAGAAACGTGAAAGCAGGCAGAAAAGCCATTAGGGAATGTGGAAAGGACTCTGATGAAGTATTTGCGTGGGTTGAAACAAATCTACCATATGAGCTTGTGGAACCACAGGCCTTTATAGATACATATGATCTTCTTTCTAAAGCCGACATCATGAGAAGAAGAGTGTTCAAGATGCAGAATTGGAGATTCAAAGCAATCATGGCTGATCTTCTCGCAGGAGTCTCATTATTCAAGGGAGAGAAGAAAAAATCAGGATTTTTCATGTACAAACCTCCTGACAAATTCATGCTCATGGGAAAAACAAAAGCTAAAAGAGCTCTGAGAGCAGAAGCTCTAAAAACTCTAGGAAAACATACACATTGCTCAAGACAGAAAGCTCAGACATACCTCCCATATCTCAAGATCATCACAAAGAAAAATAAGAAAATTCTACAAAGCATAGGATGGTCAGATGAGGAAACTAAAGTTCTGAAATGACGTACACAACTATTTCAAAATTTTAATTGTATCACCAGGACCTAAACCATATTTTTTTACAAAACCACTAGAAGTCTCCAGTACATACTGTGTAGGATGTTTAGCTCTTACTATCATTCCGCGTCCTTTGATATCTGTCTCTCTTATCTTGTCAACATCATTTATTTCCAGATTTCTCGAGACAAAAATAATATCAACAGGTTTCTTCATCTTTGTTACAGGAAACTGAACAATTCCTTCTCCAGGAAACATATAGATAACAACTTTTCCTTCTTTAACACTTTGACTAGCAAATGGTCTAGATGATATGTCCTTTACTATATCAGCTTGGAAAGAATAATTCCTCTTACCTTTAAAGAACAAAATATTATTACTTAACTTATTCTCTTTATCAAAGAAACCCATGTTATTTGATTAGAAAGAAAATTTAAATTGTTTCCCTAACCCTGATCCAACACAGATCTGGCAATTAGAAGGGCATTTCTCTTCCTTTCCATAAGGCGGCGCTTGAAATAAGGATACCAATTCTCACCAAATGGGATGTATTCAGCTACTTTGTAGCCATCACCTACTAGATCCCACTTCATCTTTCCTCTTACCCCCTTCAAGAACTGAAATTCTATTTTTCTTTTCCACTTCTTCTGGAGCTTGATAGCCTCTTCTACAAGCTTCTTGTCGTGAGTAGCTATTGCGAAATTGTCTCCCTTTTGGAATAATATTTTCATGAGCTTAGAGAATTGATCTTGTATGTCCCCGTATCCTTGATAAGCTATCT
Organism: Candidatus Aenigmatarchaeota archaeon; assembly: GCA_043824495.1. Classification (GTDB taxonomy): domain Archaea; phylum Aenigmatarchaeota; class Aenigmatarchaeia; order QMZP01; family QMZP01; genus JBDRNB01. The sequence continues at coordinate 818 of JBDRSV010000004.1, read as the reverse complement.
CCTCTGTCTCTTTGTATGCACCTTTCACAAGCCTGATATTGGCTTTTTGTTTCAGTAGATTGATCAAATCTTCCTCACTACGCTTTAGATTAGCTTGTACACACAATCCAATACTTTTGAATTTTTTGTAAAGAGCTGAATAGATCTTAATCGTATCTTCTGTGTATTTGGCATCCTCCATATCTATCCAAACAAATATTTTCCTCTTAGAAGCCTGCTTAGCTATGTTCCCTATATACTCATAACATGCTATAGGATCCGCATCTAAACCAAGCTGAGTAAGCTTGAGAGATATACCAGCTTTTAGTTTGTTAGATTCTATCAGTCTAAGAAGTTGAATATAATCTATCTCGGCTTCGTACATTTTGGATGCACGCAATCTGTGCTCACCAACTATATCAAGTAAAGCGAAGACTCCTCTCTCATTCGCTTCTTTCCCTGCTTGGATAGCATCTTCAATTGTCTCTCCAGCTATCCACTTCTTAACAAACTTGGAAGAAATTCCCATATTTTATTCTTAATTTAGTATGTAATAAGTTTCACTGAAGTATAAATACTATATTAAACAATTATATAATATGCGCACCTGGTTAATACTCCTTCCAGTATTTCTTGTAATACTTATTTCTGGATGCACGAACATTCAGAATATTTCTATAGAAGACATTGCTCTTCTAGACCCTACTATAGCATCTTATTTAGAAGAGCATCCAGCAGCAGAATTCTCTTTCAAACCTTTCACAGAACAACAAACTGAACTATTGATAGAAGATATAAGAAATGATTGTAATAATCCTGAGATAGAAGTGAAGAGATAC
>JBDRSV010000003.1:0-14167 GCA_043824495.1 Candidatus Aenigmatarchaeota archaeon | reverse complement strand
TTACGTCGATGCACACAGAATTGTTTCGGAGCATCCTAATGAAGTAGCAGAAATTATAACCCGAGTGAAAGAAAGAAATTCAAATAGATTTCTATAATTAAGAAAATAAAATCTAAAAAAAGCTAAATTCTCACTATTTATATAAAAACCCAAAAGACTAGATAATAAGACATAAACTGATTATGCTGTTATGGGCCGATAGCTAATTCTTTTTAAAGAATCTGGGGTGTCTCAGTAAAGATAAAATTTGATCATCTTTCTTAAATTTCAGGTAGTATCTATGATATATTTCTCCATCGATATAGAAAGGACTGTATTTTAAATCAACAACTAATCCAAAAATTTTCGAAGTTTTTAGAATTTCATTTAGAAAGTTAGTGTCTTTTTGAGAGAGATAAATTATCGAAGAAACAGAACCATCAGTATCAATAAGTCCTGCAAGAAATTGTAAAAATAATTTTTTATCCTGTTTTATTTCTTTAGGAATTTTCATCTTGAAATATTTTTTCCCAACAGGAACTCCCAACAAATTGAAATATGAAAAGACAATTCCAGAATTAATATAAAGAGCATATTTAGTTTTATCGAATACCTGAGTTGTGTCTAGATTAAATAGGTTCTTAATTAACTGGCTAATTGTTTTCACATAATTTATGGATTGAATTGATATAGAAACCCTAAATCTATATGACCCCCTTTTATTTTTTGTTGGTGTATTAAGACATCCATCACCACAAATGACACCATAGAGATAAGCAAGATTCTCATCTATGTTTGGTATGATTATTCTATGTTTACTAGATCTAAGTCGGAGTATATTTTTATCCTTTAATAAAACAACGCCATAATCCATAAGATTTTTCTCAATTTTTGATATCATATAATATATTAGGTACCTAATACTTAAATACTTTTGGTACCTAAATAATATAAGCATGACATCCAAAATATATTCATGAAAATACAGAAACACGTGTCAAGAAAAGTTGAAAATAAAATATACTATAAATGGGTACTAATCATTCCACCTAACTATATCAAAAAATTGAAATGGAAAGAAGGAGAAGAGCTCAAGGCGGATTTAACTAATGGAAAGCTTACAATTAAACAATTAAAAGATTTATAATATTAATGGTATGTATATATGTTATATATGGGCCGATAGATCAATGGTAGATCGCTGCCCTACTGTTTGTTTTTAATCTGAACAAATAGGGCAAATGCAAGGCAGAGGCTCCGGGTTCAAGTCCCGGTCGGTCCATTAAACTCACTGTGTAAATCCGTGAAGTCTTCTGTAGTCAGTCGTGGGTATTTATCATATCAACTCTAATTTCTTGCAGGGACTTTTATCTCTTTTAGTGTCATTGGCTTTACCAGTGGCAGGATAAGAATCTCTTTTTCAACCTTGCAAGTGACTTCCCTTCCATTCTTCTCGAGCATTACCACGCCGATTTCTTCAAGAACTTTCATATCCCTATCCACTGCTGAGAGCTCCCTTTTAAGTATCCTTGCAAGTGCTGACATGATCATTGGCCCTTTCTTCTTGAGCACTTCTATAAGCTCTATCCTTCTCTTCGTAAACAATTGTGTAAGCTCTTCCTTTGAAAGAGACAGTAAAAGAACGTCATCCGGAGTCTTCTCAGGATGTTTTATGCTTTCCCTTATGTAAGCCATTACACTCTCCCATTTCTCATCATTCATCTTATTCATATTAACCTCCCTTCTTCTCCAAGTAGTACTTTTTGTATCTCTCGAAGTTCTTCCTTATCTGTTCCATGTAATGCTCGAATGCGTATTGAATTGTTGTTTCCTGTTTTAAGGGTATTGGTTTTTCAGATAGCCAATATTTCTGCTCATGAAGATAATCATGAGCTGTATCAACCCTGTAAACTTCGCGCCAAACTTCTGACATTCTGCATCTCAGGTTTAGTGCGAATCCACTAACTTCTCCTTTTTCCACTTCTATCTTTACATCGAGAATGGTATCATCGCTCAAAGGTATTCTGAACTTCTTTATCCTCTTCATTAACTCTCCTTATACTTAACTTATTGTGTTAAGTATTTAAACACTTAACGGTTAATGTTAAGTAATAATATGCTAAAAGCAGAAGCAGAACAGAAGACAGATCTTACTTCAAGAGTGTTGTCCCGGTCGGTCCATTTTATTTTTTTCTTCCTTTTTTTCCACCCAAAGCTTTTTCTAGAGCTGCGCTTCTGTATACTCTCTCATTACTTGGAATTTTTACGAGTTCAACTACTGCTTCTTCGCCTTCAGACATATCATCTGGTTTTGGGTAAAATGTATGTGATTCACTTCCATATTTACCTGTTTTAATTGTTATAGCAGGAGGATCTCCACTACTCAAAATAAAAGTTCCTTCGCTTGTTCCAGAAGTAAAACCAGAATCACGAAAATTCTTTTTAGCATATTTACATCTTACGCTACCATTATAATCGTCTAGTCTATTGTGAAGTTTATTCCAGTCACCCATACAAGAGAATTCCAGCCAGCTGGAGGAGTATTAATTTGTTCTAGCTTGACTATTCCGCCTCTTTCAAACAAATAGCCGTAGAATTTCATTGCGTGTGCATATTCTTCTTGTGATTGTAATTTCATCCAGTTTGCAAATCCTTTTAGATTTTTTGTTTCGAAAAACGCAGACATCGACAAGTATAAGTAAGAAGAATATAATTCATGATTTATCTGTTTATTAATTATCTCTTCAATCTTTGGATAAATAGATATAGAATCACCTGATTAATCAATAGTATAAAGATTTTTAAATTGATTCAACGTCTCCACATCCAACACCAATCCATAATCTTTTGTAACTCATAATTCTTGGTTGCAAGAAACCTTTAAATAGATTAAAACGAGATAATTATACTATTATAGCCTATCTAAGGCTGTTCAGAGTCGCTGTACTTTTGTGGCGAGGTACAGTTACAGTGGAAGGGTAGGAAGCGATTCTCCTTCTTCAGCATAAAATGCACTATATGTAGACAAAGTGCGTATCATAATAACCGATTATAACTATGTGAAACTTCCATTATTAGAATGAGAAGTGGATTTGAGAAAGCGTGATGATATAAACAGAACTTCGGATTTGATGAAGAAGTGAACACCATGTGAGCTCTTTTTATGATAACATAGGCGAGAATCCTATGAATAGGACCACAGATGTTATATGGTGGATGGCTTGGCTCGAATGCCGAAGAAGGGTGTGGTAAGCTGCAGTAATTGTAGGGTAGTCGCAAACAGACGTTGAACCTACAGTACCCGAATGAGACTTCTTCTTTGTACTCCCATCAGGGAGAGGGAACGCGGTGAACTGAAGCATCTCAGTAACCGCAGGAAAAGAAAGCAAATGCGATTCCCCCAGTAAGGGCGACTGAAAAGGGAAGAGGACAAACCGAATCTGTATAAGAAATTATACAGAGATGTGGTGTATGGACTTGGGCTCTGCCTAACTCTTTGATTCGAAGTGTACTGGAAAGTGCCACGATAAAGTGTGATAGTCACGTAGAAGAAAGAGAGAAGGTTGTTACCAAGTATCCTGAGTACCGTTGATTGGATATTCAGCGGGAAGGAGGCAATTAACTCCAAATCCTAAATACTATTCGAGTCCGATAGCTCACTATGTACGGTGACGGAAAGCTGAAAAGTATCCTTAACAGGAGATGAAAAGATCCTGAAACCATATAACTACATGTAGGTATGGCATGTTTATCTTTTCGAAGGAACGATTCGTGAGGATCAAGTACGAAGAACTGATTTTCTTGTTATACCGTTAGTTTTGAAACATTGGGCAAGGAGTTTATTTTTGCGGCGAGATTAATTTTAGTAGTCGAAGCGAAAGCGAATATTCCGCAGCGACTTTTGTCGTGAGGGAATTGGGTGTGAAAGTGCCCGAGTCGCAAGGATAAGACCCGAAACCGGTCGATCTAGCCCTGGGCAGGGTGAAGTTCAGGGAAACTTGAATGGAGGCTCGCTAGCGATATTGAGATTCAAATCATTCGCGTGACCTGGGGCTAGGGGTGAAAAGCCAATCGAGACCGGTGATAGCTGGTTCCTCTCGAAATGAGTCTAAGCTCAGCCTCGCTGGAGATAGTTAAGGGGGTAAAGATACTGATTGAGTAGTCAAGGGGAGAAATCCCCAGCTATTCTGTCAAACTCAGAATCCTTTATCATCGTAGAAGGCGGGAGTGAGGGTACGGGGTAATCTCGATACCCAAGAGGGAGAGAACCCAGACCAAGGTTAAGGTCCCTAAGTGCTTTTTAAGTGAGAAAGGGAGTGTTTAACCACAGACAGTGGGAAAGTTGGCTTAGAGGCAGCCATCCTTTAAAGAGTGGGTAATACCTCACCCACCGAGGTTAAATGCCCTTATGATGGACGGGACTAAATAAGCCACCGAGACCTTGGATCTCGAAAGAGAAACGTAGAGAGGTGTTCTGTAGGGGTAGAAGTTCAGGCGTGAGTTTGAATTGACCCTATAGAAATAAGAATCTTGCTAATAGTAACAGCATAGCTGGGTGAAAATCCCAGCCGCCTAAAGGGCTAGGGTTCCTCAGCAACGATCATCGGCTGAGGGTTAGTCGATCCTAAGGCAAATCCTAACCGGAGTTTGTCGAAAGGGAAACAGGTTAATATTCCTGTACTGGAAGAATACGTGCGGCGACGCAAGCTCGTTTTCAGACGTTTCGGGATAGATCAATCATAGAGATGTGATTAAATAGTGAAGCCTGCGGAGTACCATAATGGTGAGAAGCAGGTGAAATTATGAATGGCTCGCAAGAGTTTGGTTGATTCCCGGAGCTCGTAAAAATGGAAAAGAGATGGATTTCTTTCAATCGTACCGAGAACCGTCACTGGTGCCCCACGCTGAAAAGGCGAAGGTGTATTAGGATAAATCAATCTAGGGAATTCGGCAAATTAGCCCTGTATCTTTGGTATAAAGGGTGCCTACTATCTTAACTCAGTTAGGAATGGTAGGTCGCAGTTACAAGGGGGATCCGACTGTTTAACAAAAACGTAGGGTGCTGCTAGTCGGAAACGATTTGTATAGCTCCTGAGGCCTGGCCAGTGCCAGTCTGTCAAACTCGGTTTCAACCGAGCTAAGCTCTGGTAAACGCCGGCGGTAACTCTGACCGTCAACCGAAAGGCGGTCGTAAAATTTGGCTATATGCTGGAAATCCAAAGCTTCCATGTCCTGAGTAAGGGAAAATCATGGAGCGATGTGGACAATCAGCAGGAAACTGTTTTGCAACGGAGGTGAAATATGAAAAACAAAGAGTTGAGCAAACTCTTCAAAAAAGGGAAACATATGAAATATTATCTTCTGGGTTTTGTAGACGCAGAAGGTTGTTTTAGTGTATCTCTTAAAAAACAAGAAACAACAAGATTTGGTTGGGTGTTAGACCCAGTTTTTCAAGTAACCCAACACAAGAACCACAGTGATGTTCTAGAAATATTAAGAAGAGAACTGAAATGTGGTAGAATAACACAAAAATCTGGACAAGACGACACTTTGATATACACAGTTGATAACAGAAGACAACTCATTGAGAAAGTAATTTCATTTTTTGATAAACATAAATTAGTTGTCAAAAACGAAGATTTTGAAAAATTCAAAGAAATTGTAGAAGGTCTGGAAAGAAAAGAACATGCGAACATAACAACTTTCAAGAAATTAATTGAGAAAAGTTTTACAATGAATCTTGAAGGTAAACAAAGACGATACAAACTGATAGATGTCTTAAAAGACTTAAATTCGCAAACAGGATCCTCAGAGACTATACGCCAAACACCAAAAAGGTGATGAGATAGTCCGATCCTTACAGTAATGTAAGAAAAATTTAGCTTAAGGTAGCGTAAAACGGTCATCTGACTTTGTGGATGAAGATGTTATCTTGCGCATTCCCTTGCCGATTAATTGTCGGCCTGCATGAATGGCTTAACGAGATCCCCACTGTCCCGGATTGATACCTAGTGAACTTAGTTGGTCCTGTGCATAATCAGGATTCCTCCAGTGGGACGAGAAGACCCCGTAGATCTTTACTGCAACTTGTTGTTGCGATATGGCGATAATTATATAGTGTAAGTGGGAGCGTTTCAGCAAAGGCGCCAGTCTTTGTGTCGGCGACAATGTAACACCACTTTTTTATCACCATATTGCTCAACCCTTAGGGGAACAGCAACAGGCGGGCAGTTTGACTGGGGCGGTACACCTCTGACAGGAAATCAGAGGAGCCCTAAGATTTCCTCATCAAGGTCAGAAATCTTGAGTAGAGTGTAAGGGCAAAAGGAAGTCTGATTGGATCCTTGACAACAAGGGATCCAAACACGAAAGTGTGGCCTAGCGACCCCCTGTGCTCCACTAATTGGGAGCCAGGTTTTACAGAAAAGTTACCTCGGGGATAGTCTTCTAGAGGTCTCAAAAGGAGAGAAGTCTGTAGTTCAGCATCCATATTCTGATTTTTCCTTAGCGGGAAGGTTAGAGGTAACAAAATCAGATAAGGATGCTTCACCAACAATAAATTATGAATTTAATTGAAAAGGGATTTATTTTTGGAGCTGCAGAAGACGGAACCATATACTACAGAAAAAAGAAAAACCAATACAACATAGAAATCGAACAGAAAATCCTTAGTTGGTTAGAAACTGTTAAGAAATCTATTCAAAATGTTTATGGACTTCATGTCAACATAAGACAAACAACAAGAGGTCCATATAGATTAACAGTTTTGTCTAAACAGTTATATACAGAGTTGTTAGATTTCAGAAAAGATTACACTAAAATTCTTTCTGAACATCCAAATTTTCAATTAGGTTTTCTTCAAGGCATATTTGATGCTGAAGGAACTGTTCACAACAAAAGATATTCTATAAGAATTGGTTTCAAAAAATTAACTGTAATCGAAATCATCCGTGATTTATTAAATGAGCTCCAGATAAAAACAGGCAAAATACATCACGATAAAACAGCAATTGTCTTACCAATATATGGAAAGGACAATCTTAAGAAATTTCATGATATAATCGATTTCAGACACAATGAAAAGAAAAACAGACTTCTCAACTTGATCTCTAGTTGACCCCTAAAATGGAGTTGTGGCGGGCGAGAGTCCCTACACCATGTCTTCTTTAGTTTCATTACGAGAAAGTAGATGTGGTGGGGCAAATCGACCCCGTGCATTGCTTCTCCGCCGTCGGCTCGGCTCTTCCTGGGCGTGCAGCAGCGCCCAAGGGTGGGGGTGTTCACCCATCAAAGAGTCACGTTAGCTGGGTTAAATACGGTGCGAGCCAGTATAGTCTATATCTACTGGAGGTGTGGATTACCTGAGGGGAAGATACTTTTAGTACGAAAGGAACAGGGTGTCGTGGCCTCTGGTCTATCGGTTGTTTTTGCATTGCCGAGTAGCTATGCCATAGAGGATAAACGCTGAAGGCATCTAAGCGTGAAACCTTCCCTAAAAAGAGGTAATCATTCTCCAAACTGGTAGGTAACTATCGGTGAGGAGAGGAGGGCCCCATAGACGATGGGGTTAATGGAATTGGGGTGTAAGTATCAAGGCAACGAGATATTCAGCCCACAATACCCAATACCCGACAGGTCTTTTCATAGGATTCTTGCTATTCACACCTATTTTTAAAGTTAATTTTCTAAAAAATAGTCATATGAATAAATATCAAGTGTTAAGATGTGATCATCTTTCAGATGACTTAGGTGAACCTATAGAAACCGATTTAACACTTTACCACGCCCAAAGATTAACAAGACGGTATAATAGTCAATTATCTCCAGATAGCGCCGAGCGAACTTTTTACCATTTCAGAGAAATGGATTAATCTGGTTTAATAACAAATACAGCTAATTCTATATTATGGGAAAAAGAATACAAGGAGCTCGTAAAGCTTACAAAAGTAAGAGTGTTGAAGAATCAAAAAAATATCACACAAAAACGTCAATTGAAAAAGCTGCTGAAAAACACACAGTAGAAAGCAGTATTTATTTGAAAGATTGGATTTATGGTGCTTTAGATGGTATCATAACAACTTTCGCAGTGGTTTCTGGTGTTACAGGAGCTTCGCTTGGTTTCATTATAATTCTCATTTTAGGTTTTGCAAATTTAGCAGGTGATGGAATATCCATGGCTGTTGGAAATTATTTAGGAATCAAATCTGAAAAAGATTATTACAACACAGAAAGAAGAAGAGAAGAATGGGAAGTAGAAAATGTTCCTGCAGGTGAGATAGAAGAAATAAGAGAAATTTACAAGAAAAAAGGATTCGAAGGTAAACCACTCGAAGATGTTGTGAAAACAATTACATCAAACAAGAAAGTTTGGGTTAATGAAATGATGATCCATGAACTTGGTTTAATGGACGATGAAAAAAGTCCCGCAAAGGCTGGTTTAGCAACTTTCGCTGCTTTTGTTCTCGCCGGTTTAGTCCCTTTACTTTCATATTTATTTGCATTATCATTCCCAGCCATAGGACCATATTCTTTCATAGTCGCTGTTATTCTAACAGCAATCACTTTGTTTGGTGTAGGTTCTGCAAGAGCATTGGTAATTGATAAGAAATGGTATATCGCTGGTTTAGAAATGCTTGTAGTAGGCGGTATAGCAGCTATAGCAGCATTCTATATAGGATATGCAGCCAGTCTATTTATTGGAGCTTAAACACTCATTAGCTCAGTGTATTCTTCTGGTTTCAATCTAGATTTCATATCAAATTCTTTGAATCTTCCAATAATTTGTTCTTCAACACCATCAGTTATTTTTCGTGCTAAAATCTCTGTTGGATATTTTTCCTGAGTTGCTTTTTTGTCTGCCACACTTTCAAAATATGATCCCACTTTCCTATCTAACGGTATTACTGATCCATTAAATCTCATGTCACCTTCAACTCTCTGTGTCACAGTTTCTAAAAACCTATCTGAAGCTCTTCTATAAACTTGTGGTATTTCTATTATATATAAATTATCCTCCACCCCCACTTCGTTTCCAGCATCTTGAAAAAGTATAGAATTATCTTTACCCCACGCGAAATTTAGTTCATTTTTAAAACCCAACTCTTTTGCATCTACTCCTCCAGGATTAAACTCAGTTTCGCTTCCTGCATGGAAATCCAATATTAAATGAGTTCCTAACCTAGAACCAAAATATCTCAATGAGCTTACTAAACCACACGTGGCCTCTTCTACTTCATACAAACTTTCATCTGCAAATGCTTTTCCCCAACCAGTTTTTTCAAATGGAATTTCTTCTAGCTCAACATCATATCCTCTTTGGGTTAATATTTCAGCTACTCCAATTGCTACAGGTTTCGTATATTCTCCTCTATGCCATCCATAAGTCACTAATATCTTCATACTATACAGACGTCCTTAGAATTTTATTATCAAGTTCATCAGCAAGTTTAGCTGATAACTCTTCTATTGGGTATTTTGCTAGTGTAGCTTTTTTATCGCCAACAAGTCTGAAATAATCATAAGATGTATTTAATATATCACCGTCTATTCTGCTTGTAACTGTATTCATGAATCTCTCTGAGGTTCTTCTCTCTACATGAGGAATTTCTACAACGTACAACATCTTAATTGCTTCCGGTATATTGTCAGTATATTCTGAGAATCTAGATACGTGTACACAACCAAGACCAGTTCCTCTGGCTAATGCTCCATCATTAGATGATATAGAAAAATTTTCTAATTTCATATCAAAAGGATCTGCAACATAATCAGGACTTGTATGAAAATCTAGTATCATATCATAACCCGTGGTTTTTTCAAAAAAGTCTAGAGTGTAACCAATTCTATTAGTAGCGTTATCAACTTCTTCTGCCGATTCTCCATTAAACGCCCTTCCCCAACCAGTTTGTTCAAAAGGAAATCTTTTTACATCTACATTATATCCTCTTTGTTCTAGTAATTCGCCTACTCTTTTCGCCACAGGTGCGGTGTACTCACCTGGGTGTCGGCCACATGTAATCAATATCTTCATAATCTCACCTAAGTGATCATACTCAAATTGAGAGGTTTTTAAGCTTTCTTCCTATTTCATTCGGTCTAAACCGAACAAAGCATACAAGTTATTTAAACACCAAGCTAATTCTATACCATGGAAGAGAATATGGAGATTGATAAGAAGACTATCAAAGCACTCAGTGCAGACTCTAGACTTTCTATACTCAAGAATTTAGGTAAGAGAAGAATGATGCCCTCTGAACTATCCAAGAAACTTGGGTTATCTCCATCAACTGTTGTTGAACATTTGAAATTACTTGAGGAATCTGATCTCGTGAACAAAGTAGAGACAGGTCATAAATGGATTTATTATCAAATAACTGACAAAGGCTTGGGTATGATAGAACCTAAGAGAGCTGTAAGCTTTATCCTGGTTCTCGCCTTAGGAGTTGTTGTTGTTTTCGGTGGAATGTATGGTTACTATATGGAAAGCACAATGATGTTTTCTGGTGTTTCTAAAGCGCTAGAACAAGATGCTATGACAGCACCTGTAGCTGGTTCTGGCACAGCTGGAGAAGTTGGTACAGCCGCAGGAACTAATGACGAGACTAGAGTAACTGAACCTCCTAGAACAGAATTCTTATCAATTGGAATCATAATATTGGGTATACTGTTAATAATCACTTCTGTTATCATAAGACACAGGAAGAAGAAATGAAAAAATCAAATAAAAAGGAAGATTTCGGAATAAAGGCTCCTAAGAAAGAAGCGAAAGAGAAATATGTTACAGTTTGTCCTAAATGCGACAGCACTGACGTGAAAATGGATACTACACCTGCTTATGTAGCTACTGGTTTAATCAATCAATTCAAGCAATGTAATAACTGTGGACATCATGGAATGCTTTTCCCTGAGATGCCAATTTCTCAAGTTAAGAAACCTAAGAATGTAGAACAAGTAAAAAATAAACAACTTGTTCCAACAGCAATGGGAACAGGTTACTTCAAATTCATTATCTATATTTTAATTCCTATAATAGCAATACTCGCTTTTATTGGACTTTTGATGACATTTTTTGTTTAGAATTAACCAATGAAGCCACCAGCTGTTCTTTCCTTTTGTTCTGCTGTTGAAAGAATTGTACTAGATTGAGCTTCAAGTTTACTTGACTCTTGCTGGATTATAATTGTATAGGTGTCGTCTATTTCTGCAGATAAGTCTGACAACCTGGTTTTGTAATTGAGTAACGTGTTTGCTATGTTTGTCAATAAATTAACATCAGCTAATTCTTGTTCCTTCTGCATTCCAAAGAACCAGGTCAATCCGTACACAAAATCTCTAGAATTCATTTCCTCTTGATAGCTTTCTAGTTGTATAACAGCAACTGCAATACCATTCTCTATTTCTGCTAATTCAATTCTTTCTAGTTTGTCTATGTTAGGTCTCAAACTTTCCAAACTTGTTAGTATTTCTTTTGTTATTTGATTCACTTCAAGAACATCAACATTTATAGGAGGAGGTTCAGGTAAGCAATCATCTGGACAAGACTCTCCTGTTTCACCACCGTCACATACATCATTTCCACAAACTGTTGAAGTATTAATTGTTTGATTTTTTGGTGGCCCAACACAATCTTCTGGACACAATATTGCTGTTTCATTTGCATTGCAAACACCATCACCACAACTTACTAGAGGCCCAATTTCTCCTAATGCACAATCCATTGGACAATTATCCTCGTTTTCATTTGCATCGCATTTCAGGTTTCCACAATATCCTGTTCCATTACAATCAGTTGGGCAAGTGATTCCATTTTCTTCATCAAAAATTAATCCTACCCAACTCTGACTATTACCATAATATTTTAGACTGAATACCTGAAAATCCATCCCCTTAAGCCCTGTTTCTTGTCCCTTCTTAACGATCATGTCTCTTCCATCTATTCTCAAATGAGCAGAATCTTCAGTCACATTTTTTAGTGTGATTACATGAGGACCATCTTCGGTCACTCTTATAGTGTCTCCTATTCTTAGAACATCACCTTCTTTACAGATTTTATCTCCACATAAAACACTATGACTTTCTGCTGAACAATCTTCTAGACAAGTAGCATATTCATTGGTTACGACTATTCTTACTCCTGTTTTCCCGTCATATCTCTCTAGGTAAACATATTCTATATAATAATTAATTCCGTTTATTCGGTGTGTCTCACCCTCTATTATTGGATTAAGTACTGTATTCACACCTAAAGTAGCATCCGTAGAAGATGAAACAGCGTATAATTTCAAAGCATATGTTTTATCTCCAATTGTTAAGTTTGCTTCATCGTCTACGTTTGGATCATTCTTTATCAACTCAAAAATCATACCACACGTATCATCACCACATGTCATAGTGAGATCAGCTGCATTAACAGAAGATACTATAAATAAGAAAATAATCCCTACCAGCAAAACTAGTTTCATATTATAATATTACTGTTTCGATATAAATAATTTCTTTTCAATTTAATATAATGGCAAATATCGGAGTTTGGGAATCTGCCCTTAGGAAAACATCCAATTCTATTCAAGCATCTACTTACAGCACAACTGATACATATTCTCGTATTAAGGATATGGGATTAGAAACTGTGATATGGGAAAACTTTGATCTAAAAGACTATCCGCACAGAAGAGATAGTATAGATTTTATTAAAAGATTTATCAAGAACAATAGACCATGTTTATTCATTTTTGACCCCAAAATTCCTGATGTAAAGAAAGGTTTTCTTTTCGGAGTTAAGAAAATTGGAGAAGTTCAAGAATGGATAGAAAAAAATAAGAAAGATCTGAGAAAATACAAATATCTCATAACAACTCAAATAACAAATCCTGGAAACGGTTTTGTTGGCTCTGTTTTCTCCGATGGTGATGGTAAGATGCTATGTGAAACTTTACATAAACCCGGAGTTTCCAACCATAGAGAATTAAGTCAACCAGATCAGGATATTTCTAATCATTTAGATTTCTTCCTTGCAGATAATTTTGACTTAATATCCACAGCAAAAGGACTGATCTCATCTGGAATAATTAAAAGGATAATAGAGAAATTTGGACATAGGAAAGGATATTATGAGATTGTAAAAGGGCTACAAGCTGGAAAAAACGATATATACACAACCGGTTTTGACCTCAGAATGGATTTCCCTCAAACACTTTATGACGCCATATACTTTGACATTAGATCCAGAGTCAAGGCAACAACTTTGAAAAGTATGGAAATGTGACCTAAGAACGATTCTCATTCATTTTTTTCCATTCCCATTCTCTCTTTTTATTGTGCTCTAGCTTCTTCAGTATTTCTTTTTCTATATCAATATCAAAAATTCCACATAGATGCAAGACTCTCTGTATCACGTCACCTAACTCTTCGTTAAAACCATCCTTTCCTTCAATATTCTTTTTTCTATAAGCTTCGTATGCTTCTGATACTTCAGAGTGTATTAGAGCTATTTTTTCTGCTACATTTACTTCTTCAGGTTTGGTTCCAAACCCTTTCCCCTTTGCTTGCTCTAAAACCATCTCTGTTAGCTTCTTCAGATTAATTTCTGCCATATATACAAGTTGTAGACGTATTTTTTAAGCGTATCGTAGTCTTTTTTATTATGAGTGTTAATTGGATATTGCCCGTAGGAGCATCTTCTTGAAAGGCAGCAAGAAGAAGTAAAACAAACTTTATAAACCCTTGTATTAATTCTTAGTAGATGTGCTGGATAGATGACTTCGTGACCTCTGGTCATGAGGAAGCTCCACTCACTCACCCTTTTTAACTGGGGTAAAACGCATTGTCGTGAGACAGAAGCTGAGAAGCTTACATTAAGTTCAGAAAATATTGGCTCCTTGGAGCTATGATGTAATCTTTGGATACAGAGCGTCGAAGAGGAGATCCAAGTGAGAGCACTTGTGTTGCGGGGTGCAAGCCGGACTCGAAAACGAGTCTAATGCGCTTAGACAGATGTCATCACATCAGCTACATGAAATGAGCTTAATTGGTTGAAATATACCAGAAAGTTCTCATGTTTGATGTACAGAAAGTGGGCTATTTCCAGCACATCTAACTTTATAAAATAAGAAAACTAATGTGATATTATGGCAAAGAAAAATCAAATGCAAATGCCTCAGAGTACTGCAGGTTTGGTTAGATACTTCGA
>JBDRSV010000002.1:0-6310 GCA_043824495.1 Candidatus Aenigmatarchaeota archaeon | reverse complement strand
AGACAGCTCAAGATTCTAATGTTGTTCTCACTTGTCACGCTCCTTATTTCATCAATTTGAATTCTCTTGAGAAAGTAAAACTCGAGGCAAGCAAGAAAAGAATTCTTGACTCTGCACGCAGAGCCTATGAATGTGGAGCGTATTCTGTTTGTTTCCATCCTGGTTTCTACATGAAAATGGAACCTGCTAAGGTTTACGAAAATATCAAGAAAGAATGTGAAGAGATCATGAAAATCCTGAAAAAAGAAGGTGTGAATATATGGGTTAGACCAGAAACCACAGGCAAGGGAACACAATTTGGCAGTTTCCAGGAACTTGCCAAGATGACATCAGAAGTTGAAGGTATGATGCCATGTGTTGATTTCTCACACGTACATGCCAGATCTGGCGGGAAGTATAACACGACTCAAGAGTTCAAAGAGATTCTTGAAACAATTGAAAAGTTTCATGGAAAAGAAGGCCTGAAGAACATGCATATTCATCTGTCCGGAATTGCTTACTCTGAGAAAGGAGAGAGAAATCATCTCATACTCAAAGAATCAGATATGAATTATAAAGATTTGATAAAAGTTTGGAAAGAATTCAAAATAGCCGGAATAATTATTTCCGAGAGTCCTAACATAGAACAAGACTCACTTTTGATGCAGAAAACGTATCGAGGTTAGGTCAGATCCGAGAGCCTTTTTGTCAACTCATCATACACCTCTTGTCTCTTTTCTTTATTGAGTGTGAAGAGTTTTTTCTTTATCATTGTCTCTGATACTGTAAAAATATAATTAGTTTTTATTACACTATCCTTTATTGCACCATCTTTCTTTGTAAGAGAAATGCCTTTCATAGAAAGATTACTAGTAACTCCTGCAATTACTATGTTACCCAATTCTTCAAATAAAACAACGGCTGGTCTTATTTTTACCTGGAAACTGTCTGTAAACTGCACATAAGTCAAAACAACATCCCCTGGACTAAGCATGTTCCCATTCCTCGTCCTCTTTGTTATCCCAAAGTTCTTTCATTTTTTGCTTCTGTATATGGTGTAGAAACTTGTCATACTGATCTCTATCTTTTACCTGTTTGAAAATTTCTATCATTCGTTGAATGAGCGCATTATACGTTTGTTCAGGATATTCCTTAGCCTCTTTTAGTCCCTTGACAACAGTTTTCTCTAATTGTATTGTTGTGGTTTTTGTCATTATATATCACCTATACCATACTATAGCAGTTTATATATAAAAAGTTTTCTGTTAATATTCTATGGGAAGGGGATCGCTAGAACTTTTTTATACCTGGAATACAATAATATAGAAGATCGACATGAAAATAGAGTTAAAAGATAAAAAACCGGAAGCAGTTTCTGATGAATTACTTGTTTTCCCTTTAACAGAAAAGGACACAAAGAGCGTAAAAGGATCTTGGAGCGTATACAAACTAATTAGAAGTGCTGTGATAGATGGCGATTTTAGAGGTAAATTCAAAGATGCATTATATTTAAGAGATGATAAAAACAAAACTAAGAGAATACTTCTTGTAGGTCTTGGTAAAGACAGTGAAATAAACGAAGAGAGAATAAGAAGATGTTATTCAATTGTTTTTGCTTACACAAAGAAAAAGAAAATTAGTTCTTTTACAACAGTATTACCTAAGACGAAGCTCAAATTAGCCAACACAATTAAGAGTATGATAGAAGGTGTTGTTCTAAGTGATTATGATTTTGATAAATACAAGAAGAAAGACAAGGAAACTAAAAAGCTGAAAGAATTCAGCATTCTATCCAAACAAGTCAAAGATGTTGTTAGAGAGACTCTAATAGAATGTGAATCTACTAAATTTGCTAGAACTTTAGTAAACGAACCTGCAGATAAAATGAATCCTCTAGAAACTGAAAAGGTAGCAAAAGAGATAGCCAAAACACACAAAATCAAGGTTACAATAATAGCAGACAAAGAACTTGCAAAAAAAGGAATGAATCTTATTTATGGTGTTGGTAAAGGCAGCATTTATCCTCCTCGATTAATTATAATGGAATACTGGGGAGGGAAAAAGAGTGAGAAGCCTATCTGTTTAGTAGGTAAAGGAATTACTTTTGATACTGGTGGAATCAATTTGAAACCAACAGGTTACATAGAAGACATGAAGTCCGATAAAGGCGGAGCTTGTGCTGTTATTAGTACAATGAAAGCTTTGGCAGAACTTAAGATTAAGAAGAATGTAGTTGGACTCGCTTCTATGTGTGAGAACATGATTGGTTCTGGTGCACAGAGACCAAGTGATATTGTTAAATCATATTCTGGACAGACAGTGGAAATATTGAATACAGACGCTGAGGGGAGATTAGCAATGGCTGATGCTCTCACTTATGCAGAAAAACACTACAAACCTCAAGTAATAGTTGATTTAGCTACACTCACAGGAGCTTGTGTAGTGGCATTAGGTCAAGTAACAGCTGGTATGGTTTCAACAAGCGATAAATACTCAGATAAGATGTACAAAGCTGGACAGAAAGTATTCGAACGTGTATGGAGACTTCCACTTTATGAAGAATACGAAGAAATGACTAAAGGTGAAGTTTCAGACATCAAGAATATTGGTTACAAACATCATGCTGGAACAATATCTGCAGCAGGCTTCTTAAGAAAATTCATTAAAGACACTCCTTGGATACATTTAGACATTGCAGGAGTTGCTTTCTTAGATAAACCAAGCTACTATTTACCAAAAGGTGCAACAGGTTTTGGAGTAAGACTACTTTTAGAATTCATTAAGAGTGTGTAAATCCTTTTGCAAGCTTGCCCCACTCTACATGTTTCAAAAGAGATTCTGTGAACTTTTCTTGGAACTTCTTACTTGAATAGAGATTTAGAAGAACCTTTCTTTGTCCAACAAAGACCTCTAAAGCAAATGGTTCACAATTCAATTCAGGATCTCTTTCGAGCATACCATAGTCAAAGAAATCACATCTATCTGTCAATTCTTCAATTTCATCATTTCTTACATCTTCTGATGTTTCGTTTTCGTATATTAGATCATGATGCCCGATAAATTCAGTAACAAGTTTCTGTATCACGTTTATGAACTTCTGATCTTTCTCTAGAATGAACTGTATTCTACTTGGAAGATTTTTTTTAATTCCATAGATTTTTAGTTTTTCCATATATAATATTTGTATTCAACCTTTAATATTCCCGCAAGGAATTAGTTTTACGAGACGTCTTGATATTCCTGCTTCGTGTACAGAGCTAATTACTTCTGATACATCTTTGTAAGCTATACCAGCTTCTTCTGCTAGACCCGGCATAGACACTGCACGAACATAGATACCATTCTTTTCCATATCCTTCTGCAATTTGTCCCCATGAACAAGCTTTCTTGCCTTTGTTCTTGACATTGTTCTACCAGATCCATGAGCTGTGGAAGAAAATGTTTCCTCTTCTGCTTTCTTTGTTCCAGCTAGAAGATAAGATCCAGTTTCCATAGAGCCTCCGATGATTATTGGAGAACCATATTTCTTATATTCTGGAGGAAGTTCTTCGTGTCCAGGACCAAAAGACTTAGTTGCACCTTTTCTGTGAACTATCACAGTTTTCTGTTTTCCATCGATTTTATGCTTCTCTCTTCTTGCAATATTATGACAACAATCCCATACTAGATTCATATCCATCTGTTCAGCTGTCTTACCAAATACTTTTTCAAATCCTTCTCTTATTCTATGTGTGATAACTTGTCTGTTTGCGAAAGCCATATTAGCTGCGCATGCCATTGCTTTATAATAATCTTGTCCTTCGGGACTTGAGAAAGGAGCACATGATAATTCTCTATCTTTGACTGTAATATTATACTTCTTCATAGCAGAATCAAATACCCTTAGATAATCTGTTGCTATCTGGTGACCAAATCCACGAGATCCACAATGAACCATGACAACCACTTGATCTGGCGTATGAATACCAAAAGCTTTTGCTGTTTCTTCATCAAATATGTTATTTCCATGAGCAACTTGTACTTCTAAGTAATGGTTCCCTGAGCCAAGAGTTCCAATTTGAGAAATTCCTCTCTTTACAGCTCTATCAGAAACTTTGTCTGGATCTGCCCAGTCTATTCTTCCTTGGGATTCACTATGTTTCCAATCAGTGTCCCAACCATAACCATTTTCTGAACACCATCTGACACCATCAGTCATAACATCTCTGAATTGAGCTTCGTTTACCTTAACAAAGCCTTTTACTCCAACTCCTGTTGGAACAGTTTTAAAGAAAGTATCAACTAATTCTTTTAACTTGGGTTTGACCTGATCATAAGTCATGTTTGTGGTCACTAGACGCATTCCACAATTATGAGAGACTATACAATTAGCAATAAAGTTGTGATCCTGATCGTTCATTGTGAAGTCATAAACAAAATCATCGTACACAATGTCTTCTATACTTTCAATTCTATCTCTAACAAATTCTGAACACCCAATTTCGTGTTCCCTGATAAATTCTTCAAATTTAGGAAAATTAGTAGGAGCTCTTACTGACTTACTTCTTCTTAATATTTGAGCTTTGATCATTTTTCCATTTACACCTTGTGATTCAGCCAAATCGCATATGTCTCTCATTGGTGTACCTTGATTATATAAGTTTATAGCATCTTCAATAAGCGCCTGGGTTTTATTTAATAAATTCCTTTTCTTCTTAAGATATGCAACTGCTAACATGGATCTTATTTTTCTTTCTTTACAGTATTCGTAACCTACACGAGACCACAAATTAATCAAATTGTCAATATTAGCTGAGATTCTAATGGCAAGTTTTCCTGTTTCCTCACCCTTCTTGTTAATAACCCCTTCTTGTTTGTGTATTTTGTTTATTTTTACTCCAAATTCTGATAACATTTCAGATATATCAAGCAGAAATTCCTCATTCTTCTTTTCAAGAGATATTATTTTATTTTGACTGAACGAAGGCTCTGTAAAGCCTGTATATTCTCCTTTTCTCTGATAAGGTATTGTGAGTTCCGCTCCGAATATTCCAGCAAGATATAATCTTTTCAGCCACAATGGGGATTTTTTTATCCATTCTGGTATTCTGAATCCAACTCTGGATTTGTTTCCTTCAGGCATTCCAAGCGCCTTCATAAGAACTGAAAATGATTGTGAAAGAATATGTAATTGGGTCGAGTTTCCTTTTATATCCCTCTCAGTACCTCCAATTTCATCTATTCTGCTTTCATAATATTTTGATTTCATGTAACCAACATTATATCCAAGATAATTTATGTCACTCCTAACGTCTTCCAGATCTTCGGGTTTACCTATTACCCTCATGCTCCATACATCATGTTTTCTTTTCTTATTGTAGTATTTTCCAAGCCAACCATCTCCTGTAAGAAATCCTAAAAGTTTTATGAGAATTGGAAGTTTATCAGAATTTAATCTTAATGGTATCAAACCCCTTTCCTTTAATGTTCTTATCAATTTTGTTCTATTACCAGCAACTCTGATAATATCATATTCATCCAGAATGATTTCAGAAGAAGGCTTCTCATATTCTATTCCTTCAAAAGGATGTATTACAACTTGATCATCTTCCTTTAATTCTCCAGCTTTTATCATTTCTTTTCCGTTAAATACAGGATGATCTTCTGTTAACACCAAACTCTCACCGCATAATGTAGTAATTTTCAATACCCCATGATTAGGTTTCTTTTTCAAGAACATAGCAGCTTTGGCATGTTTTTTGTCGTTTTGTGATAAATCCATGCATGAAACCAATTCATTAGAAAAGTTTCTATCAAAATCCTTCATTTTTTTGTAATACCCATATTTTGTTAATATCTTGGTATCTCCGGATACACAATTTATGTCAAAACCTATACCTCCAGGTGATATTACACCTTCTTTCTCATCAAAAGCAGCCACTCCCCCTATCGGAAAACCGTAGCCCCAGTGACCATCAGGCATGCAGTATGCGTGTTTCTGTAGTCCTGGTAAACACGCAACATTTGTGACCTGATCAAAAACACCCGGGTCCATTGCATCAAGCAGCTTCTTGGAAGCTACTATTCTTGCAGGAACCAGCATGCCTTTCTTATGGGTTATGGGAATTTCCCACACATATGGAGTAATCTGTTTGATTTCTTTTGGTTTTTCTGGCATTTCTCTCATAATATCTTCTTTTCTCCATGTCTTATATATCTATAGTGACTCTAGCTATCCATTTGTTTCCCTGTTTTTCGACTTTGAAAGCATGCATCGTGACAGCTTTTACATCATTTCCCATTTTCTGCTTTTTGAAATTTATTTTATCGCCTTTACAAACAGCTGTAAGCA
>JBDRSV010000001.1:0-63492 GCA_043824495.1 Candidatus Aenigmatarchaeota archaeon | reverse complement strand
ATTTTTTTTATCTTCTTATCATCTTCTTCGAACATGAAATATAACATCTGATAAGAAATATCCACATCAGGATTTCCGCCCTTTTCTCTATGTTCTTTAACGGTCTCTCTTCCTCCAGAAAATGCGTGTTTATTTATTTTTTCTTTCACAGTCTTAGCGTCATCAGTTAAAGCAATGTAAGAATAAGGATCAGAACTGGACATCTTTCCCCCTTTCAGTCCTTTCAAAAATTCGTGATATGTAGAGCTAGGTAAAAAGAATTTGTAATCTTTTGATTTGTTAAATCTAGCAGCAATATCTCTTGTCAATTTGATATGAGGATCTTGATCAGCCCCCACGGGAACAATAACAGGTTTCTGCCCACCGAATTCATCAAGTTCTGGATGTAAAATATCTGCAACTTGTGTAAATACAGAAATTATTTTGCCTGGAGTCAAATCACCGTAAACAGCTTTCATTTCATTGAAAGTTGTTTTCTTTGGTATTGTTTGTATGAGTTTGTAATATGCATTTGATTTATCTGCATCTTCTGATCTTTTACTCTGGAAATAAAAATCACAATTCTTAGGTTTCAAACCCAGGGCAATATAATTTAACAAATACTCTTCTATTGCAGTTTTTCTAAGCTCTTCTAAAGAGTTTCCTCTGACGTTGTAAGCCTCTATATCAGCAACACAAACAAAAATTTTGGCTCCCATGTTCTGATAATAAATTATCTGATCAGCAACCATTTTGTGTCCTAGGTGAAATTTTCCAGAAGGCATCAAACCCGTGAGCATTGCAAAGTCTTTTTTATTTTTCTTAGCATCTAGAATTTTATCAAAATCTCTATGACCAAAAATAACACCTCTTCTCATGTATAGAGTTGGATCTACCATTTTCTTTAGCAGCGGTTTGAACGGCTGCATTCCAAAGTCCTTGATAAGTCTATCATAGTCCTTTATGGTTTCTGATGCCCATGGGTCTATTTTGGTCATATTAAGTCTCTATATATCATATTGGAGGAGCATTATTATATGCATTCCCACCCTAATAATAAACATGCCTCTAAAAGTAGCTGTGACTACGGGGATATATTACGCTGCCAGATCAGAAGAATTAGCTAACGCTATTTCAAAATTAGGATATGCGTTAACAAGAGGTGCTAGTGCTATAGAAATAGCGGCTGATGTAGCTCACGAAGTTCCTTATTCTCATGGTGTTGAAATAAGACATATTGCAAGAAAACAAGGAGTAGAAATATTATTTCATGGTGATCTAAATGTTCCATTCGAAATACCAGAGAGAGGTGAATGGAGAGATGCTCAAGATAGGTTAAGAAAATCTATCAGATCCGCTGTTAATGCAGGAGCTAAATACGTAAACTATCACGCTTGTCTGAATATATGGTTAGAACTTATGACATATGCTGGTAGAAAACTTACATTCTCTTTCTGTGATGAAAGCGGAAGATTCATTTCTAAAATTCTAAAAGAAGATGCAAAATTAAGAAAATGGTTCATTAAAAAAGTTGTAGACGATTCATGGAGAAGAGATATTTTCACAGATGATGAAATAACAAAAATATCCAGTAGAATTCAGGTGGAAGAAATTGAATGGAAAAGACAAGAAACAGAGAAAAGATTGAGAGAAGCTTTGTCAAAACGAGGAGTGAGTAAAGAAGAAATAAATGCTGTTATTGATGCTGCTTTGATGAGAGGTCTGGTTCACACAAGAGATCCTAGTATAGACAAATTAGTTGACAAAGTATTAACAGATATTAGAACTGATACATCAATTGAAGACGCAAGGATAAGAAAGAAGATATTTGATGATGAATTGGAAAAGAAATTGGCTGATGGAAAAGATTGGGATTCAGAAGAGCTTAGAGGTGGATTAAGTGTTGTCCAGGGATATCACATAATGGGTCATCATTTATTCTACACAAAAGACCCACAATGGATGGCAATGGCGGAACAATATAAAAATGTGCTAGAAAAATACAACTTGGATTATGATAATTTTTATTGGCTTGATGAAGCCTGGAAAAAATCAGAAGACAATAATGATAGAGATTTCAAAGAATTCTTTTATGCAGCTATAGCGGCTAAGTATGTAGAAGGTCATTTGAAAAGAGCATTCAAATGGATGAAAGATGATTTAATTGGAAAAGAGATTGCAAAGTTAAAGGATCCAAAAGAAAGAGAAGAACTAACCAATATCACAAAGAATCTGATAATAGCTTTGGAAACTCCCGATGCGAGAGAGCCCCAACACGCTGGTTTATACTTCTTGTTCAGACCAAAACAAATATATTCAGTTGTAAAAACAATAAGAAAAGTTCTAGATACAACTAAAGTGTGGAGTATAATAGATCATGAACATTTAGCAACACAAGGTCTTGACGCTCTCACGGAGAGTAGAGAAACAGTAGCGAAAATAAAAGATCTAGGAGAGTACATGATCTGTGTGCATTCAAATCATCCAAATCCTCTTCAACCACATCAACCAATAGAACTTGGTGATACTATCTTATATGAGCTTCTATGGAATCTAAGAAAGACAGGATTGGGTAGAAATAAAATGGTTTATCTTCTTTTCGAGAGAGGTGGAGGAGATGATCCGTACAAGAGATCTATAGAAGCTTTGAGATTAATGGCAGAATATTTAGAAAAAGAAACGCCTCCGGATAAGCTGCCTCTAGAATTCTTTGGAGTGAAGGGTAGAGTTGCAGGGGATTACAATAGACAATTCCAAATAATGAGAGATCATATGTATGAGCCTCTAAAAGATCTTCTAGAAATGCCTGAAGAAGAATGGAGCATGCTTTCACAAACCGTTGTCAAGAAGGGCAAGAGACCAGAAGTCTGGAAGAAAGGCGAGTTTAAGTAGAGTTTATTAAATATTCAACTAAATAAATTCTATGATAAAGGCCATAATATTCGATTTCTGGAATACGCTGTTCTTCAGTGGTCCTCCAAGACCGTTGGAAGTTTTTTCAAGAAAAATAGGTCAATCAATGGACGATTATTCTTATGTGAAAATACTAGAGAAACATCTAATGCTTCACAGACATGAAGATATAGAAAAGGTAATAGGAACCCTTCTCAATGAATTAAGAATAAAACCTAGTTAGTCCTTGACAAAAGAGCTTGGAATAATTCTAACTGACATGAAAAAGAATAAAATAACCCCATACCCAAAAACATTAGAAACATTGAAGAAGTTGAAAAAGAATTTCAAACTCGGGGTCATCAGTAATGCTTACGAACCAAAAATTTTCTCTGCAATAAATAGAGAATATAAAATAAGTGATTTGTTTGATTATATTGTATTATCTTATGAAGTTGAGATGCTGAAACCTGATCCAAGAATATTCGATTTCATCTTGAAGAAGCTTCAAGTCAAAAAAGAGGAGACCGTTATGATTGGAGATACACTTGAAGATGATGTAAAGGCAGCAGAAAACGCTGGTATCAAAGGAATATTATTCGATGTCAAGAACAAACACCCTGACTATCCAAAAAGAATATTATCTTTGGATGAAATATATAAGTATCTAGAATAATTACTTCTTTGTTTCTACTAAAACGCCGTTCACAACACCATGTTGTCCTGGTCGTGATGTGATTCTGACAGAACCTAATTCCGTTTTTACAATTGCACCCTTTGTGACTACATTTCTTCTTACGTAATGAATATTTGCTGGGTTGCTTTCAACTGATAAAATATTTGTTACATGAGATTTCTTTGTTTTCTTGTCTACCAAGTTAACTTTTTCAACTGAAAGTAATTTCCTTTTTTCATTTCCACCCCTTCCTCTAACAATTTTAGTGGTTTTCTTGGATATTCTTGTAGCTAAGAATTCTGATCCTCTATCTCTTTTCTTTTTCTTGCGGATTTTCTTCATTAATCCGCCAGTTGTTTTCCTCTTTGATTTTAGGTTCCATTTAGGCATAATATCAGTTCCTTGTCAACATAGCTTATATAAGATGATTAAATAAGCATAAATACCTTTAAATACATTTGGTATAAAAGAAATATAACTAAGTAAAGTAAAGGAACGTAATATGCAGAGACCGCTTGATGTACTAGGAAGTTCAGTAGACAAAACAATAATCGTAAAAACAAAACTAGGCGAAGATATAATCGGGACCCTGAAAGCCTTTGACTCACATATAAACATATGGTTAGACGAAGCAAAGATCGAAGGTGAAAAGGAAATCAAAATAGGAAAGGTCCTTATCCGTGGTGATAATATCGTATACATCTCACCAGGGAAATAAACTAGTATTTTTGTTGTTTTGGATCTCTAGACCAGTATTTGGGAGAAGAAGCTATGACAAAAGGAACACCATCAATGGGTAAGAGGAACAAGAAGACCCATATTAGATGTAGACGTTGTGGTAAACATACATATCACGTTAGACACAAAGAGTGTTCTTCGTGTGGTTTTGGTAAATCTAGTAAGCTCAAAACCTTCAAATGGAAGAATAAAACAGTCAATAGAAGCAGAAAGAAATAGGTTACATTAAAAGCTGTTTGACTCTAACTCCAACAGACTCTAAGTCCTTTTTCAATATTTCTAGAGATTTGTGGACAGATTCTATAGTTTTTGTATTTGTGCAAAGAATTCTACCAGAACTGTATAACAAGATCGTTGCTCCGGTGTCTTCTATATGGCAAACAAGAGCAGATAGAGAAGAATTGTATTTACAGTGATGGAGAGAGTGGCCAAGTTCCTCCAGGTCCAAATCTGCTTGTATTCTGGCTGCAGCTGTTATATTATCGATCTTAATCTCCAAAGTCGCAGGAGCGTCGACTCCTCTTACCCTCAGCTTCTCTAGTATGACATTTATAGCGTCTTGTGCTTTTCCTACACTGCTTGTTCCTGTACAAACGATCTTTCCTGAAGAGAATATAAGAGCAGCCGCTTGTGGTTCATTTACCTTATAAATAACACCAGGAACATCGGAAGCCACAGCCTCTTTCATTATCTTTTTCAATGGTATTTTAAAATCTAGGTCGATATGACCTACAATATTCTCAATTAGCATGTACTTATCAGCCATGTTTTAACCTTTTAAAGCCGGGTTTTAATACTACCCTATCCTTATTATAATATATGGTGAAAGCATGATAAAAACGAAAATAGTGGTACCGGACACGTCCATTCTTGTGAAAGGTTTGATTTCTCAACTCATAAAAGACGGCAAACTTGAAGGTAAGAAAATTGTTATACCAAATGCAGCTCTAGATGAGCTTCAAGCTCAGGCGTCTAGAGGCAAACAAATAGGATTTGATGGTTTAGAAGAAATTAAAAATATCAGAAAATTAGGAGAAAAGAAAAATGTCATTCTAGAATTCTCAGGAACAAGACCAACTCTAGAAGAAATTCAATTGGCTAGAAAGGGGAGAATAGATGCGATAATTCGTGATGTGGCAAATAAACTCAAAGGAACCCTGATAACAGGTGATTATGTTCAAGCTTTAGTTGGAGAAGCTGAAGGTGTTGATATAGAGTATATTGCAAGGGAAAAACCAAAAGGGAAAATAAAGCTAGAAAGTTTCTTCACTAGCGAAACACAATCTGTTCATTTGAAAACTGGTGTAAATCCTCTGGCTAAAAGAGGCAGACCAGGTAATGTCAAGCTCGTGGAAGTCAGGAAAAAAAATATAACAGAAGTGGAACTAGAAAAAATAATAGAAGAAATAGTAATGAAGACACGTGCAGATGAAAATTCTTTTATTGAAATGTCCAAAAATGGAGCAATGGTTATTCAGATGGGAATTACAAGAATCTCCATTACACGACCTCCTTTCTCAGAAGCTTTAGAACTTACAGCTGTAAGACCTATAGCCAAAGTCAAACTGGAAGATTACAAGTTACATAAAGAATTAGAAGATGCTTTATTGAAAGAGTCTGGAATCTTAATTTCAGGAGCTCCTGCTGCCGGTAAATCAAGTTTTGCAGCTGCCGTGGCCAATTTCTTAGCAGGTCATGGAAAAATTGTAAAAACATTTGAACAACCAAGAGACTTACAAGTTAGAAAGGACATAACACAATACGCTCCTCTAGAAAATGATTGGGAAAAAACAGCTGAACTTCTATTGCTAGTAAGACCAGATTACACAATATTTGATGAAATACGAAAAACAAAAGATTTCAGGGTATTTGGAGATATGAGATTAGCAGGAGTAGGAATGATTGGTGTTATACATGCAACAGACCCTGTGAGTGCTATACAGAGATTTATAGGAAGACTGGAACTAGGAGTAATACCTCATGTAATTAAGATTGTCATATTCATAGAAGCAGGAAAGATTAAAAAGATCTACGAAGTAAGCTTGACTGTAAGAGTGCCAACAGGAATGAAAGAACAGGATCTTGCAAGGCCTGT
Organism: Candidatus Aenigmatarchaeota archaeon; assembly: GCA_043824495.1. Taxonomy (GTDB): domain Archaea; phylum Aenigmatarchaeota; class Aenigmatarchaeia; order QMZP01; family QMZP01; genus JBDRNB01. Next base: position 57,112 of record JBDRSV010000001.1, on the reverse strand, counting down.
TGTTGAAATAAGAGATTTCACAACAAAACATCTAGAATATGAGATCTACACATATGGGGAGGAGAATATAGTATTGCCTGTAAAGGAAGAAGAAGAATCTCCTCTAAGAGCTTTAGCAAAAGATAGGATATACCAAGAACTAAGAAAATGGGATCGTAATATAGATGTGGAATTCCTCTCAGACACTAGAATAGTAGTGAAAGTCCCAAACAATGTGATTCCTCAGCTTATTGGAAAGGGAGGAAAAACAATAGATGAGATAGAAAAGAGACTTAACATAAGTATCTCAGTGGAGCCTAGAGAATCCACGTTAAAGAGTGAAGTTCCATGGAACTTCATTGAGAGTGGAGCATTCATTGTTATCAAAGTCAAAAATAGTTTAAGAGGAAAGACAGTAGATTTGTATAACGGAGAGAAGTTCGTCTTATCTGCAGCTGTGGGAAAGAAAGGTACAATTAAAATCAAGAAGAAATCAGATGTTGGTAGAGATATAATGAGTGGTATAGCAACTAATAATTTGAAAATGGTTTTATAGAATTAAGCAGGAGCTTTCAATACTTCTACTTTTTCAATTTCACTGAATCTTACTGGATAAACTCTTGTTCCAATTTTCTTGATCTGTCTTTGGTATGAGCTACTGACTATACCGTCAATGAACTTGTCTATTGTGTTTGCTTGTGCATTCTTCGTTAGGAATTCTCCCATAACTTCTCTTACCTTTGTTTTTACTGTGCTTTCTGTGTTTTTGTTTAGAATTAAAGTAGAAGTGACTTGTAATTTCCATTCGTCTTTTGTGTCAAATGTTTGTATAAGAGTAACTTTTTGTAATCCTTTTCTAACAGATCTTGATAAATATTCTTTGACGCATTTCAATCCATTGAATCGTGTGTATGCGTTTTTACCGTCAACTCTATTAACTTTGAAAGTGATTTTCATATAAAACTTGTTAGGCTGATTGATTAAGTCAGCAACATTGACTTCAATATTTCTTCCGACCAAAGATTTAGGATCTGTGGTTGGAGTTTCTGCTAAGAAATTCTCGCCAAACATCTTAGGACTAAATATACTGAACCATTCTTTACCTTTCCATTTTTTTACTGTTATTTCCTTTCTTTCTGGTCTTTCTACTTTCTTCTCTTGTGGAACTTCTGTTGGTTCTTCCTTAGATTTTACAGGTTTCCCTTTTCTTATTTTTTCTTCAGCCATTTTTAACCTCTACAGCTTGGATGTTCTTTAGTATAGTATTAGTACAATTTATAAACGTTTCTACGGTCCCCCTAGGGATAGTGCCGCCTGCACTTCCTTTATGACCACCTCCCTCTCCACCTACTTCCTTAGTGGCCTCAGTCAGTATTTCCTTCAAATTGATACCGTTTTTGACGTCTTCATCGCTAGCCCTAGCGCTTATTTTGACCTTTTCGTCCTCCGCATCTACTAATGCAAATGTAGGTTTTAGAGGGATTTCTCCACTTCTCGAGAGAATAGAAGTTATATTTGAGATAATGTGCTCTGATATCTGATCCCCTGCGAGTATATAGTTGGCATTTTCTTCTGTTTTTATCATACCTTCGGTCTTATTCACCAGGCTTAGAGCCTTTCCTATTTCTCTTCTATACCTTCTTAGAAGTGTTTTTACTTCTTTTCCGGATTTATCATCATGTAAACATAACGCAACACCCAAATAGGCTTTATAGAGTTTTCCACAAGCGTTTAGCATTGTTGCGAACTCATTCGCATTACTGAATATGCCAGTTCTACTCTTTAGCTCGTACACATCCCCAAAAACTTCTTCAGGATTGTCTTCATCTCCTCGAATTCTTTCTCTTATTATACCGGAGGCTAATCTCATATGTTCGTTCTTGGTTAATTCTGATAGTGTTCTCCAATCTCCGTCTCCGTTCTTGAGTTCTATATTCATCTCTTGTAGAAATTGTATGCTTGAAGATTCTGATCCGCTTATTCCCGGTATGTTGGGATTTGATGAGTATTCTAACGTTTTATGAACAGGTCTAGTATTCATTCCCCATAATCTCAAACCTTTACTAACTTCTAGTTTTCCTGTTGTCTCTGCATCTTTCAAAATCTCTCTATTTAATCCAGCTAATCCCCAGTCAGGTCCAATAGAACCTATTTGAGAATCTCCTATAGCTCCTATTATTCCCAGTTCGCTCAAATCTTTATTCTCGGGGTCCATTGCTCTGGCTATCAGATACGTGGTTCCAGATCCTGATATATTTTCTGTTATTCCAAAATGAGTTGGGTTTATATGAAGAATTCTTTCTGCGTTCTCTGGTTTTATATAACCTTGTGGTTGATGATGATCAGAAATTATCACTGGAGCTTCTGGTATTAACTCTTGAATTATATCTAATTGTCCTGCTCCGATATCAAGAAAAACAAAGAAATTATATTCTTTTTTGCATATTTTTTCTAACTCTCCTCTACCAAGCTGTTTTATCATGGAAAGCTGAAATTTCTTTCCAGCCCTTTTCAGAGCTTTAACCATTATAGCTCCTGAAGAAATACCATCACAATCATAATGAGACACTACTCTTATGTTCTCTGAAGTCAATTTCAATCTGTCAGCTGCTCTCAGAGCCTCATTGATTAAACTTTCTACTGGATCTATCATACATCTTATTCTTGGTCAAAGTCAAATTTATATCTGTAAATTTTAATACAAAACATGATGGCTATAAATGATAGGTATTCAAGACAGATTGTATACTTTGGTGAGAAAAATCAAACCAAACTATTCAAAGCTAAGATATCCATAGTTGGTTGTGGAGCTACTGGTAGTGTGGTTTCTTCTCTTTTGGTAAGAGCTGGTATAGGCAGCATAAAAATTATAGATAGAGATTTTGTTGATCTTTCAAATCTACAGAGAACTGAATTATTTACAGAAGAAGATATAGGAAAGCCGAAAGCAGAGGCTGCAAAAGAGCGATTAGCACAGATAAATCCAGAAATAAAAATAGAATCTATTACAGACGACTTAAGACAAAATCCAGAACTCCTAAAATCAGATCTCATAATAGACTGTACAGATAATATGGAAACGCGTCATCTAATCAATGAGTTTGCAGTAAAGAACAGTATACCATGGATTTATGGGGGAGCAATAGGAGAAGAAGGAATGTCTGTTAGCTTTTTTGGTACACCTTGTTTGAAATGTTTATTTCCCAGAGAGTCGCGAGGGCAATTAGAAACTTGCGAGACTCTCGGAATCCTTTCACCGACATCTCATATAATTGGATCATGGCAAGCTTCAGAAGCAACTAAGATCTTAACAGGAAAAACTAAATTCGGAGTTCTCTTCAACTTCTCAACAAAAGAACCAAGATTTGATTTCAGTAAAATAAAACAAAATAAAAATTGTTCGGTTTGTTCTCAAAAGAAATTTGACCATTTAGAAAACGTGACTGTAGAGAAAATCACAGTACTGTGTGGTCAAAACAAATATCAAATAATTCCACAAAAGAAAATGAAAATTAATTTGATCGAGTTAGAAAATAAATTAAAAAGAAATCCGTCTTACAAAATAAAATCAAATAAATTTTTAATTCACATACAAAACAAAAAAAATAAAATGTCTTTGTTCGAAAATTCAAGGGCAATTGTAGAAGCTAAATCGGAAAAAGAAGCTAATAATTTCTATAACTTAATTGTTTCTAGCTAAGAAACTCTTTTGCGTCTTGTTGCTTCTGCTTATTGGTTTTGTAGAATTCTATAGCTGAGGTTTCTAAGTTTTTAGATTTTTCAGATTCTTTGGATTCTCTTTTTCTTACATTTATGAACATCGGAAAATTAACAGCTTCTCCAACAATCAAACCAGTCCCAACTTTAAGTGATGAGATTCTGTCTAATACATCACGTGTTATTCCTTCAGAACTTTCCTCTATGTGTTTCAAATCGTAAGGATTGGTAATCCTAAGAATTATTTGTGTGTTACACTGAGACAATGCTGTTGTAGATAATTGTTTTGGTCTCTGTGAAATCAAACAAAGAGACGCTCCGAATTTTCTTCCTTCTCTTGCTATTGTTGTCAGAATTCCTCTTGACAAAGCTTCCTCCCTTTTCATTTTTTCTGGAGCAAATTGATGAGCTTCTTCAATAATCAAAACAAATGGAGGTATCTTTCCAGCTCTTCTAGCATCAAAAAGCTTTTTTGCAATTCGTGAAACAATTATTTGTTTCTTTTTCATGTTAGTTGTGTCAGATAAATCTACTACAGACAATTCTCCTTGAACCGCTAAACTGTTTACGGATGGATCATCAATAGAATCAAAAATCTTCAAGCGTTTTAATCTATCTAAATGAGAAAGAAGTAAATCCTTTATCACTGGTTTGCAATTCTTTTCTATAGAGTCCATCAAATCTGTCATATTAAATGTATTGTTTTTATCCTTCAATTCCGACACTATGCGAACGAGTTCTCTTTCTTGAGCTGGTGCTAAATCTGGTATGAAACCTCTGAAACTATAAGGAGATATTTCTGACAAACCTAATTTGATATCAGACGAAGAAAACACACGAGATTTATTTATGAAATTTCCATCTTCAGCAAAGGATTTATATTCTCCGTGTGGATCAATTACCACAACAGCCAAATTACCCTTTTCCGGATCTCTCTTAAGCAATTCTTCTATTATTACACCCATTAAATAACTTTTTCCTGCACCGCTCAGTGCTAGAACAGCTAAATGTTTTTGCAAAAATTTTGTTAAATCAAGTTTTATGTCAATTTCATGATGTGGCATTTTACCTAAATATAATCCCTGGTCTTTCAAACCAAAAAATCTGCTTAAAATGTTTTCATCTGGCGTCTCAACCTTCACCCCTGGTGATGGAGGAATAGATGAATCAGCAAACATATTATTCTTGAACACACCTAAAGCAGTAGCTTCTGCTACCAAATATTCCCATTCCTCTGTTGGAAACATTTCACCAAGATTATTTCCAGAGCTTTCATATTCTTTCACGGATTCTGGCATTGTGAAATATCTATTTGTTTTGAAGACATCAGACACCCTACCGATTAGTTCACCATCAGGTATGCGAAGCTGAATGAATTGGCCTCTCCGAACGATTTGACCCTTGTTGATTACGAATGAGAATTTACGGGTTGAGGGCCCTTCTGGAGTTGATATTACCGTCCCATAACTCATAGGATATTATTAGATGAAAAATTTAAATTGGCAAACCTATTGTCAAACATGGATCCAGAATTTGTTGCAGATGAGCCTGCAGTTCTAATAGGGAATACGCTGATTGTCTCAGATCTACATATAGGCATAGAACATGATTATTTCCTAGCTGGAATAAAAATTAATTCTCAAACAAATACCATGAGAGATAGATTAGACAATATAATCAAGATGACGAAAGCAAAAAATCTAATATTATTAGGAGATATTAAACACAAAGTTCCTGGAGTCTCTTATCAAGAAATAAAGGAGATTCCAGAATTCTTAAATCATTTAGCAAAAAAAATCAAAATAACTTATGTTATTGGAAACCATGACCCTGGGGTTGAAAAACTAGTTCCAAAAAGCGTGGACATAAAACCAACACATGGGTTTTTGAAAAATAAAATATATTATAATCATGGTCATGCGTGGCCAGACAAAAGTTTCTTAGGTGCTGATTATTTGATTATGGGCCACATGCAACCACAAATACAATTCAAGAATAATCTAGGAGCAACGTGGATGGAAGCTGTTTGGGTAAGAACAGAGTTAAACAAGAAAACAATAACAGAAAAATACGGGAAATATGATAAGCTCCCAGAAGCTATAATAGTCCCTTCTTTCAATAAGATGGCTGGTGGTCATGCTCTTAATGTGAAAAAAGAAAAACAAAGAAAAACCCCAATGATGAGTATGATAAAGAAGAATACATCAAAAATCTACTTGCTGGATGGAACTTTCTTAGGAGAATTAAAAGATCTCTAATTCTTCCAGAATCTTCTGGTCTTCACGTAATTTCTTTCTTCAGAAAGAATTTCTTTTATTATGTCATCACCTTTTAACATCTTTCTTAATACACGTGAAGCTGCTCTAGGACCTATTCCTCTACCAGCTAAGACAACTACTGCCTCCTTTCCATGATCTATAACGAGTCCTGCTGTTCTAGACATATGATCATATCTTTTCTTTTCATCTCCAACAAGAGCCTTTCCGAGTTTTTGTTTAATCATCAAAGCATGAGCTTCGTTTAGATATCTGTAAGGAATAACACTTACAAGTTTTGCTTGACATTTCTTACATTTCAAATCATCCGGAATTTCTTTAACCGTACCCGTCGCTACCCAAGTTCCACATGTAAGACAAAGGAGACCAAATTTGGTTGATAACAATCGCTTTTTGAATGCGGCGAGTATTTCTTTTTCCGGTTTCTTTTCAGAAACTAGAGAATATCTTCTTGTTATTCCTTCTCTTCCTATAGGAGAGAGGCTGTCTTTCACAATAATCTTTACTTTACCTCTATTTATATTCTCTAAGAATTCACATGTTTTTTCTATATCTAATTTATCTTGGTATATTTCATTCATTGCTTCGTTGTATACTGGTGTGTTTTTGTAAACATCTATTATTTTTCTTATGTAATTTTTACCATAATCTGCTTCCCTGGAAATTATACTAAATCTTTTTGCTACGTGTAAGAATTTCCACACAAATAATTCAGTATCAGGCATACTTGTTTTAATTGTTTCTTTTAGAATTTCTGGAGTTAGTTTTTGAAACATTTCAATAACTTCGTTCCAATCAGGTGAAGGAAGTTTTATTGTTATTCTATAAGGATCTGTACTTAAACCGACTGAACCAAATTTCATTCTCAAAAGTGTGGATAGCGCATGACCTAACGTATCATTTACAAGAGAACCTGCACAAGTGTTGATTATTACATATGGAATAAAACCCTCTTCTGATGCATCATGTCCATGCTCTACTAATACATTTTTTTCTGTTGGAACAGGACCCCACTTCTTTTGATTTTTAATTGTTTCATAAATTTTTTCAGCTACGTTTTTCTTAATTGGGTATTGAGTTGTCAAATATTTTATAGGATCTTTTTCTTTTGATGTTATACCCCTAATCTTACCAACGTCTTGTGCAATGTTAAATGGAACCGGAATTAATTCTCCTTCCCATGCAGGTATTGAAGCTTCCAAACCTGACAAGGGTTCAACAGATACCGTAGTTTTATCTATATCTATTATTCTCCATGCTTGTCCTTTCACTATGAAAGCAGAACCAGGAGAGCCATGTAAAGCTATGAACTCTGCATCTAAACTACCCACAGCTTTATTCGTGACAATATCAATTATTCTATAATTTTTAGAATCTGGTATTGTAGATAAATTTCTGTAATAATATTCCCATGAATTTCTTTTCCTTCTCAAAAACATGTTACTCATGTCGTAACCGCCTTCTTTATCTTTTTGGTTCATCCAGAGTAATCGCAATCTTTGCATGAAATCGCATACCTGTATGAATTCTTCTTTTGTCAAATCCTTGTAAGGATACGCTCTCTTAATTATTTTGTAAACTTTATCCATTGGAATATCATATTCTTCCAAAGCCAATCCCATAATCTGATGTCCTAAAACATCTAGAGCTTTCTCATACATTTGCGTTTCTTCTATATCACCCTTTATTGCATGATCTGCAATTACGGTTGATTCAAAACTATCTCCATGATCTGCAGATATTATCACACCTTCTGGTATCTTGCTTATGTTATGACCAGATCTTCCAATACGCTGTAGAAGTTTATTTACTTGTCTTGGTGATGTGTATTGCAAAACAAAATCTATAGAACCAATATCTATTCCAAGTTCTAGCGAAGACGTGCAGAATAAAATCTTTAATTTTTCATTCTTGAAATCATCTTCAGCTTTGATTCTCACATCTTTTGAAAGAGAAGAATGATGTACTTCCATTGGTATTTTTGGGTTATATACACGCAGTCTAGAAGATAAAACTTCTGAGGATTCTCTTGTGTTTGTAAAAGCTAGAACAGATTTTTTATTCTCTATCAATTCTGTTATTCTTCTTAGTCTAGCCGTAATAGCAGGTCCTATCATTATGCTTTCCGCTGTCTTATAGTCTTCTTTTGTTGGATCAGGAGATTCTACATGTATCTTAACTTCTCTCTCTCTCGCGGTGTTTATTATTTTACATTCTTTATCTCCTGTCAAAAACTTAGCAACTCTCTCAGGGGATCCAACAGTTGCTGATATCCCAACTATCTGGATTTCGTTGCCATTACTTCTTGTAAGTTCTTTCAATCTCTCTAAACCAATAGAAAGTTGTGTTCCTCTCTTGTTATCAATTAACTCATGTATTTCATCTATCACAACCCATTTCACGTTCTTCAAGTGTTCTCTCATAACTTTACCAACTAGAATGGCTTGTAGAGTTTCAGGAGTTGATATGAGCATACTTGATGGATTTTGTGCTTGCATTGATCTTTCGTATTGTGTTGTGTCTCCGTGTCTTACACTAGCATCAAATTCAAGTTCATGTGACCACCAAGTAATTCTTTTCATTAAATCTCTATTAAGGGACTTGAGTGGTGTTATGTATAGAATAGAAATTGGTCTGTATTCTTTCTGAACAAATAAATCAAATATAGGAAATAAAACAGATTCGGTTTTCCCGCTTCCTGTTTCCGATATTACTAAGGTGTTATTTCCTTCAAGAATAGACGGTATTACAAGACTTTGTATTTTGGTTGGATGCGAAAACCTTTTTTTGACTGCCCTTTTCACCTTTGGTTCTAGTGTATCAAAAGCTGTGGTCATACAATCACCTAAAATCAGTTGAGAAGTATTAATAGTGGTCTCTCAGGTATAAAAAGCATATATTTGTCTCTATATAACTATATAGTATATGTCAAAGCCTTTGAAAGGGCAATCAGAAGCCATAATAATTATAGGTATACTAGTTGTAGTTGCAGTTGTGGTTGTTCTAGCTATGGGACCTTCTCTAATACCAGAACCACAAGTACCAGTAGCTGTACAACAAGATCAAAGAGTTGTAAAAGACTTTGTAGAAACCATGGTACAAAGTAAAGCTGTGGAAACAATTATGCTTCTAGAAAGTAATGGTGGTTATCTCCCAGGAGATCCTTTCTTACTTGGTAATGATTTACCAGTTTCTAATAACAGGAAAATCCCTTATTGGCAAAGATGTGAAAACGGAGTTCCCCCACAATTAAACAAAGAAATGTTTGTGAATAGAATAAACGAAAGAATAGCAGAGGATATAGCAGGTAATTTATCAGGAATTACGGACATTCGAGGAAAAGAAGTAGAATTTAACACAGAAACAATATCTGTTGAAACACAGATGCATAATGATAAAATAGACATTGTTGTGACAATGAACACAAATGTTGAAGGTTATAGGATAAGAGAGCCATTCACAGTCAACATACCAACACATTTCTCAAGAATATTAGACTTCGCAACTGATTTCTCAAATGATCAAGCACATAATAGACACTTTGAAACATTCACAAGATTTGACATAGATTTCTTCACAGATCTTCCAAGAGCAGGATTCATGGTAACTTGCGGTGACAATATATTCGTGGAACCAGAAAAAATAAGTGAAAAATTAGAGGGAGTTGTGAACAACGTTGTATTGAATACAAAACTCTGGGATGACACATACGTAGAGAACGGTATCTTGATTCATCATGGAATAGAAGATGTAAACGGTAGAACTTATCAGGATCTAGAAAGAACAGAAGAAATAAGAATGCTACTACCATTCGATTTCTCTATCAGGACATTAGAACCAATAGTCTTGATTAATATGGAAAGGCTCATCACCTCTAGTACATTCTCTATACCAAGTGTTTGCGTGGGCAGATACGTACAGAACTATTCAGTTTCATTCCCTGTTATAATAAGAGTTTATGATGATCTATTGGATAATTATTTTTATTTTGCTAACTTTGCTTATGTTGATAACAATGAAAACGGTGTATGCCAAGGGCCTATAGAAGCAGTTGCTTCGTGCTCTGATCTCCAATGTACTGCAAGCTTGACTGTAAGAGATGGTGATGGTAATCCGTTAGAAAATGTTCCTACGTATATTGGAGGTTGTCTTGTTGGAAAAACTGATCAGAACGGAATGGTTCAGGGAGCATCGGTTTGCGGTGATAATACATTAACTGTTTTCGAATCCAGTGAAAGGGAATTTGTGAATAAGCAAATAACAGTAAATAATGTTTATCAGGAAATTTTTAACTTACATAAAATACCAGATTTAGAGTTCAATTTCGTACAAACTCCATCTTTATGCAACCTCGAAGATCCAGTTGATTCAGAATTCGTAATTATGAACTTAACTTCCAAAGAAAACGGTGAAACATACATAATAGCAAATAATCAGCCTGCGGCTGATTCAGCTTGCATGGACGGTAGTGGAGCTACTGCGGCATGTCAATCATGTTCACAAAATCCACAAGATCAGAGTTCATGTTCCAGTTGCATAAGCTTATCTAGCGGTTGCTTGAAAACAGAAAATACACCGCTTATTGAAATATCCTTTATACCTTCTGGTTCATACACCGTAAACACTCTCATACTTAACATGAGAGTGTTAGAGGAGAATTATGAAAGATATCCTTTTGTTTCCATACCTGTCCCTACAGCTGATACAGACCTTGTAATACCAGAAAAAAATTCTCATATAAACATAGAAATTCCAGAAACCGACGAAATATACGCTGAAGCCATTAGAAAGTACGACGATACAGTGGATTATTATGATGGAAGATGTAGAGGCGGAAATATAATACTTGGTTGCCTCGCTGGACATTACACAAGAGGAGAAGCTGAAGCACTTGGACTCGAAGCCGCAACAGAATACATAATAGATAATATACAATCAACATCAGCTACGGTGTGTTCATGATTCATATGAAAGAAAAAATATTATTTGGAGTTGTAATATTCGTGACTTACTTAATCCTAATGTTACCCGTGTCGTATGCACAGTCAACAGCATCCCTCACGGAAAAATCGAATACAGAAAAAGAAAACCCAAATACAGCAGGTGATGTAATAAGCGGTTTGATGATAGCTGTACCAAGTTTATTAGCAGATTTCTTTAAAATAATAGAAATGGTGATAACAAAGTTTATTGAGAACGTGTTGCCTAGTGTAAATGGACAATATGAATGTTATCCTAATGGTTGTCCAGATTCTGTGAATTATTATTGTGATTTCGAAACAGAGAGTGATCCTAATGCTGAATGTAGACTTAGAAGTCTAATAGATTTATCAGCTGTTACAATATCTCCTATATCATTCGAAAGATGTGATGTGTCTCATGAAGCAAAAGTTAACTTCAAAATAGATTTTGCTCCTAGAGGATTGAAAAGCATAGATAATCCACAACTTAATTTGGGTAATGGTGTGGGAGCTCGTCCTCTAACATCTTGTGTTATGGAAGAAGAAACATCAGAATACAGAAAATATTCATGTGATGTGACTATACCGTCTTTAGGAGCTAATTGTCAACAAGGAGGCGCTATAATTGAAGGTAATACTCTGACAATGGAGATAGATTTCAATAATGTGCCTGCAGGTATTTCACACAAAGAGAATCTCGAGGGGAGTACACACTCACTAATACTAACTTCGGCAACATGTGGTGATGGTAATTATCAACAGGATTGGAATGAAAACTGTTGTTATGAATCTAGTTGCCCAAGCTCAACAGAATTCTGTGATTTATCAGTGGATGATAGATATGCAGGAGATTATTTACAGGGTTCATGTCAAGCTTTGGTAAAAGACACGGATTTGGTTGTCAAAGGAGCATCACGATCCTTTGATCATCATGATTCTCTTACAGGAGATCTAGTAGAGTTTAATTATCAGATAAGTAACAAACCTGCTAGCTGGATAGCAGCTGAGAACGAGTTATGCAGTATTGCTTGTTCTACACCAGGAGAAACTTGTACAGCGACATGCAGTGTTGCCTCTTGTAGCGAAGCCGCAAGCTCTAGCACAAGTATTTACAATTCCACATGCTACTTAAGATTCTACATAAGTGATCATGATCAAGCAAAAACATATACATTGAGACCAACATTCAATATTTCTATTAGATATTACAATTCTTCTTTCTCGGACCCAACAGCTATAATAACAGAAAATTTGAGAGAAACACAGTATCCTTTCTTGATACAAGTTTCTGGTTCTACATGTGGAAACAGTCAGGCCGAATATGGAGAGACAGCAAGCAATTGCTGTATTGATGTAGCCTGTCCTTCAGAATATTATTGTGACTGGATAGACGGATCAGCAGGAACCAATAGATGTAAAGCAGATAATTTGAACATTGAGGTCGAATCTCTAGAAGAAGCAGAACTAACAACAACAAGAGTTATGGGACCTGTTCAATATGAAGGAGGTTTTGCGTATCAACCGGTTGTTACGGTTCCTGTGTCAACAGAGTTTAAAGTTAAAGTAGAGAATATTCCAGACACAATTGATTGGAACTCTTTACAGACAGCGTGCAATTTCAATGAACCTGAATATAGTTTTGATTGTAGGGCTGTTCCTGGAACAAGAGATGATGTAGGAGATGATATTTTCCTTACATATGAACTCCAAATACCTGCAATAAATCTTGAAAAGACTAGCTATTTAGTTTCTCCTGATCAAGTTATGCTAACAACAAACACAATAGACCTTTCCATATCATTCCGGGATAGAGGACAAACAGTTACTCGATCTTTCACTGATGACATACCACCAATTATAATCAATATAGAGAATAGCTGTGGTAATGGTATAGACGAGAGCGATACTGGAGAAGGGCAGTGTTGTGTGCTTGAGGAAATACCATGTGGAGACGGTTTGCAGTGTATAGGAACACAAGATAGTAATGCTTGTGTAGACCCAACTGAAATGAATTTAATAGTAGATGTTCCTGATCAAAGCTGTATAATCAGAACAGCAAATGGAAAATGTAATCTAAACGAATTCTATTTCGGTGTTGCTATTTATGCTCCAGAAGGTGTGTTACCAGATGATCTAGAACTTATTGGAGGATTCTATATTTTCGATCCTGATGAAGGACCTCAGACTCCTTATGCTCCAGTAGAAATATATCAAAGAACACTTTCAAAAGATTCCTGTTCTGAACTAGAAGTCAATTCTATCAATGATTTCAAACAGTATGGATGTTCTATAACACTCCCTCCAATAAACTATAGTACAGAAGGTGTTGGTAGACATTCTCTTAATCTCACAGTAGATGTGAGTTATGATCAAGGAAATCAAAGAGAAACTCTTAATCGTCTGGATGATTTTAATGTAAGAAGAACACAAATAGACGAACTTAAATCTTGTCAGGAAAGAGTTGATGAATTTGATGGTTTGAAGGTAACAATGGAAAGAATGCATCCACACTTTGACGACCTAGCTAAATTCTTCTTTTACTTGGCCATAAGTTGTGGAGTTGGTTGTGCAATTTTCGCTTTCGTGTTTAAACCTTTAGCAGCATATTTCTTCTGTCCACTAGCTTTACTATCCGGAATAGCATCTTGTATATACGCTGGAACAGGACCTGATAACAACGATAATGTATACAATGAACATGTAAGAAGAGTTGAAGAAACAAGAGATAAATTTGAAGAGACATGTGGATCGTATGGCGTACATCTTACTATAGATGAACAAAACGATAAGCTGGACGACTTATGGAGTAACTTTAATGCTGATTATTCTTATCAGGATGCAGATGTAGAAGCAGAAAAATGGGGTAAGTTAATGGGAGTAGGATGTCTTGTAGGCGTAAGCACATCTCTAGCCTTCGGTCCAGGAGCAATAGGAGCTGCAACTTCTAGCGCAGCACCAGCAGGAGCCCCAGCCGCAGGTACTAGTGGCGGATCAGCTCTAGGAGACTATGTTCCTAGCGCAGTAACAAATGGTTGATTTAACAACATATTTTAACAGTCCCGACCAAATAAATAATATGCATGCAAGGATCATTTTCTTCATGGTTTTGATTGTTCTAGCTACAGTTGGAATAGCTAATGCGCAAACACCTGGAGTGACTCTAAATCTACAAGTAACTGGAGCTGATTATCAGCCTGGACAACAGGTGGAAGGCATTGTTACAATAACTCATGATATTATTCTAGATAAAAATTCAATACTGAAAGCTTACATAGGAAATGTCTTGAAATCCACAGTAGCGTTGGATGCTGATTTACACGATGAAACTTATTATCAATATAAGAGTGAAAATTTCGGATACAAGATCAAAGGTCAAGGAGAGAATACGTGGGTAGAGTATCCAGATCAAACAACAACGTTCTCAATTAGAGCAGACGGAACTTGTAGCGGATCTGGGTGTCCGTCATGTGGTAATCCAATTTGTCCATGGACTGCTACATTTAGTCAAAATGATCCAGTAACAGTTAATGCAAATCCTGATGACGAGAATTCGGGATTGAAGTTTGTTCTCGATGCAGGTACATATAATATACCTACAGGAAATAATGGAGATACTGTATGGACAATTGCATCCAAAACAGCTCCTACAGTTGATATGGCGATATTAGCTGCTTGTGGTGATGATGCTTATGCAGGATCTCAAACAGATAAAAATGGATGGGTTTATCTGCCTCTAACACCAGGAACATGGGAAGCTTCTGGAAGCTTCGGAAAGAAAACAAATCTAGAACCATTTGATGATACAAGCTTGCAAGGAACAGGGAGATCAAGATACAATAATGATGAAGAGATAGGCGGTATATTCAGAAATGGAAATTATCTTAATATTGGTTCTGATGTTGTAGTTAACGGACCAGCAGGTTATATCGAAATTAAAAATTATATCGCAGGATCTGTTTATGAAATATATTTTCTGCCTCCTGTAGGATCCAAAGTTTGTGCTTACACAAAGTATAAAATTCCGCATACAGAAACATGGGAAAAAACAGGAAATGAAATACAGGGAAGCGCAAATTATAATAGTCCTTACTCAGTAAAACATGAAGCTGGGGAATTACCCCCTATAGATATTTGTCCAGATGATCCTCCATTTGTTTGTACGCAAGTAGGAGCTCCAGAATATAGAGCTGAAAAGACAAGTGGAGGAAGTGTTGATTTTGGTTATACATATAATGCTTCAGACCCGTCTGTTACTGTAACAGCTACAACAACCTCTAAAGAATTTTCAAGAAGTTACAATGTTCCGGTAAGTTTAACAAGGTTTGCTAATCTAAAAACACCATCATCAGGAGATCACCAATTAACCATAGAACTTGTTGATCCTGCAGGAACTGTGATAGAGACAGATACAAAAACATTTGGAACATGTACAGACGCTGATGGGGACGGTTTCTGTCAAGATTTAGATTGTAATGATAATAATGTAAACATAAATCCAGATGGTCAAGAATTGTGTAACGGCGTTGATGATGATTGTGACGGAGAACCAGATGAAGATTTCAGAGAACCTGGTTCTAACATAGGAAATCAGTGTGGTGTGGGTGCATGTGAAGGAGTCTATGTGTGCTCTTCAAATGGTGCAGCTGTAGTTTGTAATAATACCCTTAGACCTGGAGTTAATCCAGAAGTGTGCGCAAACGATATAGATGATAACTGTGACGGTCAGATAGACGAAGTTGTTTCCAATGGTTTACCAGCATGTAATTGTAAAGACAATGAAACAAAGCCTTGTGGAAATAATATAGGAGCTTGTGAAGCTGGAGTTCAAATATGTCTAAATGGTTCTTGGTCAGAATGTTCTGCTACAACAGAACCAAGAGACGAGACATGTAACGGCGTAGATGATAATTGTGATGGTGTAACTGACAATGTTGGTGGAGGATCTTCAGCTGTGGCAACGTATTGTGGTTGTTTTGATGATGCACTACCTGCATCAGAGGCATGTAATGATATAGATGATGATTGTAATGGTCGTGTAGACGAAGGATTACATTGTTGTATAAGCGGAGATACGAGAGCATGTGGATCACATGTGGGTGCTTGTGAGGAAGGAACTGAAACATGTGTTAACGGTGCCTGGGGATCTTGTGCAGGAGGAATCTCTGCTACTTCAGAGCTATGTTATAATAATCTAGATGATAACTGCAATGGACAAAGAGATGAAGGATGTAAACCAGCTGAAAATACATGCATAAATGGAAAATGGGATTCAAATGAAGATGACGTAGATTGTGGAGGCATATGTCCTCTAGACTGTGAACCAAAAGAATATTGGTTCTTGCTTATAATGGCTGGAGTAGCTATTTTTGTTGTTCTTATAATACTTGTTGGTTATTTCAAATCACAAGGTAAAGAGCTTACATGGTCTGAAGTGAGAAGTAAGTGGACACCAGCTGATAGATAACATGCAAGCCCAATTAACACGATGGGCACTACTTATAAAACTAAACAACCAAATATAATTGAGTTGAATGAATAAGCGGTTGTTAGTATTAGTTACAGTGGTTGTGTTAGCTTTTTCTATGAACATGGTAACACCGCAAGCTCAGACAATACTATCGTGTGGAGATAATGGCTTCTTTATAGAAGAGATGCAATCAACATCTCAAGGTGATTTTGGTACAAAATACCAGATAATAGGAAATATAGGAAATCTGCCTTATATCAGCGGCCATCCTGAAGGTCTGCTTGGAGGAAATAATATATGTATTCATATTCCTCAGAGAATTAATTTTACTCAAACAAGTAGTTCAAATTCTGTTCTTATAGGTTGCCCAGATGTAGCATCCCCATGCACAAATGTTATAGAAGTAGTAGACACAGGTCTTGGAGGCAAACCAAAATATCATGATTTTTCAGCTTCTGACGTACCCACATGTTTTGCCCTAGCTTCCAATGTTCCTATTGAAAATTCATTTAAAGTTGTGTATGAAGGTTCTATTGCCTGTAGCATACCAGGAGATGAAACAAATATAGTAACAGAAACAGGTGCTGAAATTGATTGTAGTTCCGGAAATCCAAGTTATGTCAGAGATACAATATTGTCCTCGTCTACCATTGTGGGAAGTTTGACATATCAAACAATCGGAAAGCCAAACACAAACACAGCCAACAATAATATATGCCTGGATCACGGCCAAACCGTCACCTTTGAGAACCTGCCAGCAAATAAACAGATTG
Organism: Candidatus Aenigmatarchaeota archaeon; assembly: GCA_043824495.1. Lineage (GTDB taxonomy): Archaea > Aenigmatarchaeota > Aenigmatarchaeia > QMZP01 > QMZP01 > JBDRNB01. The sequence continues at coordinate 39,939 of JBDRSV010000001.1, read as the reverse complement.
TAATATACACCAGCTGCCAAGAGAACAATGAATGTGTTCATCCCCTATCAACAGAAATCTCAAACACGCAAGGAGTTGTGACAAAAACTTTTCCAAATCCTGGATGTTTCTCTGTTATTACGGACGACCCTACCACTTCACATTTCTCAATGACTTATGAAATTGGGACATTATGTAAAAACGCTTGTTCTTCTTGTGAAGAATGTGAAGCTAAGATTAATAATGCTGACATTGACACAATCATTGAATTGATTGGAAACATAAGTTCTTCTACTGATACGTGTATAAAATGGGAAACAGATAAAGTCACACTTGACTGTAAAGGTTATACTATATCGACTACTGGAACACCGGGAACAGCTTCTCCTGAAGTATGCATTCAAGTTGGGAACGAAGATGAAAGACTTGTATGTAAAGCATCTGGGGAATCTAGCGCAGTCAGGATAGCTGGTTGGGACAATAAAATAACTAATTGTAACATAGATGCAAGAGGATCTAGTGTGGGTATATATCTTTCATCTATAGGGTTCTGGGGTCTTGAAGATTTTCATGGTACATATTGTAAAGGAGCTGTAATAGAACGCAATTTAATAAAAAATGCGAATGCAGGAATTCTTTTATATGAGTGTGAAGATGTCCAGATAATAGAAAATAGATTTGAGAACAATTTGAGGGGAATTGCAACTAGATGGAGTTATTCAGATCATTTGGATGAAGGATATTTATATGAAAATTTAGGAATATCGCCAATCTCGATTCGCGCCACATTGGACACGCTAGAAATAAGCGGAAATTCTATATGGAATTCTGAAGGTTATGGAATAGAGTATCGTAAATATGCGGTTAGCTCCGAAGAAGACAATGGTATGGGTCCAACAGACGTAGATATAAAAAATAATGTGGTTTGTGATAGTGGTGTTCTTGACATCCGTTCTGTTGGATATGCTCCAATAAGCAGACCCGGCGGTGCCGCGCACTGGAGACAACATGAAATTCAGTCTCTTATAGTTGGAGAAGATGATTTTTGCCTTACTACTTATAATTTCCGAGACTCAGCTAGACAGAACAAATGCTCATTTGGATGCGTTTCATGTGAACCTGGATGTGTCGACTCCACAACAGGTTTAATTAATAATAGATGTCCCGGTGGAAGTTATTCAGATGATAAAGGTTATTATCCATGTTCTCTGTTATCTAATACTTGTTTAGATAAGCTCCCTTCTTACCAATGGTGTCAAGGTGATGTTCTTTGGGGGTGTTCTGATCCGCTTGGGATTGCTCTTAGAACATGCGATATTTGTAATGATGCCAATCCAACTAGTGTGATATGCACAGGAGATGAGCCTCCTTGCACCTCTTGTGATGCTGGAGCTACAGTGGATTGTACATGTCCTGCTGGATGCGAGAAACCAGAATGGTCCATCATAACACCTTCTGACACTGATCCTACATGTGGAGGAATTATTGCTTGTTCAACTTGTGATACAAATGATTTAGGTTTTCCATGTGAATGTGGTGATGCATGCCTGAAAGATGGTCAAGTTGCGGGACCTGGAGGAACATGTGGAGGAATACTTCAGTTCTGTCCAACGTGCGGAAATAACACAGGTTCTGATATATGCAGATGTGGAACGTCTTGCTTGAATTCTCCTGATATAGTACAACCAGGAGAAACATGTGGAGAAGAAATTCAGATCTGTAAAACACCAGAAGACCTCATCACTTGTGGCTACAACACAGGAAACGTTTCATGTAAATGTGATCAAGCTTGTGTAAAAGCTGGTGATGCAGTGGAACCAGGAACAACCTGTGGTGGACTAACACCTGACGATACTGGGCCTCTTATAACACTGAGCATACTTCCAGTATCATGGATAAATAAGTGGAACAACAGCGATTATAACATACAATTAGTTTGTGTAGATCCTGAGACAGGATGCGATTCAACAAGTTACAGGCTCATGACATTCCAAAACGGTAGCCAGCCAGAAGAGTGTCCTAAAAAATATGAAGACTACACTTTCCCTTGGACGACCTACACAGATTTAGCTCGTTTCACTGAAGGTAATTTTGTTTATGTGTGCGGAGCAGCAAATAACACAAGAGGAAACACATCATATTCATTTAAACCTAAGATAGCTTTACTTGACAAGAACCCACCAACATTTGATATAATTTATGCTTATAATAAAACAACATTTGGATTTAATTGGGTATCGAGTAATATTTTCTCTAACATCACAAATATACAAGACCTTCCTATTGTAAATCGTTCTGGTGTCTCAGGTCTCAGAGACATATTACTTTGTGTACAGAAAGATTTCTCTACCCCTCCTTGCATTCCAGGAACATTGTTAGATGCTATAGTGGAAGGCAGTCGAGGAATTAATCACAGTGCAGCTGGAAACCTAGGAGAAGATGGACAGGTTGTAAAAGAGCTTTGGAGATTTCAAGCGTATGATAAAGCACCGAATCCTTCTCCAATACAAGAGTATTATGTTACAATAGATAAACAGAAGCCTAATGCTAGCATAACAATAAATAATGGAGAAGAAAGCACAAATTCTACTATAGTCTCACTTAAAATGATATATGATGATTGGGCTTCTGGTATAGCTAACTTAGCTTGTAGATATTGGAATGATGGTGATACAGAACCATCCACATGGTCACAATGTAAAGAACAGATTGGTTGCTGGTCTTTGGTTGATGGTGAATGTGGTACAGGCGGTAGTGGTGGAAATGGAGGAGATCCTGTAGATGCAGCTTCTCCAGGATCTTATGTAGGTTCCAAAATAAGTTTTGAAACATCTGTCAAAAAAGTTCATTTTAAAGTTCAAGATAGAGCAGGAAATACAAATGGTGTTGAAGACGGAATAAGACTTGACAAAGATGCGCCAAATTCAGTTATGATTGGTCTTGGAGATACAAATGAATCAATATCAGAGTATGATAATGATGGAGTTGTTCATGCACTCGGGTTAACAACAAATCATACAGCCGATACAGCTGCATGTATAATTAATTGGGGCAGTGGTTGGTCATCAGAATTTGCTTACACTGGTGTCATGAGTATGAGCCATAATTATTCAGCTGATTCAGGACCAACAGATGGGGTAAAAACAGTATACTTTACATGTAGAGATTACGCAGGAAACTGGGATACAACACCAGCTTATGGTTCTATAGCAATTGATACAACTCCACCAACAACAGTTAATGATGCAATAGCAGGTAACATATATGGTGGGTTAGCTATCATCAACCTACAATGTTTTGATGGATTATCAGGATGTCATAACTTAAGCACATTTGCTTGTTCATATGATTCTCAAATAGAATCAACATGTACATCTTTCGCAACAAAAACTTCTATTTCACTTTCTTGTTTAAGTGAAAATTGTCAAAGAACAATAAGATATTATTCTATTGATAGATCAGGTAATAGAGAACAAACAAGAGAAGTCACAATAAATATGGATACAAGAAAACCAATATGTACCATGACTGACTTAGCAGAATACACAAAGTCAACTTCCATTTCTCTTGCTTGGACAGCTAGTGATCCATCTGGAAGAGGAATCGGATCTTATGAGATTGGATATAATTTAGATGATGAAGCAGAATGGCAAACAGTTGTAAAAACAACGACTTCTCACACATTCGCAGCAACAGATGGTCACAAATATAGTTTCTCATGTACTCCAATAAATATCATAGATGAAAGAGGATCTGCTACAAATTTAGTTCACACAGTAGTTGATGCAACAGCACCTACAATATCAATGACCAATTTATCAGAATGGAAGACAGACCAGTTCGTGGTTGAATGGCAAGGAAATGATAGTGTTTCAGGTATAGAGTGTTATGATGTTGAATGGAGCAAAGATTCAACTAACTGGAAATACATTGTTTATGAAGCTTCAGGAAAAACAACACAATGCACAAAAGATTTGACAAGTGCAACATTTGGAGAGTATTCAACAAACTTCACAGATGGTCAGAAATATTACTTCAAAACAACAGCTAAAGATAAAGCAGGCAATTCAAAAACAACTCCAGTTATATCAACAAGAGTTGATCTTGAAAATCCAACATGTACAATGGATGAACTTTCTACTTACACAACAAATCCTGTAATCAATTTGGAATGGTCTGGAAGTGACGCAGCTTCTGGTGTAAAAGATTATGATATTGAGTGGAGTCTTGATGGGATATTATGGAGAACAGTTCCAGGTGGTTCAGGAACAGATCAAACACAACTTATTTTCACAGCATCAAATGAAGGAGATTATTATTTCAGGTGCTCAGTAACTGACAATGTTGGAAGAAAAACAGTTTCTGAAACAATTAGAAAAACAACATATGATTCAACAGGACCAACAATAGACGCAAGTTTTGTCAGTAATGTGAAAATCGGAGGAGAAGTGGACATCGTAGCTAATGTAACAGATGATATCAGCATCAAGAGTGTCACATTCAAACTTGGTACTCAAACAATACAACCAGTAAATAAAACAGAAGATGGTCCAACATGGTTACTAAGATGGCTAATAAATGATACTCAAACAATTGGAAGTCATTCTTTCACAATAACAGCAGTTGACATAAACAATAATCCAACAAATAGAACATTCTCTTATAATGTTGTTTCATGTTTAGGAAATGAAACAAAAACATGTGGTAGTAGTGTTGGTGCATGCAATCCTGGAATAATTGTATGTGAAAATAATGAGTGGGGGGTGTGTGAGGGAGAATTTGGTCATGGAGCAGAAATCTGTGATAATGTGGATAATAATTGTAATGGTTTGGTTGACGAAGGAATTCTAAAGTCTTGTGGAACAGATACAGGTACATGTGAAAAAGGAATACAAGTTTGTTTTGCAGGTGCATGGCAAGCTTGTCAAGATGAAGTAAATCCTGTTACAGAAGTTTGTGGTGATGGATTAGATAATGATTGTGATGGAAGTAATGATGAAGCATGTCAATGTAGAGATGGGCAAACACAAACATGCGGAACTGATATAGGAGCTTGTGCCAAAGGTACACAATCATGTGTAAGTGGTTCATGGGATCCATGTTCTGGAGAAGTTGGTCCAAGAGACGAAGTTTGTAATGAAGTAGATGATGATTGTGACAGAGAAACAGATGAAGGATTAGATTGTAGAGACTTGGATTATTTATGTAATAATGAAGTTCAGGATTTAGGTGAAGATGGGGTTGATTGTGGTGGAGATTGTCCAACGATGTGCCCAGTGGATTATTCATGGGTTTACATGGTAGCAGCAGGTATTATAATACTCGTAGTTCTGGTATTGGCTGTAATGTCATTCAAATCAAAGGGCACAGACATGTCATGGCATGAACTATCTAAAAAGTGGTCAAAACCTAAAGATTGAGTTTCATCCCGTCTTTTGCAGCGATTGTTTTTATTCCAGTTGTTTTTTCTATCCATTCAATTTGCTCTTCTGGTCCGGCTTCTAATAAATAACTACTAAAGTCTTTTAGTATAGCTGTTTTAGGGTTCACCTCTTTTATTAGTTTAGCTGCATCATTCACATTGATATGACCTGGCCAAGAATAATCCTTTTGTATCATACAATTAATAACCAAATAATCACATCCTTTGTAGTATTCAGCTTGTCCTTTAAAATACTCTCCGTCTGATGTGAATCCTATTTTCTTAGATCCTTCAAAAACAAAACCTATACATTTAGGTTCATCATGTACGGTTTTTGTTGCTGTGATGTTAATCTTACCAATATTTGTCTTATCGCCCGCTTTCATTACTACATACTTGTCAACAGCTTTTAGGTGATACGGTGAGAAAACAGGATGATATGTCTTACCGCCTTTAATCACATTCTCATTTCCTATTAAGACGCCTCTTTTTACTTTAGCGCCTCCTGTCATAGCTTCTAAAACCATTTCTGCGTCTCCGTAATGATCAGGATGCGCATGAGATACGAGTAAGCCTGTAAGTTTGAATAAATCCACTTTATACTCTTTAGCTCTTACCAAGGCCCCTGGTCCTGGATCTATGTGTAACATTTCTCCACTCATCTCAATAATCCACCCACCGCTAGCTCTTAGTTGATTTATTACAGCGAAAGCGACCACCTGCGGTCCCAAGAATAATTATTTTCATACCGTTCACCTCCATCACTTTAACATTAATACCCTCGACGATCTTCCACCAGTCGTGGCCAGGAAAATTATTTTCATTTATTTCTCCATCTTATTCCTTGTGAAGTGTCCTCGAGAATTATGCTCATAGAATTGAGTTTGTCTCTTATTTTATCAGCTTTCTTCCAATCTTTGCTCTTTCTAGCGTCTTCCCTCTCCTGAATAAGCTCTCTTATCTCTTTTGGTGCTTCTTTTACGTATTGCCAAGCATCTTTTACTTTTGTGAGCTCTAACCCTAAGACTTTGTCAAAATCAGTAACTAGAGAGATGATATCTTTAACATTCTTTTCTCCAATTTTCTTTTCAGAAATGAGTTTATTCACTTCTTTCACAAAATTGAATAAACTAGACAATGCTTCTGATATTCCAAGATCATCGTCCATTGCATCTTCAAAATTCTTTTTAGCTTTCTTGATCAGTTTGCTTATGTCAGAGTCCTTTCCTTTTGCATTATTTAGTTCCCGAATAAAGTTCTTGAGATTATCTAGTGTATCTTTAGCTGATTTCAGTGATTTCTCAGTGAAGTTGAGTTTAGATCTGTAATGCGTTGACAAAAGTAAATATCTTATAACAATAGGATCGTGTCCCTTTTTTATTAAATCTCTTAGAGTGTAGAAATTGCCTAGAGACTTACTCATCTTCTTCCCTTCTACCAGTAAATGTTCTCCGTGAACCCAAAATTTTGCAAAATCCTTACTTGTAGATCCTTCGCTTTGTGCAATTTCATTCTCATGATGAGGGAATATCAAATCAACACCACCAGAATGTATGTCAAATGTTTCTCCCAGATACTTCATGCTCATAGCAGAACATTCTATGTGCCATCCTGGTCTTCCTTTTCCTAGCTCACTTTCCCAGAATACATTACCATCTTCTTCAGTCCAAGCTTTCCATAAGGCAAAATCACCAGCTGAAAGTTTTTCATATTCATCTTGATTCACCCTTGCTCCTGCTTTCAATCCCTTCAAAACTAAATGTGATAGCTTTCCATAATCTTTGAATTTGCTAATATCATAATATATGCTTCCGTCCTTCCCTTTGTATGCTAAACCTTTGTCTAGTAAATCTTTCACCAACTTTATCATCTCTTTTATGTGTTTAGTAGCTTCTGGATAAACTTCAACCTTCTCTATATTAAGTGATTTGAGATCATCAAAAAAGGTTTTCTTGTACTTATCTGTGAATTTATCTAGTTTGATACCTTCTTTCTTGCTACCTCTTATGGTTTTATCATCAACATCAGTGAGATTCATGACTTGCTTAATCTTGAACCCTTTGTATTTCAAATATCTGCGTAAAATATCTTGAAACACATATGTTCTAAAATTACCTATATGAGCATACCAATATAAAGTAGGCCCGCAAGTATACATTGTGACTAGTCCTGGTTTTAAGGTTTTGAAAGTCTCTTTCTTCCGATTCAGGGTATTATAGAATTGGAGCATATCTAAATATTATTTGTTCTCAGAATATTAATGATTAGGGCCTGAGTTATATATTTAAATACAAATACGAGTTAAATACAATAAGGTTGATAGCTATGGCAGAAAAGAAAAGTGCAGTAACAGAAAAGAAAGAAATTGTAGAAGAGAAAGAGGCAATGATTTTGTCTTTTAGAAGAGGAAGACATAATCAAAAAACAAACCAGTTTTTGTTAGAAATAGCTGGAATTGATTCTAAGGGAAAAGCAGCTCAATTTATAGGTAAGAGAGTTGTATGGAAGAACAAGAACACAGCAAAGGAAAAGGAAATATACGGTAAGATTACACATACACATGGAAACAGTGGTGTTCTTAGAGCAAGATTCACAAAGGGATTGCCTGGAACTGCTAAAGGTAATAAAGTGCAGATTTACAAGTAAGGTTTTATCCGATTAAACTAATTATAGAACATGCTCCACGGCATTATTCATAATATTCACAGAGCCTTCAAAACAAAGGAAGAGCTCAAAGAAATATACTTAACAACAATACTGAATTCTATTGCTATAGCCTTAGTAGGAATATTCATTCCTGTTTACTTGTTTCAGAGCGCATTTTACTTAAATGAAGTTGCTCTATTCATGATTGCTTTCTGGATTACACTTGGCTTATTCTCTCTTATTACAGCAAAGATAGTCACAATAATAGGACCTAAGCACACAATAACTTTGAGCATTCCATTCACCATTGTCCATTTCATCCTTCTAGTGATAATCAACGATATCCCATCTAGTATATTCTACGCCATAGCTGTTCTGGGTGGTATAGGAGCTTCACTATACTGGATCCCTTTAAACTCAGAATTTATCAAAAGCTCTGATAAAATACATGAAGGAGAAGAAATAGGTCATTTGCTTGCTCTTCCAAGAATAGCAGCTATAATGGCTCCTGTGTTTGGTGGTATTATTCTTGTTAGTTTTGGTTTTCCAACTTTGTTTCTAATTGCAATATTTTTCCTCATAGTTTGTGTTCTACCGCTATTCATAACAAAAGATTACAAGAGATCGTTTCATTTCACATATAGTGACATGAGATTCTCTTTAGATAAGAGGTTAGTGTTTCTACTGCTCGTAAATGGTTCAGTTGTAATGTCAGATTATCTTCTATGGACTCTATACATATTCATACATTTCACAGATTTCATTTTACTTGGTGTAGCTTCAAGCTTTGCAGGAGTTGGAGTAGCTATATTCACCCTTTTCATAGGTAAACTCACAGACAAATATGATAGAGGAACTCTACTGAAAATAGGTGCAATTGCATACGCTTTTGTGTGGTTCGGTAGAATGTTTGCAACTACACAATTCGAGATCTTGACTCTATCCTTGTTGGGAGGCATGTTTTACACATTTATTCCAATACTAAGCTTTGCTATGTTTTGTGACGTCACAAGAGATAAAAATATTCTGAGAAATACTGTAGTCAGAGAACTTTGGTTAGCTGTTGGTAGAGTATTGCCAATCATGTTCTTGTTAATAATAGTTCCAAAGTTCATAGTAGGTTTCGCAGTAGCAGGAATACTGGTAGCTTTGTTAGTTTTCATTGACCCAAAGAAGATAAAGTAAAATTATTTATTGATGTCTCTCTGAAATTGAAAACTAAGTTTTCCTTCAGCTCTAGATTTTTCAAATGGTTCTGGGTCATCATCTGCCTGGAATGCATATACATCAGCAGGGTTTTTTTCCCATTCTCCATCAGGAGCTTTACTTTCATCCATCCATACTAGGCCTTTTCTTATTTGACGGGAAATTAAATCTTCATTTCTCATGTCATTAAAATATCTATAAAGAAGAGCAGGCATATTCAAACCAGCTTCTATATCGAGAGCAATATTAGCGCTTGATCTGAAATTAGTTTCCAGGTAATATGCTCTTCCATCTGGGCCTATTTTAACATTAATGTCCATAGGACCATGGAAACCAACACCTCGAGTAAATGCTGATGAGGGATCTACCAAACTCGGTATCCATGTAGATATGTCTGTTATTGGAATAATAACATCTTGACTGTCGTATACTCTATCACCTTTTAGCATTAGTGCAATTATAGGACGACCAGTTAAGCATGTGTGAACTTCTACTCTTTTATCTGTACCGCCTTCAATAAAATCACTGATAACATACTCTTCATGTTTTTCAAGCATTTCGTCTCTTGAAGTTAATGCAGTTCTTGCATCCTCAAAAATGTAAAAATCTTCTTTACTGAAACCATTACTATAAGGAGGTTTGCATATTACTCTTCCTTCAAATTCATCTAATCTAGAAGAGTTTAATTCAGAAAGAAGTATGGTATGGGGAACATGAAAACCAAAAGGCTCTGCTATCTCTGCTATTCTTTGTTTATGAGTCAAATCTCTTAAATCATATTTATTTGAAACAGGAAGATGAAAAAGATCTCCCATATCTTCTCTCATGTCCTGAGCCAATAAAACATAAGCATCACCTGTTGTGTAAACAACAGCCTTTTTACCTGTTTGCGTTCGATGTTTATGACCGAATTCACCTAGCTCATCTAATAGCTCAGCAACTCCACTAGGATTATGAAATTCTGTTAAATATTTAGAATGTCTCGCATGTGGATATCTACCTCCAACATGAAATCCTGCTACAGGAATATCTTCTCTGCCTAAAGCTCTAGTTACACCTAAAGCGTTAGCACCGTACATTCCCAGAACAACACCATGAGGGGTTTCATTCATGCCGCCCTCCTTCTGCTAAGAGCGCTTTCATAAACGTCTTCATATAAACTTGCTATTCTATCAGGACCGAAATCTCTTATTGCGATTTCTTTTCCTCTTTCTCCTAATCTATGTCGAAGATCAGGATTATCTAGTAGAGTTTCCATGTGTTTTACTAGTTCACGTGGATCTTTGATATCAAACAAAAGCCCACTCTCTCCATTTGCTACAACTTCTGGAATACCTCCAACATTTGAAGCTATGACAGGTTTTCCAGTATGCATAGCTTCTAAGTTGACCAAACCAAATGACTCTTGTGCTGATGGTAAAACCAAAGCATCTCCAGCTTGTGTGTACTTAGGAATCTCTACCCTGTTTATTGATCCAGTAAAAATAACATGATCCCCAAGATTAAGACCTCTAGCTCTATCTTGAAGGGCTTGCTTGTCAGGACCATCTCCTATTATAACCATGTAGGCGTCTGTTCTACTGTTCTCATTAACCAAATAACTCATAGAGTCTATCAATAGGTTAGGATTCTTAACTGGTCTTAGATTTGAAACATGATAAAAAACAGTTGCACCTTCAGGAATACCTAATTCTCTCCTAATTTTATTCCCATCTTCTTCTGATACTTCTTCAAAAGGAGTAGGATCAATGAAATTATGTATTACACTACCGTAATCATCTAAATCAAAAACTCTTCTAGCTTCATCCTGAAGAGCTTTGGAAACGTATGTAGTCTCATCAGCTTGTGAAAGTCTTAATTCAAGACCAGGAGCCAACAGTTCCTGATAACCGTTAACAGAAACATCTGTTCCATGATTTGTTATGACACTTGCTATTCTATTTTCTTGTCCGATGCCACGTCTTTCTTGTCTTCTATTTATTATGTCTCTAGCATCAATTGCAGCTCCACCATGTGTTACTGCGTAGTGTGCGTGTACAATATCTATTCTTTCATTAGTAGAAAGTCTGACAATAGCTCCAGGCAAAGTTAATTCATGGGGATCAACTCTGAATGCTCCATAAGAAACACTCTCTACAGGATGAATTTTCATATGGCGTCTATCACTGTCCTCTAAGAACGTGTTGTTATAACTAATTACATGTACATTGTGTCCTCTTTGAGCAAGCTTTCTACCAAGATTTAGTCCCATGTAACCGCTTCCTCCAATTTGTGGAGGAGCATACAAAATATTAACAATAGTTAATCTACTATCCATAACGCTTTAAGTATGATTTACAGAAAACTTAAAAAAGTATCTATGTTTCTTTTTGAAAAAGATAATTTATTTAAATTAAAGTTCCATAATAACAAACATGTCTGGCAAAAAGGATCTAAGATTAGTGTATACGTATGACTTAGACTCGAGGATGTCTCATTCTAAGATTGGAAAGAAAATACGAATGAGTCAACAACTTGTTAATTATAAGATAAAGAGTTTTCAGGAAAAAGAAATTATACTCTCTGCTTATCCTCTGATAGATTACGCACGATTTGGTTACATCAACTTCATAGTATATTTCAAAATAAATTACATGAACAAGGAGCGATTCTTAGATCTTATAGATAAATTATGGAAAGAAAATGATATTGTTGAACTTACAGAATGTGGAGGTAGATACGATCTAATATCTGTGTTCTCCTCTAAAAACCCCTCGTCTTTCAACAAGAAGCTGAAAGAATTGATTCTAAGATACCCGAACCAGTTGAAAAATTATCTAATTCTGACTACAGTTGTATCTTACTATCTCCCTAAAAGCTACTTGATCAAAGAGGACAAAAATAAACAATATATTGTAATTGGTGGAGATAGAGAGATATCTGAAATCACAGAAACAGATAAAAAAATATTATTTCATCTTGTCCAAGATTGCAGTAAAACTATTTTTGACATTTCAAAAGTAGTTAATGTAGACCCTAAAACCGTTATCAATAGAATAAAGAAAATGAGAGAATCTGAAATAATACGTGGATTCAAGCCATTATTTGATATGCAATCGTTGAATGTTCAAACAAATAAAATTCTACTCAAGTATCATAATCTTTCTGTGGAGAAAGAACAAGAACTTGTTGACTTCTGTATACGTAATCCAAACATAACAGAGATAACCAAAGTCTTCGGAGAATGGGATCTGGAATTAACAGTTGAGACAATGGAACAAAAAGACTTCAGAAGTTTGTATATCATTCTAAATGAGAAATTCCAGGACATAATACAAGACTTTGATAGATTTCATGTATTCAAGACACATAAGAAAACATGCTTGCCTCAGAGCTTTTTTGAATAATCTGCTTTTTTAAATTTTCTTTCCAAGTTTGTTGTATGATTATCTCTATAATTTCTGATATGCATCTAGGATTTGGATCAGGCACAGAGAGATTTGAAGATAGCTTCTCAGCTTTTGAAGAATCTCTTGAAAAAAGCCGAGATTCAGATCTAATACTCCTTGCAGGAGATGTGTTTGATACAAAAATACCAAGCACAGAAACACTGACAAAAGCCATGGTTCTGCTAACAAGACCACTCATAAAAGAGAATTCAATCAAAATATCAGAAGGGATAGACAAGAACTTAGATGATGTTTTACCCATTACTGATGCTGGAACTCCAGTGGTAGCTATTCATGGTAACCATGAAAGGCGTGTGAAGGGAACTATGAATCCAGTTCAGGCTTTGGAAAGAGCTGGCTTTCTTGTTCATCTAAACGCAAACTCAATTGTCCTAGAAAAAAATGGAGAAAGAGTATGTGTTCATGGATTATCGGCAGTTCCTGATCAATATTTTGAAACTGCTGTGAAACAATGGAATCCAAAACCAGTTGAAGGATGCATAAACATACTAATGCTCCATCAACTTTTCTCTCCTATAACATTTTCAGATCTTCATGTAAACAACATACCAAAGGGATTTGATTTGTATGTTTCAGGAGATCTACACGAAAATAAGAAAGTAGATTATGATGGAACACATTTGCTTATACCTGGTTCTACTGTATCAACTCAAGTAAATAAAGATGCAGTTAATCTTAGAGGTTTTTGGAGGATTGAAACAAATGGAAAGAATTTGGAAACAAAATTTGTAGAATTAGTTAATCAAAGACATGTTTATTATGTAGAAGATGGTTTGGGTAACACAGAGGATGTGGAGAAAAAAATTTCTGAGATACTGAGTACATCTCATGAAAAGAAGCCTGTGATACGTCTTAATTTGAAAGAGGAAATACGTGAAAATGAGATTAGAAATAAATTTGAAAATGCAATTATAATTTTCAAAAAAGAGAAAGAGGAACTGAATGTAAAAGAGCTACATGAACAGACATTGTCCGTTCAAGAATCTGGCATGCAAACTCTGAGAAACAATTTAACTAAAGCTGGATTAGATTCAAAAGTTTTTGAAGAAATATTCGAATTACTTCTAGAAAATAAAACAGCTGAAGCTGTCAGTATTCTCCTAGAATCATTCAAGCTCAACACCGGGCATGATCCAGCTGCCTGATAATCTTTTTCTATTCTCTTTGACTATTTTATCTGAAATAGATTTCTTTATTTTATTGTTTGTTAAACCAAGAGTTTTTCCTAAAGATATAAGTTCAGATGGAGATTTCAGATCCCATGCATCTCTAGCTCCAGAAGAAATTATGAAAGGAGCGTTATACTTGTTAACAAGTTTGGCCGCTTTGGATATATGAGAAAGTAATCTAATTCTAGTTTTCTTGTAAGAATACATCAAATCAGAAAAATTGAATTCTATAGCAACATTATTTTTATTCGCAAGTTTAGCCATGATGTGATTGAATCCAGAATCATCTCTTAAACTGTTTCTAGGTCCCCATGGGCTTAGTAAAACATCCACGAGAGGATTTTCTACAGCTTCTCTATTAACTTCTAGATCACCACCGCGTACCATTATAATCTCAAATGATTTTCTTATGTTTGGTAAAATCTTTCTTATCTCATGGGGTTTGGCCTCAATCTCAACTCCAATTGCGACATCAATTCCCTTCTTCTTTATTTTAGGTGGAGTTAAATCATGTTTCCATTTAGTTGTTATACAAATACCTTCCCATCCAAGCTTCTTTGCTAATTCGATAGCTTCATATAGATTCTCGTCTTGGACATGCATCTCGTATTTCATATGTATATTTTATCTCAAGAACTAAAATATTAAATATGAATAAAGAGCAACTAATAGAAATGCTCGTAGATGAAGGGCACCTAAAAACAAAAATAATAATAGAAGCTTTTAGAAAAGCACCCAGAGAGTATTTTGTTCTCGATAAATACAAATCATGTGCATATGCTGACGAGCCTTTACCTATAGGAAAAGGACAAACAATAAGTGCACCAAGCATGGTCGCTATCATATTAGAGAAAATAAATCTAAAACCAGGATCTAAAGTGTTAGAAATCGGTGGAGGATCTGGATGGAATGCTGCTTTGATGTCCTATATAGTAGGAACTAAAGGAAAAGTATACGCAATGGAAATCTTCTCAGAATTAACCAATTTTGCAGAAAATAACATAAAGAAACTAAGACTGAATAATGTGAATATGGTAGCTGGGGATGGAAATAAAGGATACCCAAAAGCGAAACCATATGACGTTATTATTCTAAGTTGTTCTTCTCCTAAGATACCAGAAGAGTTAATTAAACAGCTTAAGATGGGCGGTAAGTTAGTTCTTCCTCTGGGTCATGTATATCATCAGATATTAACAATTGTCACAAAAACATCGAAAGGTTTGAAAGAAGAGAGTTACGACGGGTGTGTTTTTGTTCCATTAAGAAGTCACGCTTAAATGTAATCTTCGTCTATTTCGCCTTCTTCAATTTTTTTCTGGAATTCTTCTACAGAAGTCTTCAAAACCTTCATTAGAGCTGCTTTCTCAAATGGCTTTCCATGACCAGGGAACACCTTTTTTATCTGCATTTTGCTTAGTTTTTCCAAGGAAGTTTTCATTGCTGCTGGATCACTATTAGCAAAATCTACTCTTCCTATTGCATTCTCAAAAACTGTGTCTCCAGAAAATAAGAATTGAGTTTTCTTATCATACAAGCATATGGAACCTTTTGTGTGTCCAGGTGTGTGTATAACTTCAAGTTCTAAACTACCTGCTTTTATCTTATCTCCATCATTAAGCTTGATTTCAACTTTTCTAGGATGTAAATTTCCATCAAAGAATTCCGCTACACTTAGATCCATGTCACCCTTCTCTATTATTTCTGAATCTATCTTATGTGCAGCTATTTTTGCATTTACGAAATAACCATCACCACCAATGTGATCAAAGTGTGCATGAGTGTTTATTACCTGCTTCACTTCATCCATTGGTTGCTTCAAAATACGCATCATATCTCTTAATCTAGTGAAATTCAATCCTGTGCCTGCGTCTATTACTGTATCTCCAATGAGATAGATATTCGAGTCAGAATCAGATACTTGGATTAATGTGATATTTCCAATTTTTTGTATTCCCATAATAATTATTTGTGCCCGAAAATATATATATGGTTTAGTCCAGAATTAGTTCTCTTAAACCAATCTTTCTCATAGCTTCGTATGCTTCTTGTCTCTTCTCTTCAGGAACACATATTCTTGTTGCCCAGTGTCTACTGGCTTCTGTTTCTACTTCAGTATCAAGAGTAGGGTATATTTCACTAATTCCAACAACACTTGGAGACGATTCGGGTTTCCTGAATAAATCTAGTTCAGATATTGAAGCTGAGCCCTCTCTATGTATTTTAATTTTTTTGGCTACCCCGTCTCCAAAATTTCTAGGAAAGGTGATGAGCACATCATCAGGTTGTAACCCAAGTTTCTTGGCAACGTTTCTCTCCAATCTTCTTATATTTCCCATGTTAGTATCGAATTGGTTTGCATAGAGTTCACTCATATGCGCTCTTTCATCTCTACTAACTTCCTCTACGTGTATTGGTTTTCCTGCGGGTCTTTCAGCATCAGCAAAACCCTGTAATTTCAAAGTACCTGCTGTTTTAGGGAATGTGCGAGTATCTAGCATCTCTACATATCTTCTTGTAGATTCAGGGCCATTTCTTAAAGCGACCATCAGCTCTGCGTCGTCCATACCCCATCCTACTTTGGGATCCAAATTCCCTGAAGATATGGCATCGTAAATTGCTCTTAGTTTCAAGCCTTTAACTATTTCCACTGATTTTCTTAAATATACAGTAAAATAATTATCTAAAAACGTACGCAAGAAAGCTCTAGCTTCTGGTGCAGCTTTATCACTAATTGCTAGTCCATTATCAGGATCATAGTTATAATTTGTTATAATGGTAGTAACATCACATCCCCCATTTAATCCACATTCGTGTCTGTCCCTCCAAGTGTAATCTAGTTTGTCTACACCTATAATATTGGACACTATTGCTGACAATGGGTGTGTTCTTTCATGCATTGCAATTACATCATCTGGGTTTACACCCGCAACTCTAAGAGCATTTCTTATGGATTGTGATTTCATTCTTTCTATTCCAACACTTTTATGATCTTTTCCTGTTATTGATTTGGCTGCGAATTCCCATATATGAGATTCTGGTCCGTGTCCTATATCATGTGTCATTGCGTATGCTGCTACAAGTTTAGTTTCATATTCTGGTAAACCAAGAGATTCTGCAGCTCTAAGAGCCAAATAGAAAGTGCCTAGGACATGTTCAAATCTGTTATGAGTGGCTCCAGGATAAACTTCATTAACACATCCAAGGGTGCTCACTCTTGTCAGTCTCCTCATGTCTCTTGTGTGAGTTAAATCCCTAAAATCGTATATTGGTATATCTTCGTTTCCGTATGCTGTTCTAAGTCTATACTCTTTTCCATTCGATTTCCTCATGAAATAGAATTGAGAATAAGTTTTTTATTCCTATTCTATATTATTTCTTAACAATACCCTTGAACCAAGAGCCTAAATCCTTTTGGAGCTTGTTGTTTTTAATGGTTTCTGATGTCATCCAGGTCTTTCTCACAATATCTGGATATTCTTTGTTTTTAGCTATCCAGTCTTTCATCCACTGTATTGTGATATCATTACTAGAATACCCGGGACCAAAGTCTCCATATTCTTTTTTTAGCTTCACTAGAGCTTCTTCCCTAGCTTCCTTTGCTATTATAGATGCAGCAGAACAGACGGGGTAGTTATGATCAGCTTTGTGCTCTACAACAAGCTTAATATCTTTTCCTAGCTTATTCTGAAGAATCTTCTTCATTCTGTCAGGGTTTACATCGGGACAGTCCACGTAAGCAGTATGAGCTGTTAAATAGCTAAGAGCATCAATGAATTTCATTGTTTCTATTTGATTCAGGTTGATCCCATCATTCCTATATGAGTCAATTCTACATGACTCGACATTTATCACTATGATATCTTTTGCATGTTTTTCTATTAATTCGGCTAGCTGCTTCCTTTTTTTGGGTGTAACTAGTTTAGAATCTCTTACGCCTTGCTTTTTCAAGAATGCTTCCTTTTCTGGTTCTAGAGAAACAGCCGCAATAACAAGAGGTCCTATAACAGCCCCACGTCCAGCTTCATCTACTCCAGCAATAAATCCAGTCATATAATAATCAATAGAAAGAGGATTTATTAATCACTTATATACCAAGTGTCGTCTGAGGAGATTCTTCAGAGCTCGTTGAAGACAGTTCTGTAAGTTTAATTGGTTCGGTCTCGTCTAACTGAATATCAAGGCCTCCCATTAAACTCTCAGCTACTGTCTTTTGGCGCGGTCTATTGATAGCATAATACATAGACAGTGCAACGGTTTCACAACTTGGTATTATGGTTAATGACCTATTCTCTCCCTGGAATGTTTCTATTGCCCCGTCAAGTCTGACAGTGTCCATTACATGTAGATGTATTTCACTCGCATTTTTTAGTTCAATGTTTTTAATTTCCTCGAGTGCACTCTTCTTTTCTTTTCCTTCATTCCAAGTAGCTAATTCTGCATGTACAATAAACACGTGAATTTCAGAAGCACCACACTCGTCTGCAGATCTTATTCCATTAATGAGAGTGCCACCGCTTAATATCCAATCATCAAAAATACCAACAACTTTCCCTTTTATATGTTCAGGGTCAAATCCTTTTACAACATGAAGTTTAGATGGTTCTGCACGAGATCTGTGTTTTGTTATACCGTCTGTTTCCCATATATCAAGTGCTCTTCTGATGAGAGTACTAAAACTATTCCCTGATGTGTCAGGTGACGTTGCTACATCAAGTCCTGGCACATATCTCTTAATATGTTTAACAAAAGGCTCTACAGCATCAATTGCCCATGCATAATTAGTCCAATCGTCCAGAGTTGTTAAATCTGTATTGTCATATTTTCTCCAATCAGTTAGTGGTCGAGTCAGATCTGTTTTTAGAGCCCTGTGTCTTATGTCTCCCTCTCTTCTGAAATCATGAGGATATATTGTGAATAATCTGTCATATCCAGATGCTTGAAGAGTTTTTCTATTCATTCTTAGTGTGACAGCTTCTCCTCTTATTGGTTTATCGTCGTTATGTGAATCTGTAAACATATGGTCTTGTTTCGTAAATGGTTCATGCGGCATAACAAGATAAAGATTTTTTGCTTTCTCTCCATCGAGAAACTCTGAGTTTCCCCCCTTTAATAATTCTGATCCTTGTAGGGCCAAGTTGAAAATTTTATCAGAATCCCAGTCATCTCCATATCCACCTCTAATAACAAGAAACACGTCACTGTCCATAATCTTGCCTTTTAGTGAGTCGGGATTCTCATTTGAAGGGTGATAATCCGGTTGTCCTGGTCTTGTCAGATCTTCACCATTTTCTAGAATTCGAAGCTTGTATTCACCACCTCTAAATTCATCCACACGAAATCTATATAATTCTATATCGTCATCTAACAGAGTTTGATACTCTCGTGCTAATTTTTCTACATATGAATCTTGAACATCGCCTATAAATATTGTCATTGAGCCCAGTTAATTATTCATAAAAAATAATTTAAGTTACATGTCACAAAATTCAGAAACAATAAAAAAGACTTTTATGGAATTATTTATAGGAACTATCAAAAACGTCTTTATTAAGGATTTATTTATAAGTTATCGAAATTCAGCAAATCTGAACGGTGGGTGGAGGGGGATAGCGGGGAGTGGATTTGAACCACTGACCCTCCCAGGATTTCTATCCTTTTGGGTGTCCCAGAGCAAGCTATGAGCCTTTCGCGGCATACGCCTCAACGAGCACTCCAGGCTGCTCCATTACGGCCGATGATTACCTCAATAATCAACAGTCCCCGCTGAACAGCTTAGATGCATTGTATTATTATTTATACGTCTTAATTAGCTTTATAAGCTTTTTTCTATTAGTTTTATCACAAAAAGCAAAATTTATTTTGTCATGGAATTTTATAATATCTTCTTTTCTCGATATAATCAGTCTGTATTTACATGATATTATATATTTCTTTCTCTTTTTGTCATAATATATAGATCTCAAACCAGCAGTATAGATCAGACTGTTTATATCAAAAAGTTTTTCCAAAAAATACTGTAAGTCAAAGAACTCTTTGGGGTAGTTTATTTTCCCTCTCATCCTTATTCCTATTTCATCGGTTACTCTTTGAGGATAATTTTTCACGCTTTTCTTATTTGAATAGTTTTTCATTATATCTAATAATAACTTTTCATCAATGTTGACAAGTGCCATATTTCGACTAAGAACTACCCGTCGGGTTAAACACTTTTTGCCATTCTTAACATTTTTACTGTTTCTTACATGACCGTCTCCAGATAATCTCATTTGTAGATAGAATTTTAGCCATTCTTTTAACCAGGGAGAATTCAGACTAGTGTTTATTATAATTTTTGGCAACCTATTGTTTATCAAAATCTTTTTCCCTGGTCTCACTTGATAACCATTGATTAGTGTTCTAGAAACAGTACTGGAATAGTACTTATGGAACCCTTTCTCTCCTTTTTTATCTTCTTTTGTGGGTGGTTTTTCTGTTGCTCCATATTCTCCCATAACTTCTTTTATATGGCTTGTCACAGAATTAAGGTAATTGATATCTTTACATGATATTTTTAGCGTAGATTTTCCGGTAAGATTTCCTTCACTGTTAAATGCTCCCAAGAAAGCTCCTAGATGACGATTTTTAAGATCAATGACTATAGAAGACTTGTTTCTTTTTATAGGTACGTTTATTACATAAGGATCTTCCTGTAAAGGAAGCTTAAGTTCCATAATTAAAATTAGTCAGTTCCATATAAACCCTTGAGGGTAGTGTCGTGCCAGTATGCCAGTAGATTATTTCTTTCTATTTATTTTATAAAATAATCCTACAGATATGATTACAAGAAGTAAAACAGCTACATCATTTAACCCAGGGAATAATGCAGGATAAGAAACTATTATTCTGATGTCATCTGTTTCTACTGATCCTTCTAAAGATTGTCCGCGTATTGTTAGAACCTTTCCTAAAAGATCAATGTCAGAAGATCTTACTTGTATGTATACTATAGCTTCTTGGTCTGGTTCTATATCACCTATTTCTAATACTTGATTGCTGTTGGATAATGTGTAATAATCATGTGTGCTCACATCAAGGAATTTAGATAACTCCATAGGATAAGTACCCTCTAGTGTAAGAGTTATGTTTGTTGTGACATCATCTATGTTTCTAACCAAAGCTTTAAGATTATGTGATCCGCCTAAAACAAGTCTCAAATCATTTAGTAAGAATTCTACCATGTCTCCTATGGAGAAGAAGATCACAGTACTTAAACCGCCATTATCAAAAGCTGTTACTGTTCCTCTCACCGAATTTCCATTAACAGTATTTTCACAATAACTGCTTACAGCAGGTGCAGATGCACCACAGTCAACACTTCCACTACCGAATGGGCCTGCATCCCAAGCTAGTATATTACTTGCTATTCCTGAAATCATGTCTATTGCATCTGATGATGTGGTGACACTACCTAATACATGCACTACAGTAACAATAGGGCCACTTACATCAATTGTTGTCTGTTCTTCTGTTGACCAAGGTCCCCATTCACCAAATGTGTTATTAGCTCTAACACGGAATGTGTATAATTCTCCTTCAACTAAATCTTCAGGGAAATTCCCAACACCAAAATTAATTTCTTCAAGTTGTGTGCAGCTAAGATCTTGTCCTGCCGCACGAATAACATAACGCCATGTTGGATTTGGTGCGCTTTTCCATTGAACTTGATAACAATCTACAAGATCTGGATTTTCTGATGTGTCCCATCTTATCCAGAAACTGAAGTCCCCAGAATCTCCATTACCTCCAGTCCATATGGTTGTTTCATTATGTGTCCAATCAGGCATTGCGTCTGGTTGTGGTGTGAAATATGTATTTGGTCCTCCGCTAGGTACTACGGTTGTCCATGCCTCTGGTCCAAAGTTTCCCCAATTCCCTGGGACATCGCGAGCTCTGCACTTGAATGCATATGTTTTACCGGCAGGTACGGTGCACGTGGCCTGGGTTCCAGCTACTACACACTGATCTCCAGGAAGATTACCATAGTTGATACTAACCCATACTCCTGTCCTGTTTGTTTGTACAACGTAGCTTGCTATCCCATTAATATCGTTAGAAGCGCTCCACGAAACAACAAATGGACTTGTGCTGGATGCAGGAGATGAAACAGAACATGATGGGGATATTGTATCTAGTGTTCTAGAATCCCAGTCATACAACACATCGTTTGTACTATTCCTAACAACTGTCCATATAGTTTTAGGTCCATCACTTGGTGTGTAAGAGAATGGTTGTGACCAGGAATGGCTCACTATGCTTTGCCAGTTTGCTGGCTCACCATCTGACTGATTCCATATTTTATACTCTATGACATCATCTGATGTCCACATGTTTAAAGTTCCCATGATCTGGGTTGCCCAAGGAGGATAGGAGCTTGTTATACTCAGATCAACTCCTATGGAGTTTCCTATAGGACTGTATTGAATATTATCACTTGTTTGCATTACATGACTTACGTTATCCATGACCTCGAAGTATATTGCCCTAGAACCAAAATTATCAGGTAACGTAACTTGGATGTTTCCATTACAGTAAGTTCTAGACCAAAATTCCCATGTTCCATTGTCATAACCTATTCTACAGTATTTTAGACCTGATCTAGAATCGTTTGATACCAAACCAAGTGTAACGACACGATTAAAAGTTTCAGGAGCGTCGTTGTTTATATCAATTGATCCATTAGGAAATGTGTTGTCTAGTTTATAGAAATATCCAGTGTCGGATAATATTTTATTCCATGCCATATCAAAAACGTAATGTCTTATTTTTAGATCATGTTCATTGACCCCTGCAGTTACACCCCACCTTTCTGTAACAGATACGCTTCCAGGAGAGCATCCATTAGTACAAGTAACATCGGTTATATCCAGTAAACTATCCCACTGAACATTTTCGTAAAATCTATGACTATCGTAAACATCAACATAAGCTGATACTTCATTTCCATCTCCACAGAAGCTAACCGTTGGACATGGAATATCCATGAAATAAATATTATTCCTTCTTGGCTTGCTAATCGGATCATTGAATGACATGCTATGTTGTGTTGTCGTTCCAACCTTAACCCAACAATCATTCCCTTTTACATAATCACAGCCCGTGACAGAGTAGCCATCAAAACCTGGGATTGTCCAGTCTACACTGTAATTCATATAGTCTATAGCATCAAGACCAAGAGAGGAATTGGATGCACGTACATACACAATACATTGATCATATCCTTCAGTTGAGCAGATGTCTGATGCTCCAGTCCCTACCCATACGGAAGCTGTTGTATCGCATGTTCTTGTCTTCCAAGACACAGGAACATCACCTGTACTGCTGTTAAATTCACATGAGTCAGCATTCGTGTCATTCACGTCTATATTAAAATTATTGTTGAACCATGTGTGTTCTTCAGGTGATGTTATGTTAGTAAATGGTGATCCGGCTTCACTGGGATTCAGATAGTTAATACTATCGCTTGCTACAAACGTAAGGCCGACATAATCACTTACTTTATAATATACTATGTTGCTAGGATTTCCGGCTATTGTCCAAGATGTTGAAGCTCCTGGACAAGCAGACCATGAAGGTTCTAGATCACCATTGTTCCATATCTTACACTTCATATTGTTTAGTCCTGATCTACCATCGCTGGATGATAGTGTAAGTGTCACAGTTGTACTTGTTGTCAGGGTGCTTCCACTATCAATAACAATGCTAGCTGTTGGTAGTGTGTTGTCTATCCTATACCACCACGGTGTGGCTGTGTATCCAACAGGGTTCGATACCTTATCATACATAAAAACCCAGTTCCTGAAATCCCCTTCTGTGTTGCCTGTAAGAACTGTAAAGTCTTGTTGAATAGTTTCCACCCCTACACAGTTAGGTAATGAGCATGAAGCACCTATTATATTCATGTACGCATCATTTACCATCCAATCATGAAACTTGTTCACATCTCCTCCTGGAAGTTGCACATAAGCGTAAGATTTTATTTCGTTTCCAGCAGCACAGCTGTTTGGAGTACATCCATCTTTTGTAAGAGAGAGGTATTGGTGACTAGCCAAGCTTCCCGTATCTGTATGACCTATCCTATGTAGAGTAAACGTATTTGCATTTACCCAGCAATCAGTTCCACTGGTATAATCACAACCTAGTATGCTGAAACTATCAAATGTAGGATTGGTTAGATCAACATTAAATACTCTACTATCTATGTCATATATTGATCCAGGATCTGTTGAATCCTGAGCTCCGGTGTACACATAACATGCACTAACACCGTGATCTCTGCAGTCTTGACCTGCACCTACAGTTATTTGTTGGGTAGTATCACATGTTCTTGGTATTGCATCTCGGGTAAATACACCACCAGTCCAAACTGTATAAAAACATTGCAAATTGGTTCCCTGATCTGATACATCTACAGTAAAATCATATGTAGGACCAACCCACGTGTTTGCTGGAGGGGATATTATTTCAGTATCAGCGTAGTTGCCTGGAAATCCTAGAATGAAAATGCCTTGTTGCCAATCTCCAGATACCGGAATAGAATATGTATCGAGAAGAATTCCATCAGGATCTCCTGGGTATTCTGAGTCTTCATACAGTTCTGCTTTTGTAACCAGGCTTATTACTTTTCCCTGGCAGTTTGCTGGTATGTCAGTAACAAGCCATTCTCCTGTTATATTATCTGCACGAATTTCTGCTCCAAAAACGATGTCATATAAAGTCGGATTTGTAACTCCGGCTCCTGATATATGTCCACCACTAAATTTAATTAAGCATGTTCCTGAAGCATCCTGCAAATCAAGTTGTAGATAATCAACAAGATTGCATCTGCCGCTCCCAACAGATACTGTGAATTTGACAGTGTCCCCAACATCTACAAAACCGTTGCCATTAACATCATTTCCTATTTCCTTCATAATACCATCAAAATTTCCTATAATATCATTCCCAGTTTCGCATTTCTTGATGCATGGAATATCTTCAGTCAGAGACAGGGCATCATCACAATAATCTGTAGGCTGACAGATACCAAAACTTACATTTGCGCTTCCCTGATCTGGGTGAGGAGGCAAATAAGTTGAGCATTCCCTATCAAGTTCATAATCCCATCTCTTGTATAAGTTACCGAGTCCAGGACTAGATCCATCCGGATTAACATCGCACGTTTGATATCCTTCTTGTAGTATTTTCAGTGTTTCTGGATCAAGCTCGTATACACACCTGGAATTTCTTGATGCTCCGCCTACAAGGTTTGTATAACAATCATCTATATTACACTGCCATGGATATCTGCAGTTGTCTACATTTATCTGGCATGTCACAGGGTCACAATATGCCCCGGGACTTACCTGGCTCTGAAAGCCGAACATGCCGCAGCTAAAGGTTTGTGGTAAACTTGGATCGCACTGTTCTCCAGGATTCAATCTACCATCTCCACAACTTCCGCTTGGAGGAGGTCCTTGAACAGCTGACCCCCAAAGAGAACCGCAAACACTTGTATCATATCCACATCCATTGCATGGAGTCACCGTCTGAGAATTAGGATAACCATGACTGTCATCATAACCAAAATCTATACAATTGTGCATAGGCTTATTCTGGTATTGTCCAATAGTTTCGCACTGGTCCCCAGGGTCAATATAACCATTACCACATCCTATGATTGGAGCGGATAAACTTGCCTGAGGGAACAAGAACAATGATAATAATACAATAAATACAACCAATATTATTTCTTTCATATAATACTATAATATATTAGTTTAGTCCATAAAAATAGTTCTTATATCATTCTTTTCGGTTTTTCCTGTAGAAAATACCAACAGCAATGATTATTAGAACCAGAACAGCAATATCATTCAGTCCAGGGAAAAGAGAAGGATATGAAACGTAAATAAGAATTTCATCTGATCCTTCAGTACCTTCTGCAGAAGTTGCATTTATTTTTAAGTATTTTCCATACTCGTCGTGATCTGAAGAAGAAACCTGAACAAAGAATACGGCTTCTTTGTTTTTATCTATGTTATAGATTGTTGCTGTCTTACCATTATTTGTTATAGCAAAATCTTCGTGTGAACTTACATTCAGGAATTTTACAAGTTCTAAAGGGTAATTTCCATAGAGATTGAGTGTGATGTCTGTTTGTACAGGATCTATGTTTCTTGCAACAACTTTTAGATTATGTTTACTACCAAGAACAAGTCTAAGTTCTTGTAATAAGAAATCTACCATACTTCCTATAGAGAAAGTTTCTGTTGTTTCAAGACCGCCATAATCAACAGCCTTTACAAATAATTTAACCCGATTTGATGCTAAATAATTATTACATATACTGCTTATACCAGGACCTGTTACAGGACAGTTTACTAATCCACCACTGGTTCCTGTGTCCCAATCTATTGTATGAGAAGCAATACCAGAAATCATATCAGTTGCATTAGATGTTGTGTTTACACTGGATAATACATTCTTTACGTTGAGAATAGGTCCACTAACATCTAATGTTGTGTGTTCTAGTGACCATTCTCCTGTTATAGGAATATCATTATGACCTCTTACTCTAAATTGATAATTTGTTCCTTCAGCTAAATTTTCAGGATAATTTCCAGAACCAAATTCTAAACTTTTGATATTTGTACAAGTCGTGTCATCACCTGCTGCATTATAAACAATTGGGAAATAATTAGTTCCGTCTTTACTCCACTCAACATCGAAACAAGTGAATGTTCCCGGTCCTGGCTGAACATCCCATTCTAGTGTGAATTTATAATCACCTGAATCAACATCCCCTGTCCATGCATTTTTCAAATCATTCATCCAGTCAGGAAGAGCTGTGAAATAAGCAATAGGACCTGTGCCTGATATCACAGTTGTGGTAGAAGTTTCTATAGATTCATAATAATTTCCAGCAACATCCCTTGCCCAACATCTAAAGGAACGAGTTTCTCCAACAGGGAAATCACATGAGTATGTTCCACCGTCTATTCCATGAGAAATTTGAGAACAAAATGTTCCTATTTGGATCCAGCTTGAACTCTGATTAAATAAAGCTCCTGTTGCAGCCATTCCAGATAGAACATCATTTGCATTCCATTTAACCTCAAAGCTCTCGTCAGGAATGAATTGTGGAAGAGGATCAACACTACATGTTGGTGGAGTCATGTCTAGTGTTATTCCGTCACTATCTAAAGCAGTTCCACCTGTTGTGTTTCTAATCTCGGCCCATACAGTTCTAACACCATCAATACCAGGAGTTAATGTAGCTGGAACTGTCCATGATAATCCTACTATACCAATACCGGGCCATGGTATTGGAGTTTCTGTATCATTCCATAATCTATAATCAACTATATTATCTGAGGATCTCTCCAGATTTAACACTATATTGGTATCGTTTGTGTAAACGTCTCCATCATTTATTTCAATTATTATGCTGAGATCTGTTGGAAGAGGAATCAATTCAATGTCATCACTTACTTGAGATGTATGACCAACATTATCTACTGCTTCAAAAAACATAGTTTTTGTACCAAGACCAGCGGTTAGTTGAACTGGGAATTCTTCTATGTTACAATTAGTTGTCCAAGGATCCCAGGTACCATCATCATATCCTATTCTACATTCTTTTAGACCAGATCTTCTATCAATTGCAGTCAAATCAATTGTTACATCTCTTGAATATGTTTCAGTTCCAGCTATGTTTATTGAAATTTCTGGTGGTGAATTATCTAGCTTGTACCATGAATTAGTGCTTGTGAAACCAATATTGTTTCCAGCTCTGTCATATACATCAACCCATATTAAGAAATCTTCATCGACATTACCAGCAGTAACAAGGAATTCTTGTCTTGCAATTGGTCCTGAACAATCGCCAGAAAGGCACCAAGCTCCTTCTATATTCATGTACGCATCATTAACGAAATCAGGAGTTTCTACATCAAAGAATCCGTCTGTTCCACCTCCAGATAAGTGGACAATATCATAAGATCTGACTTCATATGCATCCCATGGTAGACCACAATTGCCTGGTTGGCACCCATCAAGAGTGAATGATAAGTATTGTTTATCTGGTAAAGTCCCAGTGTCTGTGTGTTCTATGTTGTGATACGTATGATCTCCCTCTCTAACCCAACAAACATTAACATCTACGTAAGCACAATTATCAGAACTAAAATCAGTGAATGATGGTTCCATGGAATCTATGCTGAAATATCTGGAATCCTCATCTACATTATCTCTCATAGTGTCAGTCATTCTAGTACGGATTCCACATGTTTCAAATCCCTGAGTATAACAATTAAATCCAGGTGTGTTACCCACAGTTAATTCGATTGTGTCATTGCAAACTCTTGATGACCATGGAACAGTTACAGCTGCTCCACTTGTTACCATATATTCACATGAAAGATCTGCTAGAGGTCTGTCAAGAAGACTGTGATCTTCTACATAAACAAAGAAATCATTGCCTTGCCATTCACCTTCTGGTGGAGCTGTTATAATTGTGTCAACTCCTCCACAGAGTTCAAGAGCTAATGTAGCTAAATCATCAGCGAGAGTATCGAAATCAGATGTGTAAAATGCATCAGGACTGGATATAGCTTCTAAATTCCAGGGAGTTAACTGATTTCCGATGCCAATTGTTATTATTCTGATGCCGTCTCTTTTTATATCATTTGCTGCGTCTATCGCAAGGTCAAGTGCCTGTTGGAAAGCATCGCCTGGACAATCATAGCACACATTAGGATTTCCATCGGAAGCAAAAATAATCAGATTTGGATTGTCTCTGTGTGGAAATAAATTATGCGCTTCTATTAAAGCGGCTTCCCAGTTTGTGCTTCCACCAGAAGTAATAGAAGGACTATTGATAGCATTCTGAATAGTATTTTTATTATCTGTGAACACCTGAATGACTTCAACATGAGTGTCAAAATCGACTAAAGCTATTTCAGTTGGTGTGGCTGGCATAAAATGTTGAGGAAATATTTGAAATGCGTTCCTCATCTGATCTAACTCGAGTGCGTCTATACTTCCAGAACTGTCCATTACCAAAACCATGTCAGTTCCACAAGATTGTGGAAGTTCAGGATTTGTTACAAACTCATCATATAATATATCATCAACTGCAACTCTCTCAATAGAGAATGATTCTCCGCTCAAATAACCTATTTGTGCACACACAATTTTTGTTTCATCTCCTCCTGAAGCAAGTGTCCACGGGTAATTTTCAACAGTGCCGTCAAAAGGAATAGGATCTGAATACATTTCTACACCAAAATCACAGTGCTCTATGAATCCTGTATCATCATTCGCGAATCTCACAAAATAACCAATATCACTAACTTCATTCCATATGAGATCTAATTCAACATCCAGAGAGTGTGTTTTAACATCATCATCATTTATTACAAAAGATTCTATTGGCGCATTGTAGTATATCTTATCTGAAACTTCTTGAACAACTCTTTCCAGGTCAGTTATATGAAACATTAGTGCACAAACTGTTCTGTATCCTGAAGGTCCTTCCATAAGAGTCCAATCACTAATAGTTACCCTCGAAGTTAAAGGCTCCGACGGTGACCAATCAAAAGATTGAACATTATCACAGCTACCATCTCCAATAAATTCACCATATCTTATTACATAATCAGGTAGATATGTGTTCCTCTCAACTTCTAGACTTACATCTAACTCCCAAGTTTCGAAATTCCCGTTATTTATTTCAAAATTAATAATTTCTCCACTTAGGAGAGAATCATATATTATAGAATCACTTCTGCTTTGATAATCGTGTATACCGAACTCGTTGTGTCTAGCCTCCATACAAACAGTTCTCTCACCTGATTCCCCTTCTAATAAATTCCATTGTATATTTAATGGAGAACCAATAGGCATAGGTAGCCACTCAGTCCACAGATCGTCATCATTACTATTACAGAAAGAAGAACCCAAAGGAGCATTGGCATACCTTATTTCAAAGCCACTCTCTCTGATGGTCCAACTGAGAGTTACTAAAACGTCAAGATTCCCAGTTTCTACATCCCAACTATTTATGGTAAAAACTTCAATACCTAGATCGTGTGCATTCGCATTAGATATCATAAAAACAGAAACAAGAGCAACAGTTATAACTAATATACCTAGAGTTAAACTAACTGCTTTTCTCTTACCGTATATACACATAGTATATAATTGGTCGAGCTCATAAAAAAGCTAAAGCTTCTTAATAAGATCTTGTAAGCTGAATAACTCTTGTTTTCCCGATTTCATGTCTTTTAGAGTGAATTTCTTAGTTTTGACTTCTTTTTCACCCACAAAAACCACGAATGGTATGTTTGTAGAATTAGCATAATCTAACTGTTTTCTAAAATCTCTTCCAATCAAGTCTATCTCATTGTTTATATTGTTTTTTCTAAGTTCTTGGGATAGTTTGATAGCGTCCTTTCTTACACTGTCATTCATGCACAAAACAAATGCTTTAGTAACACCAGAAGTTTTGAACATTTTTCTCTCTTTCATAATCTCGTAAATTCTTTCTATTCCCAGAGAAATACCAGTAGCTGGTGTGTCTCTACCATACATTCCGATCATTTTGTCGTATCTACCACCAGCTGATATGGATCCTAAATTCTCAAATCCCTTTTCAAATACTTCGAATATAGGACCTGTGTAATAGTCTAATCCTCTGACAAGACTGAAATCAAATATTATGTAATCTGAAATTTCATACATCTTTGCCTCTGTAATCATTGTTTCTAGTTCATCCATTCCCTCTTCAGCTATCTTGATCCCTTTGAGCAAGCTTCTCCCCTTCTTAATCATATCATCTGGTTTTCCTTTCAATTCTATTAAACTAAATAACTTCTCAGCATCCTTCTTAGAAACATTTTTGGATGAAAGTTCTTCCATAACACCTTTCTTTCCAATCTTTTCCAACTTATCCAAACTCCTGAAAACACCAACCCTGTCCTTTATTTTGACAAGTTCTATTAATCCATTCAGAATTTTTCTGTTGTTTACTCTGACAACAAATTTCTGGAAACCAAGAGCTTCCAAAGCTCTCACAGCTACTAATAAACATTCAGAATCAGCTTTCATGCTTGCAGAACCAACTACATCTACATCAGCTTGCCAGAATTCTCTGAAGCGTCCAGCTTGAGGTCTGTCATATCTCCACACTCTTCCAATCTGATATCTCTTGAATGGTTTTGGTAGTTGTGGATTGCTTGCCACAACACGGGTCATAGGAACAGTTAAATCAAATCTCAATCCAAGTTCTCTATCTGATTTATCCTTGAAATAATAAATTTCATTTTTGACTTCGTCTCCTCCTCCACCTTTCTTTGCAAGTAATTCCCATGATTCAAAAGCAGGAGTCTCCAAAGGCTTGAAACCAAAACTCTCGAAAACTTCAGAGATAGTTCTAAACATATAGTTTCTTTTCACCATTTCTTCTGGCATGAAGTCTCGAGTTCCTCTAGGTGGTTGCATAATTACTCCTTAGATTTTATTAGATATAACTATTCTAGTTTACCTATAACATTCTCTGCAGCTTCTAGAATTTCACCACTTTTTACTACCATGGCTAGTCTCTCTATGTCAGGGTATAGTGGTCTGTCTTCTTCGAGGAATGGAACATATTTTCTAACCACATCAAATACAGCTTTAACAGCCTTTGATGGTTCTCCTCCCCTAAGTTCCAGAGCTTGAGCAGCGGCCAATAATTCAATTGCAACAACGGCAAATGAGTTGTCAATTATCGTCTTAGTTTTAATTGCTGTGTTTGTTCCCATGCTGACAAAGTCTTCTTGGTCAGCTGCTGTTGGAATGGATCCAACTGCTGCAGGAGTTGATAATACACGATTCTCACAAACAAGTGATGCAGCTGTGTATTGTGGTATCATTATACCTGAATGCATACCACTCATTTTTGTTAGGAATGCTGGTAATCCCTCGTTTAAGTTAGGATTTACCAACCTGTTGAGTCTCCTTTCAGAAATGACGGATAATACTGTTACTGATGTTCCGAGTAATTCTAATGGTAATGCTATAGGCGTTCCTTGGAAGTTTGCGCCAGCTATATATTTTCCATCTTTCCCATCAGGAATAAATAATGGATTATCTGCTCCAGCATTAATTTCTATTTCTATTTGTTTTCTAGCGAAAGCTAGAGCATCTTTAACTGATCCCAATACCTGTGGTGTGGATCTAATACTGTATGCATCTTGAACTCTTTCTTGCTTAACTAGGATTTGTGATCCTTCTATCAATCTTCTTATATTTCGAGCACATTTTATTCCGCCTTCGTATCCTCTTACTTTTAACAAGTCTTCATCAAATGCTTTGGTAACAGCTTTCAATGCTTCGAAACTCATTGCCGCAACAACTTCTGAAGTTTTGATTAGCAAATCAGTATCATAGATTTCTAATGCTCCCATACCAGCTGTTAATTGGGATCCGTTGATTACAGCTAAACCGTCTCTTATCTCATATTTTATAGGTTCCAATCCTACTCGTCTTAATGCTTCCAGTCCAGATAATTTTTCTCCTTTATAGTATGCTTCTCCTTCTCCCATTGGAACAAGCATAGCTTGTGATAATGGAGCTAAATCTCCACATGCTCCAACAGATGCAGGATACATGACAGGAGTAACGCCTCTATTGATCATCTCTGCGATAAATTCAACTACTTCTAATCTCACACCAGACATTCCTTTAGATAAAGTGTTAAGTCTAGATACAATAGCTGCTCTGACGCTATCTCTCTCTACAGGTTTTCCATAGCCACCTGCGTGACTGTAAATGAGATATTTTGAGAATTCTTGCGCTTGTTCTTTAGTTAACATTACTTTTGCGAGTTCACCAATACCTGTTGTTATGCCATATGCAGGTTCTCCTTTTTCGAACATTCTCTCTACTATGGCTCTACTTTTTCTTATATTGTCTTTAGAATCTCCAGCGATTTCTATTTTCTCGTCTTCCCTAGAAACTTTGACCAGGTCTTCTACGGTCAAGCTCTTCCCATCTAATTTTATCGTCATATTAACTCCTTAATTTTTCCATCTAATTTTTTTAATATTATCATCCCATTCCTGATGTAACATAAACTCCCAATAGGATCAAATCGTTCTTATATTCATTTTCATCGATATCTCCTCTACTTAGTTTCAGTCTTATTTTTTTCAGGTTCATGTCAATCCTATACTGTTTCAGTTCTTCTCCTGTGGGGATACTCTTTAAGATTTTCTTTCATAATCTCCTCCCTTAGGGTCGCAACTGGGATTTGAACCCAGACTAAGGGCTCCACAAGCCCTTGTGCTAACCATTACACCATTGCGACCATACAACGGAACTAAAAGTAACATGTTTTTCTCAATATCGAAAATAAGTTCTACTTCTCCTTCTAAACCGAAAGAGCGTCTTAAGTCTGCTGGTATACTTATGCGACCTTTAGAATCTATGCGGAGTTTTCTAGAATTTGGAGTGCTTGAGCTAAGAAAATCATTGTTCAAGATGAACTACATCACCGTATGTTTTGATCTTAGTCATACAATCACCAAATTATAGTAAGTAGAGGAGATATTTAAAGATTCTGTGGGACGGTTAACAATTTAACCTTCTCGTCTAACTAATTTACATGAAGGCTCCAATAATCAGAGTAGCTAAAGAAAGAGACATGAGAGGAATAGCAGAACTTCTCAAAGAAGCATACAATATTGATACGGTTGAAGAAGGTGTTCGTGTTTTTCTTGAAGAGACACACAAAAAATATAATTTTGTGGTAGCTGAAGTGGATGATAAAATAATAGGAATTGCAAGCTATCAAATACATGGTTTACCTAAGCACATGTTAGCTGAAATGGATAGAATAGCTGTTTCTCCTGATTTTAGAGGAAAGGGGATAGCTAAACTTCTATTCGAGTTTTTGGTGAAAGAAGCAAATGATTTTTACAGAAGAAAGGGTTTCAAGCTAAGAAAGATTTACTTAATGACGCATGAAGATAATAAAAGAGCTCAAGAGTTCTATAAGAAAATGGGATTCCAAGAAGAAGCAAAACTGAAAGATCATTTTTACAAAGGAAAAGCAGAACTAGTTATGTCTGTTTTCTTCGATTGATTCTAGAGTACATGCCAACTGAAATTAAGATGAGAATAACAGCGGCTATATCATTCAATCCAGAAAAACTTGATGGATATGAAACTCCTATTATTGCAGTGTCATTTCCAGTTGTTGTGAAAGGATCCCAAATTCTAGCATCAACTATCAAAGTTTTTGTTCCAGAATAAACATCAGATGAGAAGAGTTCAATGAAATATACCATCTCTGTGTTTGGTTCTGCGTTTGTTATATTCAATTCTCTTCCATCAGGAGTTATACTATAATTCCATGTTCCAACATCCTTGAAGTTAACTAGTCCTTGAGGATATGTTCCATCTAAACTAAGCGTAATATTAGCAATATCATCTTCTATGTTTCTCACATTAACTCTCATCAGAAAAGAATCTCCTAAAACAAGATTCAGACTGTGAACATCAAAATTAATAGGAGTTCCTACAACAGTTTCTCTGAAAACAGAATTGCCTGCTCTATCAACAACAGTAGAATTCACTGTTAAAGCTGACACTTGGTTAACACTTTCTGTGCACGTGCTTACACCTCCCCATGCAGGCGCAGAGTTACATGACTTAGATCCTACCCCAAAAGATGATCTCCATTCTATGACATGTGTATCAACACCAGATATCATATCTTGTCCGAGAGAAATTATATTTACTCCAGGTCCGAAAGTGGCACCAAGATTTATTGTAGGATATGTTAAGTCTATTGTAGTGTTTCCATATTCCCAATCACTCACACGTCCTGCGTTATCTTCAGCATTTAGCCTGAAGAAATATGTTTCAGATTCTTGCGTTGCAATAGGGAAAACAGGACCATAATCAGGACCAAACGTAACATTCTTCAGTGTTGTACATCCAGTGTGATCTCCTAATGCATTATAAACTACATTCTCCCAATTGTTTTCATCCAAAGACCATTGGAAAGTGTAACATTTTATTCCAGAACCTGCTTCGAGTGCATCCCAATTATTATCAAAATTCATGGTCCCTCTCCAGTACTCAGATGCAGATCCTACCCATTCTGATACATTAAATACAGTTATGATTATAGGAGTGTTGTCTACAGTAGTTGTATTAATTGGAGATGGATCTCCAAGATTTAGAGCTCCATCAATGGCAGAACATCTGAAATCATAGGTATTCCCATCTCCCAAGAAGCACTCTCCTCCATCATATGAAAGATTATTACAAATTACTGAAGGATCATCAAATGGTTTCCATACACCATCATTTATCTCCACAAAATAATTTGCTATGCCAGAAGCATCATTGCCTGTCCAATTTATATAAAATGGAATGTCACTCCATTGTCCAAGTGGCGGATCCAAAGCACAGTTTGGCTTAACTGTATCCAGAGTTATAATATCAGTTGCTTCAACTTCAAATCCACCAACATCTTTTATTTTATAGTGTACAGTTTTCGCTCCATCTCCTACATTCAAAGTCCATGATTTAGATGTCTGACAATTAGATATGTTCCAAGTTCCAGGTTCTCCATCCCCTTCATTCCAATATTTACATCCAGCTATATCATCTGGGAGTGTTAGAGTCAACGTCACAATAGTATCATTTGTGTAAACATCAGCAGAATTTATTTCTATTGAAATTGTAGGGGCGCTCAAGTCTATACCGAAGCTTCTATTGTATGTCGCGCTGTTTCCTGTTGTTGTGTTAGTAGCATTTACTTCGACTGTGCATGTATCCAAACCTTCTTCTTGACAATAACCAGTAGGTCCAACAAGAATGTTGGGAATAACACTATTGCATACCCTAGAAGCCCATTCTGCCCCTATTGGATATGTCTTATCAGTTGTGTTGAATACCCTGTAAACACACATTGATGGGTCTGCTCTTATGTCTTGAACATCAACCTGAAAATCTGTACTATGCCAAGAGCTTGCAGGCGGAGAAATTATTTGAGTTTGAACATCATCTAGCGCAGCTGCGCTGCAGCATACTTTAATTGGATATGTGGTTGTTGTACAATTCATTACATGTGCATCTGTGGAAGCAGAAGTTCTTGCCACACAAGTATAATCCACAGGACATGGATTAGGATCTGTGTAATAAACACAATCAGCTCCATTAGGAGCAGTTAAACAAACATCAGTTGAATATGAAGTTCCTGTATCTTCTTCTACATGTGCATCCGTCACACCAGATAGTTTCAATACAATATCAGAATTTCCATCACATGCATTTCCTAAACCAGCTACTCCGCTACAACAAACTTCCCAGTCATAATTTGTCTGTCCTGGAAGTTCTGCGTGAGATTCTGTTGTGTCCGGTGTTGTCATCTTGAAAACTAAAGTATCAGTACACGGATTTGTATTCCCATCCACAGTAACACAAGAAAGTTGTCCGTTCACTCCAGAAACAACTAAGAATGTAAATAAGAAAGCAGTCAAAATCACAACCTTGATCATAATAATTACTTATATTTCTCTAAATATAACTAGCCACAAATCTTTATTTTACAATCCAATGGAGTAGCTATACCTGACTGTACTACTAATGAAATATCACGATTAGCATCAGTGCCTACAGCTTCACCATCATCAAGTTCACAAACATCACCACTATCATGAAATCCTAATATAATAGATACTATTCCATCGCCATTAGTAGCGAATGTTGTTGGGAGGATGTCTGGATTTAACATGTTATTATAGTAAGCCCTGAATTCATTTTTAGGGCTGCCATCAAATGCCATCAAACCTTCTCCTGACATTTGTAGTATAGCATCAGGATCTCCTTGATGTTGTGAAAGTATCTTAACATCACACAAATAACCCTCGCTGAATGTGTTATCGAATGTACAGATGTTTTGTATGTCAGCAAATGGTATTGTTAGAAAAGCCAGATTGACTGATTGGAAACTATATACTTGGCAATTACTGTTGCTGGGTATTGCACCTGCAGCAATATCATCAGCCTGTATACTTCCATCGGCTATTTCATCAGTTCCAACAGCTCCTGTTCCAATGTCGGCAGAACCAATGCTATTATCAACTATTTTACTGGAGTCAACAGAATTTGCTTGAAGCTCAGATTGACCAACAGCACTTGATGCAATCTCAAGAGCTCCCACAGCTCCAGTCTCTATATTCCCAGCTGTTATACAATCAGTGCAATATACTTGATCCCATGGGTGAGTTGGTAAAGTGGGATCAGGATCGTTCCCTGAAGCTCCAACTTCTATTGTGCATGTATATGAGCATCCATCACCATCATCTATTCCGACTTCACAAACATTTGGTGTTCCTACAAGACATCCGTCATCACATTCTTCTCCTGGGTCTTGTGTTCCGTCACCACAAAAAGGATCAATTCCAACACTTGATATATTTATGGCATCGAGAGCAAAGTCACTGAGATAATCGGTTCCTGTAACAACTCTAAATCTCAATTTCTTGCTGCTTCCAGTTTGTGTAGATAAGTCTTGGGTATATACCTGCCAAACATTAGAAATACCGATACTCGTAGACCATAGTGTAGTCCAGCCTCCTACTCCATCCTGAACCTCTAAATATATCATTCCTCCATTACTACCATAAGCATGATATCGGAATTTTATCTGTTCACTCAAGTATGAATCAAAATCTATTACAGGACTCTCTACAATTGCAGTTCTGGATGGGTTGTTTGAGGATGCTTCCGTGTATATATACCAAGTTCCTTCATAAGCTGATGTGGGGCCTGTCTGACCAGATGGCGTACTCCCTGAAAAACGTGTCCAATCAAAATCATCTCCAGCAACATTAGTCCAGTTGCCAAAATCTACTTCAAAAGTGTCATAATGTTCAAAACCAGGGGCTGACTGAAAACTTATCTTATCAGCAATCACATTAGCTGTTAATTCGGGTGAAGGATTAGTTGCTATCACAAAACCTACACTTGCAACTATAATCACAGCTATAACCAAAAAAGTAAGATCTTTCTTCTCTGTGGTTATTGTTACTTTCATCAATTATAATTAGTTTTACCCGAACTTAAACTTTCTTGAAGCCGATTTCTACTGTCTTTCCTTCTCCTGTAACTCTAATTAAATCTAAATACAAGATAACTGGGACAGTTTCTTCTTGGATTCTTGTCATTTCTCTAAGCTGCCTCTAAAAATTCTTCTGCAATCCAGCCATCTTCATGAGGATAAGGAAAATCTAGTTTCCAAAATTTTCCTTCAGGACCATCATAATAACTTCTTATTGTTCCCTCAGAACCAGCAACTTTGGTGTCTATAACATTATTTGCCATGGAAAACCAAGGTTCAATTGTAGAACTATAAACACTTACAGATGTTGTTGTAAACACCCTCTGTCCTATCTCAAATTTAGCATTAACAACTTCATTAATCTTAGCTAAATTGTCTTCATCCACCCACCCATCATAATCACTGTTCTCAACACCATTACCATCAAAGTCAACATACCAATACCAGTTAAATCCTTTGCCTTCATCAACATTTCCCGATGAATCAAAAACAATCCCTGATTGTATTGCGTTTTTTGTTATCTTTCCAGTAGATCCTACCTCATAAACACCCCGATTATAAGCATTACCTTCTTTAGGCACTGATTTAGTTTTTACATAACTAGTTGTTTTAACTCTGTCTCCAACTTTAAACTTATCACTTTCACCAACAACATTTACTATTAATGTATCCTCCACTCTTCCATTATATCTATCTGATATAGCAAGCTTTATTGTGTATGTTCCGGTTTTAGTATATTGGTGAACTAGAGCACAATCTCTTGCCAATTTTAAATAATTACTACAAGATTTCCATTCTAATTCAGTTCCGTCCCCCCAATCAATCCATGCAACTGGCGAGTTATATGCCACTCCAGTTATCCCAACTCTGAATGAAATCCATTGAGAGCTTCCTTTTTGAAGCTCTTCTTGATACTCTAAAAGGGTATATATAATTCTTGAAGAATCTCCAACTAACTTACGCAAAATATCTGCTTTAACCCATCCTTCTCCCCTATCATAATAATTATATTTTATTTTAAACCACAACTCGTCATTAACTATTTTCATGTCCAATAGAGAAGCTTTTTGCCCTGTTTTTGCTAAAATAGTGCCAGACCCCTCTGTATTTTGTAGCCGAACATCTTTATCTAAAAATACTGAGTCAGCGTAATTCCAATTATCTTCAGTTAAAGGCTCTGTATCATAGCCCCGATACAAAAAATCAAGAGCTCCTTCACCTTTCCAGCTACTTGTTCCAGGAGAACTATCAAAACTTATATTCCACATCCAATAATTTTCATTTTCATTTAATTTAGGTCCTCCAACAATAGTCCCAGAACCAAATTGTGCCATTTTTGGATCCTGGCCACTCTCTAAATAATACTCTATTCTATCACCAATCTTAAATCTAGTGGAGGTTGGCATTACATCCCCCGCAGGAATAATATCAAAAGGATAACTTTTTGCATGCAAAATATCTGTGCCTTCAGCATAAACTAAAATCCTATAATTATATCCTCCAAGTTTTTGTCCATTTAATTCTTCTGGAATTCTCCAAGA
Source organism: Candidatus Aenigmatarchaeota archaeon (assembly GCA_043824495.1). Lineage (GTDB taxonomy): Archaea > Aenigmatarchaeota > Aenigmatarchaeia > QMZP01 > QMZP01 > JBDRNB01. The sequence continues at coordinate 388 of JBDRSV010000001.1, read as the reverse complement.
ATAATAAACTTCATTTTCATCAGTTGAACCAATTAATCCAACACCAGACAAATAAAAAGTGTAATAATCATAAAGTGAATAATAATCAGTATTATCTGGGTCCATGAAAGGGTCAGAACGCCACCTTTCTGGTCTATACATTATTTTATGGGTTTGCCCAGTTCTTAAAATTTGAAATCTTCCGGGGGAGATAGAATTAAAAGGACGTTCACTAAAATCCATTGAACCTCGATAATCGTAATCGATGTAATTGGTATCAATTAATGGAGCTGCGCCACATCTATTTTCTTCGCACCCAAATTCACATGCATTGTTGTTTATAATGCTACAATTTTCCATTCTGTATGCTTCATATGATCCTGAAGTACTTGATACACAGAACCATTCT